>CAZBZO010000010.1:0-5777 GCA_964496425.1 uncultured Candidatus Saccharibacteria bacterium | reverse complement strand
GATCCATTTGCGCCGCAAACCAATTCCTTTGAAGTCGAGTAAGGCTGATTTTGGTATGCGACAGTGTGCTACAAAAAGTTCAGATAAAGAGAAAAAATTGAATCATGAGAATTAATAAAAAACTTATTTTTCTATTATTATCTCTTGTCCTTATTTTCGTAGTACTCACTTTTTTTGATCTACCCAAAAACTCATCTCAACCTGTAGGTACATACAATTCCTTACTTTCAGAAATATATACCGGCTCAGAAATCGAAATCTTCAATGACGAAAATCATTTTAAGATTGATGGGGTAGATACTCATGTAAAGAAAATAATGGTAGGTACTCATGAGTTATTACTTATTGTCGAGACCAAGGACGCAACCGATAGCCGCTTAGGACCAGAAGAAAGCATATATCGTTTTTACACTGTTGGTAGTAACCCCAAGCTGATTAAAGAAGTAAATTCTTTAGTGCCACCTCTTGATAGTACACAAGTGCTTGAGCAAAACTTTTTTGAGAAGGATATCAATGGCGATGGGGTTGAAGAGTTGTTTATAAAAGTTGAAATGGCTAGCCAAGTTACTTCATATGAGATATTGAGTTTTGGAAATAATTCTTTACCAAATATTACTCTCGAAAATTCTGAAAGTAACTGGATTGATTTTGATGATATCGACTATAGGGATGGAGTTGTCATGCTAACGTGGCATGGCCCTGTTTCAGATTATAAATTAGGAAGAAATGACTATTTTTGGGAAGAATATACCCTTAAGCTTGTTCGGTCGTTTGTGTTTAAATATCAGAATATGCAAAATGGCAATACTTCCTGCTATGTATTATTTAAGCTTCCTAAAGAAAAGGATTTTTACCCAATTGCCGAGGAAAAAGAGAATTGTGGAAATACCCTACATGATTTTGATAAATACCTACAATTACCCATGGTGAAAGATAACGCCGGATCACTTTTTGATCCTATTACAGCAAAATATCTCGGTGATTATTATTATCAAGATGACATGTATGTATATTTTGACAAAAAACCAATTGCTGATATTTCCTCGCTTCCGATGAACCCATTTGAAGACGCGGCGGGGTATTTGAAAACTCTCGTTCCTGAAGATGAGAATAAATTGATCGAAGCTATTATTGATTTATATTATGAGATGACACTTTTCTATAGAAAAGCTATTTCGAAATCTTCTCTTGAGAAATCTATTGAAGAAACTATTTTTGAAAAATTTTTTACTACCTTTTCATCTTCAAGCTATGAAAATATAAGTGTGCTTTACCCGGTGTTTCGATCGGCATTTGTTGTCCCGGATTCACAAGTATTTAAAGTGGATTTTCCCTCACCGCTTGGTGCAGGTATCGGCGGGGAGATTATTAGTAAGAAATTTATTGATGAATCTACAATCCAAGTTTATACAAAATATTCGATGCAGGCTTATTTAGGAGCAAGTGCAGATGAATGCAAAGAAAGTACCGCAGTCATAGATAAATTTATATTTAAGAAAATAAATGGAGAATGGAAAATATCAGAGTTGTATCTTAGGTTTGATTCTTGGCTTGAGGAAAAATATGTTGAACCAAATAAGTCCTGTGAAACTGTGAACAATGATAAATATGAGAAGTATTTATAACCTTACGTGGGTTTGACGCACTACTTAGCTCGTGCTATTATCTCCCTAGTCGCCAGAGACAGTAGGCCAACAATAAGCCCTACCGAGGTACTCGAGATCCTTTTTAGGTTCTCCTCTGCGACCATAATGGTCGATTTTTTATTGAAAAATAGTGAGTAATCTGAATATATCAGTATTTAAATTACTCAAAATTTATGGCACTTACAAAAAAGAAAAAAGTAGAAATTGTTGATGAGCTTACGGGAGCGCTCAAAGGGGATCAATCGATCGTCTTTGTGAACTTTCATGGCCTCACGGTTGCTGATGGTAATGGCTTGCGCCGCAGTCTCGACAAAGCTTCGGTCGGCTACCGAGTAGCTAAGAAGACACTACTTAAGCGTGTGCTTGATCAAAAGGGGATTACAGGCGAAATGCCAGTCCTTGATGGTGAGATTGCTATTGCCTACGGCACTGATGTCTTGGCACCAGCGCGCGAAGTGTACAACTTCGGTCGCGGCAAAGATACACTGAAAATCGTTGGCGGCATCTTTGAAGGGGCTTATGTCGACAGCGTAAAAATGCTTTCAATCGCGACTATTCCACCACGGGAAGTCTTGCTCTCACAGCTTGCCTTCTTACTCAAATCTCCACTTCAACGATTTGCGATTGCGCTCGGTGAAGTTGCGAAGACAAAGTCAAACTAACTATTACAAAATTAATTATAAAAATTATGTCTGATAAATTTAACGATATTATTGAAAAAGTAGAACAAATGTCAGTTGTCGACCTCAATGAATTGGTGAAAGCGATTGAAGAAAAATTCGGCGTATCTGCTGCGGCCGTTGCAGCCGCTCCAGCCGGCGGTGCTGGAGCTGGTCCAGCTGCTGAAGAAAAAGAAAGCTTCAATGTGGAGCTCACTGGCGCTGGGGAGAACAAAATTGCTGTTATGAAAGTAGTCAAGGAAATCTTGGCGCTCGGACTCAAGGAGGCAAAGGATCTCGTTGATGGCGTACCAAGCATGCTTAAGGAAGGCATGAAGAAAGCTGAAGCCGAAGAGTTCAAGAAGAAACTTGAAGAAGCAGGAGGAAAAGTGACACTAAAATAACGAAGTTATTTTTAGGTCACTTTTCGGCCGCAGCGCACTAGTCCGAATTCACAAGAATTCGGGCGCGAGGCGGGGCCTGCATGGCTTTGTGAGCGACGGCGAACAAAGAACATGTGGGTAAAGTTACACTTAAGTAATATTTACATGGTTTTTGGAAAGCCGCCCCGGCATATAGCCGGGGCGGCTTTTGTCTGTGATTTATGCACTTGATACTTTATATCCAATACTTTATACTCTCCCCATGCAAACACTCTCGAAGCTATTTGGCAGCGAGGCCCGGGTGAAAATCCTTCGCCTTTTTCTCCTCAATCAATCGCGTGCGTTTTCTCTCCCTGAGATCGCGAGTCGTACCCGGGTGACAAGCCGGGAAGTTCGCAGAGAAATCGACACTTTGGTAAAAGCCAAATTTATTCAGCCAAAAAAATTTACAGAGACCCGCACTGTTGAGACGAAAAATAAGCGCACCAAGAAAATCGCTTCTAGAAAGATTTCCCGTCGAGTCTCTGGCTTTGTATTCCAAGTAGGCTTCCCGTATGTTGAGCCATTGGCCAACCTCCTTTTCAATAGTGATTTTCTTAAACAAGCGGATTTGATCGGTCGTTTCAAGAAATCAGGCAAGATTAAGCTTTTGGTGATTTCAGGTATTTTTATTGATTCAGATGCCCGGATGGATGTGCTCCTCGTGGGAGACAATCTGAAGCGTAGCGTTTTTGATCGTACTATTAAAGTCCTCGAGTCTGAGATCGGCCGCGAGCTCACCTATGCCATATTTGATACTCCAGAGTTCCTCTATAGGCTCAATATGTATGATAAGCTCGTCCGGGACGTCTTTGACTACCCGCATGCGACCTTGATTGACACAGTGGGGTTATCCACACAAGCCCAAAAAAAGTAGCCAAAAATTGGTATACTTTAAGGTAGATATTTAAGGTCGAACTTTAAATAGTTTTATTAATAATTTTCTTGCCTGACTGCTTATGTTAAGCAATCAGCAAGTGTTCTGCTGGGAAAGGTACTGGCGGAACCACATAGTTTTTTATGTATATTCAGACATGGGCTGACGTGTTCACCACTTCACTCCAAAATCTTTGGATGGGTTTTATCACGTTTGTTCCAAATCTTATCGTCGCGATTTTAGTTTTTATCATTGGATGGGTACTCGGATCTTTGGTCGCTCGTGCGATCTCACAAGTGATCAGTGCACTCAAAGTCGACGGTCTTCTTGCAAGTGCAGGTGTTGACGATGTTTTGGGTCGTGCAGGTATGCGACTCAATGTCGGCTATTTTATCGGTGAGATCGTCAAGTGGTTTATCGTGATCGTATTTTTGATCGCATCACTTGAAATGCTCAAGCTTTACCAAGTCACTGCATTTCTACGAAATGATGTGCTCGGCTATTTACCACACGTTATTATTGCAGGACTTATTTTGGTGCTTGCTACTATCATTGCTGATGCGATGGGTAAAATCGTATCTGGTTCTGCGAAGGCAGCCAATGTGCACACTGCAAATTTTTTGGGTACAATGACCCGCTACGCGATCTGGATTTTTGCGTTTATCATCGCGCTCTCTGAGCTCGGTATTGCGCAGCAGTTCCTCTTCACACTCTTTACTGGTATTGTCGCAATGCTTGCGCTTGCTGGTGGACTCGCATTTGGTTTGGGTGGCAAAGAAGCTGCCGCTCGCGGACTTGAAAAAGTACGCGATAGCATTCGCCCAATGCACTAAAACATTTAAGTTTAAGTAAAAGAAAAAGCCCCATCTCGGGGCTTTTTCTTTTGGGAAAATGGCCTTTAAAAACAACCTTTATGACATAGATTACTAGAGAAGTTATGCACAGCAAAGGCTCCTGTTGACATAGATCTCGCCCTGGTATATACTGGCTCGCACAGATATGAATAGCAACAAAACACCCAATTTAAGGCGGAAAAAGTAAACGTTTTCTTTCGTTTTACTTGCCGCTTAAAAAGCGGTTTTTTTGTTGAAAAATTTTGACTGCCCGACTGATCTCTGACAAATAAATCCTGTTCCATGCGAAATACTATACGGATTTCGTATAGTATGTTTTCGGGTCTTTTCGACCCGCATGAGAAACAGAGTGTAATGTGTTTTAAAAATATTGCTTGCGTAGCGGTATGCGAGCGATATTCGTTTTTCCATTTTATGTGTAAGCGTAAAATGGTTGTGTGGTTCTTATATTTCCTAATAGGAAATATAAGAGCATATGGTGGATGCCTAGACTCTATATGGCGATGAAGGACGTAGCATGGCTGCGATAAGTTTCGGGGAGGTGCCTAGCAACCTTTGATCCGGAAATTTCCGAATGGGGAAACCCCATCCTGTAAACCAGGATGACCGTGCTCTTTTGAGTACGGAGTATACCCAGGGAAGTGAAACATCTCAGTACCTGGAGGAACAGAAACTAAAAAGTATTCCGTAAGTAGCGGCGAGCGAAATCGGAGAAGCCCAAACCGAGTTTCACTCTCGCGATGCATGCAAATGTGTGGCGGGAGTGATACTCGGGGTCATAAGGTGACAATATCGTTTAATCGAAGAAAGTTACAAAATTTAATGTTAACTGAAATTCCTGGAAAGGAATGCCATAGGAGGTGATAGCCCTGTAAGTGAAAATATTAAATCTTTTTCGTTGTCATTCTTGAGTACTCCAAGACACGAATGGCTTGGAGGAATTTGCCGGAACTAACCGGTAAGGCTAAATATTCCTTGAGACCGATAGTGAACTAGTACCGTGAGGGAAAGGTGAAAAGAACCCCGGTAAGGACGATGAAATAGACCTGAAACCATATGCTTACAAGGAGTCGGAGCGGGCAACACCGTGTAAATAATTGAGAGAAAGTTTCCAATTCTCAATTGTTTGTAAGGTGTTGTCCGTCACGGCGTGCCTATTGAAGAATGAGCCAACGAGTTTATGTATGCTGCTGGTTAAGCGGTTAAATCCGCCGAGCCGCAGGGAAACCGAGTGTTAATAGCGCGTTTGTAGTATACATAAGACCCGAAGCCAGGTGAGCTTGCCATGAGCAGGGTGAACCCAACCGAAAGGTTGGGGG
>CAZBZO010000009.1:0-8097 GCA_964496425.1 uncultured Candidatus Saccharibacteria bacterium | reverse complement strand
ACTTGCATGCCTTATCCACGCCGCCAGCGTTCATCCTGAGCTAGGATCAAACTCTACTAAAAAATAGAACGGAACAAAATAAAAAATATTTTATTCTTCTTAACTTAACTTTCTAACTTACTCCTTGTAAACGTATGCAATTATCAAAGAATCGTTCGAAAAACTCTTTATTTTACATGCTTTCTTGGGTCTTCCCGGAGGTAAAATAAAACGCCTTTTCGAGACGCTTGGCTATTATAGACGATTGGGAATATAAGTCAAGCGGTTTTATAAAAGAAAAAGCCTTTGTAAACAAAGGCTTTTTCTAGACAAATCTTATTTAGTAATCCATCCCCATTCCTCCCCCCATACCACCTTGGGCTTGAGGTTTTTCTTTCTCCGGTTCGTCCGCAATCGCGACTTCAGTTGTGAGGAATATTGCCGCTGCGGAAGTGGCATGTTCGACACAACTTCGGGTGACTTTCACCGGGTCTACAATTCCTGCAGCAATCATATCAGGCACCATGGTGTCAGCCAATGCATCGTAGCCCATGTTGCCACGACCATTTTTTACTTGATCCACGACTACTGAGCCATCGTCCTTGCCGGCATTCATCGCGATTTGTTTAAGTGGTGCTTCGAGTGCCTTGATGACAATGTTGAATCCAACATTCATTTCGTCTGAAGAATTTTTCTTAGCAGACATTTTTTCACTAATTTTTTTGGCAGCTTTCACAAGCGCCACCCCGCCACCAGCCACGATACCTTCTTCGATTGCAGCTTTGGTAGCGTTTACGGCATCTTCGATTTTTAGCTTCAAATATTTCATCTCTGTTTCTGTCGCCGCGCCGACGCGGATGACTGCGACGCCGCCTGAGAGCTTGGCAATGCGCTCTTCGAGTTTTTCTTTATCGTATTTTGAAGTCGTGCCTTCGAGAACACTCTTAACTTCAGCAATTCTTTTTTCAATATCACTCTTTTTTCCTTTGCCGCCAACGATGACGGTTTTGTCTTTCTTGGCAATCACTCGGCTGGCGCGACCAAGCACAGAAAGCTCAGCTTTCTCGAGCGTAAGGCCGACTTCTTCTGTGATCACCTTTGCTCCGATTGTGGCTGCAATATCGGAGAGCATTTCTTTTTTACGATCGCCGTAGCCGGGAGCTTTCACGGCAAGAATATTGAATCCTCCGCGAAGTTTGTTGAGCACAAAGGTCGTCAGTGCTTCACCATCTACATCATCTGCAATAATGACGAGCTCTTTTTTGCCAGCTGCGGCGACTTTTTCAAGAAGCGGCAAAATATCTTTAATACTTGAAATTTTTTTGTCTGTTACCAAAATCTGTGCATCTTTGAATTCGGCTTCCATGCGTTCGCCGTTGGTGATCATGTACGGAGACACGTAGCCTTTATCAAATTCGAGTCCTTCCACCACTTCGCTCTCCACGCCAAAGGATTGCGATTCTTCTACTGTCACGACGCCATCTTTACCAACTTTCTTAATCGTATCAGCAATGATCGCACCGAGCTCTGAGCTTTCAGCAGAAATCGTCGCTACTTGGCGAATCTCAGCATCAGTTTTGATTGGTAAAGCCATAGCTTTGAGTGCTTTCACTACTTCATCTTTTGCTTCTTCAATACCCCGGCGGACCATCATGCCGTTGGCGCCCATAGCTGTTTTTTTGAGTCCTTCAGTAATGATTGCTTGAGCGAGAATAACGGAAGTTGTCGTACCATCGCCTGCGACATCGTTGGTCTTACTCGCCACTTCTTTGACGATCTCGGCGCCCATATTTTCAAATTTGTTCGATAGAGTAATTTCTTTGGCAATCGAAACACCGTCATTGGTGATGGTGGGAGCACCGTAGCCCTTATCGAAAACAACATTTCGCCCGCGCGGACCAATGGTGACTTTGACCGCATCGGCAACAGCATCAACGCCTCTTTTTAAGGCTTCTTTGGCTTCTAGATTGAAAATGATTTTTTTTGACATAGTTTTTAGTGAGAGAAATTAAGAGTTTTTGCAGTGAGCATTGTGTGAGTTTGCTGCGGCAAACGAGTTGCGCAACAAGAAAACTTTTAATTTCTCGAAATACTATTTAATAATTGCTAAAACGTTCTCCTCCCGAAGCACGTAGTATTCCTCGCCATCGACTTTGATTTCATCTGGTCCGTATTTGGTAAAGAGGACAACGTCGCCAACTTTAACAGACATTTTTATCCGAACATCACCGTCTTCGTTCCACTTGCCTTCGCCTACCGCCACCACCGTACCTTGCTCCGGTCGCTCTTTACTAATAGTATCCGGGATATAAATACCGGATTTTGTTTTTTCTTTTGTATCCGTGTCAGGCTTCACCAAAATCCGGTCGCCCAAAGGAATGATCTTTTTTGTCTTCATAGGATAGTAAGGAGTAAGTAGTCTATAAGTTAGTAGTTAGTAGCGTATGCGCTAGCAATTTACTGCTACCTATTTCCTATTTACTTTTTAATTAATAAGTACGCCCTATTCTATAGAAAACCCACCTTCTGTCAATGAATGTAAGGGGTGGAGGCAGTAAAGTTGCATATTTTCCAAAATTTTGGCATACTACGGTTGTGCAGTTACTTACTCAAATATTGCCCTACATACAAATCGGGCTCTCAGTCGTACTCATTGCCCTTATTCTCCTTCAGCAATCAAGCGCGGGAGTTGGAGGCGCTTTTGGCGGTGGCGACGGCAGTGCAACATTTCATACAAAACGTGGACTTGAAAAAGTGCTTTTTATCGCATGCATTATCGTAAGTATTTTGTTTGTGCTCTCAACAGTTGCAGCGTTTCTTCTCAGTAAGTAATTAGAACTTAAAGAGGCGCTAAACACTATTTAAATTGGATTTATTCTATGGAAATAAGACATACCAAGAGTGCGAGTCTTCGGACGCGCACGCTGAGGTTTATTGAACAATTAAAAAGCATCGCGGGATCATTCTCAAAAACTGAACGAGCTCTTTTTATCGTGGCGCTCCTCGTCCTTGTTATCACGACAATGAGCATTCTTGGCCGCGTAAACCAGCATTTTATGATTACCCGGCCTGCCCATGGTGGAAGTGTTTCGGAAGGAATCATTGGCACTCCCCGGTTTATCAATCCACTCCTTGCGACATCGGACGCAGACAACGATCTTACAACACTCGTCTATTCCGGTTTGATGCGATCGCTTCCGGATGGGAGTTTGGTGCCTGACCTGGCGGAGAATTACAATGTATCAGAAGACGGCCTTACCTATACATTCATTTTAAAAACAGGTCTCACCTTTCATGATAAAGAGCCACTGACGGCTGATGATATCGTCTTCACTATAGAATCAGCAAAAGATCCTGCTATTAAAAGTCCAAAGCAAATACAGTGGGAGGGTGTTGAAGTTTCAAAAACAGACGATCAAACAGTGACTTTTACTTTGAAACAGCCATATGCGGCTTTTCTTGAACATACAACTCTCGGAATCTTACCGGCGCACCTCTGGAATAGTGTTTCAGTTGACGAATTCGCCTTAAGTGATCTTAATATAAACGCGGTCGGCTCAGGGCCTTACCAATTGGAATCGATTAAGAAAAAATCAGGCGTGCCTGAATATTACACGCTTCATGCATTTAAAAATTTCGCATTAGGCGAACCATATATCAGCAAACTCATTACTCGATTTTACACAAACGAAAACGAAGCGATCGACGACATCACAAGTGGCACGATCGATTCTATCGGTGGTATAGAACCCGACACTGCACGAATGATCTTTACAAAAAATGTAAGCATAGAGAGTGCAACATTGCCGCGAGTGTTTGGTATCTTTTTCAATCAAAATCAAAATCCTCTCCTTGAAGACAAAACTATTGTCTCTGCAATTGAGCTTGCGCTTGATAAAGAAAAAATCGTTGAAGAAGTACTCTCCGGCTACGGCCGAGCGATCAATAGTCCGCTCGGAGCATCCCCAGAACAACCCCAGTATGACCCCGTTGCCGCAGCAGCACTTCTTGCCGAAGATGGATGGGAGAAAAATGATCGTGGTATTTTAGAGCAGACTAATTCAAAAAAAGTCACGACCGAACTGAGCTTCACGATTTCCACCGGCGACACTCCCGAGCTCAAACATGCTCTTGAAATCGTTACTGACAATCTGACAGCGCTCGGCATTGCGGTCACGCCAAAAATATTCGAAGCGAGTAATTTGAACCAGGAAGTTATCCGTCCCCGTAAATATGATGCGCTCTTTTTTGGAGAAATTGTACAAAATCCCGCTGACCTTTTTGCTTTTTGGCATTCTTCCCAACGCACTGATCCAGGACTAAATATTGCACTGTACGCAAACACAAAGGTCGACACTCTTCTTGAAGACGCCGCCACTGAGCTTGACCCCGAAACACGAGAGCTCGATTATGCATCTGCAGAAGCAGAAATCATGAAAGATATGCCTGCAGTATTTTTATATGCTCCAGCATATATCTATATTCACAAAACCGACATTCGCAACATCACACTCGCTCATCTCAAAAATCCAAAAGATCGCTTTAGTACCATACATACGTGGTATATAAAGACATATAAAATCTGGAAGATTTTCGACAAAACCCAAAAATAAAATCGTATTCACTATCTAAAAATTTATTACTTATTATTTACTACTAACTACTTACTATCTTTATGCCAAGAAACTTTAAAAGCCGCTCACCGCTCGGACCGATCCTCGAATCACGTATTGAACCGGCGACAACACCAAAAAATCCACACACCGCTCAGACTCAAACCCCACGACGCCCGCGCCATGATCACCCCAAACGAGGTGCACCAAGCACGGGTGGCAATTATCAATTCCAAAAATTCGGCGGCAAACGCCGTCCTGACCGACCTCGACGCGACGCGCACCCGCCCGCACACCAGCCGTCACGAGGTCCGCTCAAAACTACCAACATCCCTCCTTTGGCTCCAGGAGCTATCCGCATCGTGCCACTTGGCGGAGTAGAAGAGATCGGCAAAAACATGACAGCTATTGAAATCGGCGACGATATTATTGTTGTTGACGCAGGCATGCAATTTGCCAACGAAGATACTCCGGGTATCGACTATATTATTCCCAACACGACCTACCTCGAAGAGCGAAAAGGAAAGATCCGCGCAATGGTTGTGACTCATGGTCACCTCGACCACATCGGCGGTATTCCGCTTGTTATGGATCGCATCGGCAATCCGCCAATCTATTCACGCAATCTCACAATCCTCCTGATGAAAAAGCGTCAGAGTGAATTCCCACATCTGAAACCGCTCGATGCGCATATCGTAGAAAAAGATAGCGTCATCACTGCTGGCAATATGCGTATCAAATTCTTCGGCGTGACCCACACCGTGCCGGACTCAATGGGCATTATTGTTGAGACTCCCTATGGCATGATCGTCACTCCAGGAGACTACAAGCTTGAACAGAGTAATGGCTTGGTCTCTGAGCGCGAAGAAAAAGAATATAAAGTCTTCGACAATCAAGAAGTGCTTCTTCTCATGACTGACTCGACCAACATTGAAAATCCTGGCTGGTCTACACCTGAAAAAGAAGTTCATAAAGGACTGGAAACTATTATCCGAAGCGTCAAAGGCCGCCTCGTGGTTGCAGCGTTCGCCTCCCACATTGAACGCTTGATGAAAATCATTGAAGTCGCGGAAGTCTTGAATAAAAAAGTGGTGCTTGAAGGCCGCAGTATCAAGACCAACATTGAAGTCGCTATCCAAGCTGATCTCATTCATCCTAAAAAAGGTACGATCATCTCTATGGAAGAAGCTGAGGCAGTGCCGAAAGATCGCGTCATCATTCTCTCCACTGGCGCTCAAGGCGAAGAATTCTCCGCTCTCATGCGCGCATCCAACAAAACCCACAAAGCCTTTCGGCTTGAAACCGGCGATACGATCGTGCTCTCTGCTTCAATCGTGCCAGGCAACGAAATGTCAGTGCAGAGACTCAAAGACAACCTCGCTCGCCATGGTGTGAAAATCATTCACTACCGCACCAGTGAAGTCTATGTGCACTCGACCGGACACGGCAATGTGGAAGAGATCAAATGGCTCCATCGCAAAACTCATCCGAAATTCTTCATCCCGATCCATGGTCACCACTACATGCTCCAGCTCCACAAAGAACTCGCTCACGATATGGGTATGCCAAATGAAAACATCATCGTGCCTGATAACGGCAGCATCATTGAGATCCGCGAGCGTGGCACAAAAATCACGATGCTCAAAGAAAAAGCACCTTCATCTCCAATGATGGTTGACGGATTCTCGATTGGAGATGAGCAAGATGTCGTCATTCGCGATCGCCAAATGCTCGCTCAAGACGGTATGTTTGTGATCGTCGCGACCATAGACCAAGCAACAGGTAAACTTAAAAAATCTCCAGACATTATTTCTCGCGGATTCGTCTACTTGAAAGAATCTCAAGATCTCCTCCATCAATCACGCATGATCATCAAAAAAACTGTAGAAGAAGGCGCTGCCGGACAAAATCCGATAAACTTTGATTATCTCAAAAACGCATTGGCTGAAAATCTCTCTAAATTCTTAATCCAAAAGACCGCCAAGCGTCCGCTCGTCATACCTGTATTGGTAGGAGTGTAAAAAATAGTAGTATACTATTTACATGCAATCTCCCCGTCCTTCTCTTCATCGCATTTACCGCGTGAGTTTTGTCTTAGCGTTAAATGCCGCGCTCACTGCTTATATCAATTCCACTTTTCTCGGCCTCTATGTCGGCCCAGGCACGATTGGTATTATCTACGCGAGCGCTGCTTTGGTCACCCTTCTTGGACTTGAATTCTTACCTACCATTCTTCGAACCATCGGGGATAAGATCGCTACACTATCTCTTGTTACAATAATACTCTTCGCCCTCTACACACTGACGCATGGAGCGAGCACATTTGCTGTAGTTGCTGCTTTGATTTGTTATCTGTCCGCGAGCAACCTCATGGCTATGTGTTTTGATATATTCATTGAGCATTTTGCCAAAGAACATGAGACGGGCAGTATTCGTGGCCGCTATCTCATGGTCACCAACTTGGCATGGATGTGTGCGCCCTTTCTCGCGGGTGTTATTATTGCTCGCTTTGGATATGAAGGCTTGTATTCTTTGGCATTTCTCTGTGTTGTCCTCGTATTTGTATTTGCTATCTCGATGTTTAAAGGATTTAAGGATACAAAATACGAACATGTATCATTTCTCAAGGTTTTACGTCGGGTGCATACGCATCCCAACACAACACACATTATCGTCGTCAATTTTATCCTACAATTTTTCTTTGCGTGGATGGTGATTTTTATGCCGCTCTACCTCAACACGGTCCTCGGCTTTAGTTGGAGCACGATCGGTATTATTTTCACAATTATGCTCTCTCCCTTCGTCCTTCTTGATTGGCCGCTTGGGATCGTCGCTGATCGCTGGCTCGGAGAAAAGAAGCTTTTAGCCGCCGGAGCGATTGTTATGGGAGGAAGTACTCTAATCGCCGGAATCTATGGCGGAGTAAGCATCGTACTGTGGGCTGGTATTCTTTTTATGACACGTGTTGGAGCGAGTGCCCTGGAAGTCATGTCAGAAACATATTTCTTCAGAAAAATCAGCGCAAAAGAGCCTTCCGTCATTAGTCTTTTCCGTGGAATGACGCCGTTGGCTTTTTTGGTAGCGCCGATCATTGGTGCACTTATCCTCCATTTCTTTTCTTTTTCAATTCTTTTCATATTCCTAGGTATTTTCGTATTTACTGCAATCTGGCCGATCATGTTATTGGATGATAGTAAATAAATTGATGTATCAGTATGCGCATTAATAAATATTTAAAAGATCGAGGTGAAAGTACGCGACGCGGAGCTGATACCCTTATCGAACGCGGCCAAGTGACGATCAACGGCAAGATTGCCAAGCTCGGCGATCAGGTCAGCGATACTGATATTGTAAAAATAAACGGTGCAACTCACGCGAAACCGCTTGTCTACTTTGCCTACAACAAACCAGCAGGCATCGTGACCACCATGCCCCAGCGCGGCGAAAAAGAAATCATTAAAGTCACGCACTTCCCTACCAAAGTCTTCCCCGTGGGCCGACTCGA
>CAZBZO010000008.1:0-10019 GCA_964496425.1 uncultured Candidatus Saccharibacteria bacterium | reverse complement strand
TGCGATTTGAATGGTAATTATGGGTTAGGGAAAAAAATGAATCAAGAAACAAAAAACTCCCCGAGTGGGAGTTTTTTGTTTGGTTAATGATATAATTATTAGAAGATATGCAAATCAAATCTGAAGGACTTAAAAAATTTATCATCGAATCCGATCTCGTATCTCGAGATGATATTGCTGCCGCGGAAAAAATAGCACTTGAGAAAAAACAAAACTTAGGTGATGTGCTTGTTTCGCAAGGAAAGATAAAAGATTCGGAACTGAGACGAATTCAAGCCTACATTTTAGGAATTCCGTTTGTGAATTTGATCTCCGAGAAGATTGATTTTTCTGTGCTTTCTCTAATCCCCGAGCCAATTGCAAAAAAATATAATATCGTTGCTTATAAAAAAACGCCTGATGGTCTTGAAGTGGCGATGCTTGACGTCGATGATCTTTCGGTGATCGATTTTGTCAAAAAGCGTGTTGCACTGAAAATATTGCCGAGACTTACCACCGTCGAAGCGATTCGAAATGTTCTCGCGCAGTACAAAAAAAGTCTCAAGGCTGAGTTTGACGATATCATCCAAAAAGAAGTGCTCTCGCTTAAGACCGTGGCTGAAGCCGAGGGCGGAGAAGCAGTGTCTGAAAAAGAATTGAAGGCTATGGCAGAGGATTTGCCGATCGTGAAAATCGTCGACACCCTCATCTCTCATGCGATTTTACAAAATGCATCTGATATTCACATTGAGCCCGGCGAAGGCTCGCTTGTCGTGCGGTATCGGATCGACGGCATACTCCACGACGCTATGCTTTTGCCGAAGGATGCGGCATCTGGCATTACTGCGCGTATCAAAGTGCTTTCCAATTTGAAGCTCGACGAAAAACGTCTTCCACAAGACGGTAGATTTAAAATCTCCAGCGATACCGAGCGTGTTTCATTTCGTGTCTCCACGTTGCCGACCTATTTTGGAGAAAAAACTGTTATTCGTATTTTGCGGGAAAATAGCCATGGTTTTACACTTGAAAACTTAGGTTTTCATGGCGAGGCGCTTGAGCGCATCCACGACGGGATGAAACAAAAGACCGGTATGCTTCTTGCTGCTGGTCCGACCGGATCTGGTAAGACCACCACACTCTATACGATGCTCGATATTTTAAATATTCCTGACGTAAATATTTCTACCATTGAAGATCCGATCGAATATCAAATGCCGCGCATCAATCAGACTCAGACCAAATCAGAAATCGGGCTGACGTTTGCCAATGGCCTCCGTACTCTTTTGCGGCAAGACCCGGATATTATTATGGTCGGCGAAATCCGTGACGGTGAAACCGCGGGCCTGGCGATCAACGCAGCGCTCACTGGCCACTTGGTACTCTCGACCATACATACCAATAGTGCTGCAGGCGCAATACCGCGTATGATCGACATGGGTGTCGAATCTTTTTTGCTCGTGTCTACGGTGAAGACCGTCATTGCGCAACGTTTGGTGCGGAAGCTCTGCAATGAAAAAGAAAAATATTTTATGACTGCGGCTGAGGTTGCGGCCCTTGGTAAAGTGATTGATCTTGATCGAATGCTCACGATACTTAAAGGAGAACATATTATCGACCCTGGTGCCACCTGGGAAAAGATCCCGATGTATCACGCGCGAAAAACATCCGGTTGCGAAAGTGGCTATAGTGGACGATTGGGAATCCACGAAGTTTTAAAAGTATCACCGGCCATCAAAGAACTCATCTTAAAGGGTTCATCTCAAGATGCGATCGAAGCACAAGCAAAATCAGAGGGCATGATGAGTATGCTTGAAGATGGAATTTTCCAAGCTGCGCAGGGGCTCACGACTGTGGAGGAAGTTTTGCGTGTTGTTTCGGAATAAATACTATGGAATTTAAATATAAAATAAAAACTAAAGAAGGTGAAATAAAAGAAGGTGTCATCACGGGAGCCAATAAATTTGCCGTTGCGCGGCAGTTTCGCGCTGAAGGTATCACTCCGATTTCTATTTCTGAAAAAAGCGCACTTGGAATATCTGGATTTTCTGCCGCCTTTACGAATTTTTTCAGCTCAGTGTCGCTTCATGAGAAAATTGTTTTTACTCGCAACATGAGCGGCATGCTCTCGGCCGGACTTTCTCTCTATCGTGCACTTGAAGTGCTCGAAAAACAAAGTCAGAATCAAAAATTCAAAACTGTGCTCAAATCTCTAATCGAAAACATTCATGCCGGCGGCACGCTCTCCGACGGTATGGCAAAATTTCCAAAAGTATTTTCCACGCTCTTTGTTTCGATGGTGCGCTCGGGCGAGGAAAGTGGAGGACTTACCAAAGCATTGGGCGAGATTGGTCTCAATCTGGAAAAGTCCTACGAGCTCAACAAAAAAATTAAAAGCGCGATGATGTATCCATCCATCATTCTTTCAGCAATTTTCCTTATTGGAATACTGATGTTTATATTTGTGGTGCCGACTCTTACGAAGACGTTTAAAGATCTAAATGCAGAACTACCGACGTCGACAAAAATCGTTGTCGGTTTCAGCGATTTTCTGGCTGACCATACGCTTTTGTTTTTCTTGGCGCTCTTTACGGTCATTACAGGAATATATTTTATTTTGCGCATTAAACGGTTGAAGCCTGCGATTGATTATGTGATTTTGAGTTTGCCGATCATCGGTACCATTGCTAAAGAATCAAATACTGCCCGGACGACACGTACTCTCTCATCACTTCTTTCTTCGGGTGTTGATGTCACTCGCGCACTCACTATCACGAAAGAAGTCCTTCAAAATGTACACTACAAAAAAGTACTCGACGAAGCTCAAACTGTCGTACAAAAAGGCG
This sequence comes from uncultured Candidatus Saccharibacteria bacterium, assembly GCA_964496425.1. Classification (GTDB taxonomy): domain Bacteria; phylum Patescibacteriota; class Minisyncoccia; order Phycocordibacterales; family UBA9973; genus CAZBZO01. The sequence continues at coordinate 7,197 of CAZBZO010000008.1, read as the reverse complement.
CGACGCTTTCAAGCGTCTTTAAAAAATATGATTATCTCTATCCCGTGATGGTCGGAGAAATGATGGAAGTGGGCGAAGAAGCAGGTGCACTTGGTAGTATGTTGCTTGATATTGCTACCTTCTATGAAGGGGAAGTCGACGCTAAAACAAAAAACCTCTCCACAATCATTGAGCCAGTACTTATGGTCTTTATCGGCGGCGCTGTGGGATTTTTTGCAGTTTCTATGCTGACACCAATGTACTCGCTCCTCGATAACATTAAATAATATGAATGATATCACTAATACGAGCAATCATAAAAAAAATCGCGGGCTCACGCTTATTGAAACACTTGTTGCGGTAGCACTTTTTGCAATCATCGGTGTTACTTTGTATGGTGTGTATGCGCAAATATTGAAGAGTACGGTGATTTTGAATGTTCGTACTGTCGCGGCGAGCCTAGCCAACGAGCAGTTTGAGATCGTTCGCAATATGCCCTATGCTAGTGTCGGCACAATCGGAGGGATTCCCGCAGGCACTATCCCGCCTGTGCAAAATCTAGATCGTGATGGAAATGCGTTTGTGGTGACGACGACCGTACGAAACATCGATGAGGAATTTGATGGCATGATCGGGGAAACACCGAACGATCTTTCTCCGGCCGATAATAAAATGATTGCAGTGGAAATCGATTGTCCGCTCTGCACTGATTTTTCGCCTCTTGAATACACGACCCATATCGCGCCGAAAAATCTTGAAACAGCTTCCACAAACGGTGCGCTTGTTATTAATGTCTTTGATGCCAACGGTGTGCCCATCGAAGGTGCTGATGTCGCAATCGACAATGTTCTCGTGATTCCAGCAGTTCATATCGACGATGTGACAGGTGTCGATGGCTCGCTTACGATTGTGGATGCACCGCCATCAGTTGGCGGATATCACATTGTTGTTACAAAGCCGGGATATTCAACAGATCAGACGTATCCCTCCGGTGATATCGAAAATCCAAATCCCACAGCGCCTGATGTAACTGTCGTGATTCAGCAAATCAGCCAAGTAAGTTTTACTATCGCTGAACTTGGTTCACTTGAAACCACAACGCTGACTGATATCTGCACACCGGTGCCCTCTATTGATTACAACCTTACTGGTACGAAACTCATTGGCTTGCTTCCTGATATTCTTAAATTTGATGAATCATTTACGACCAATGCAAGTGGGCTCAGTACGATTAATAATCTTGAATGGGATACCTATGATATTGCTGTCACTGATAGCGCCTACGATTTGATTGGCACCAACCCACTTCTCTCCCTTGGTCTTGGTCCCAACCAAGATCAAACAATGCAAATGATCGTCGCACCAAAAAACCCAAAACTTCTTTTGGTGGTGGTGCGAGATCAGTCAACAGAGCTACCGATCACCGATGCAATTGTAGAACTTGTGCGCACGAGCGATAGCCATGTGTATACGCGCATCACCGGACAAGGATTTATGACTCAAACTGATTGGTCAGGAGGCGGTGGGCAGCAGAACTTTATTGATAATCCGACAAAGTATAATTCTTCTGACAGTAATATTGACCGCAATAGTCCGGTCGGAGAACTTAAGCTCCATCCTATCCACGGTGTCTACGCCGCGAGTGGCAAACTGACGTCTTCAACATTTGATACGGCAGGCGCCAGCAACTACCATCAAATATTTTGGACTCCGACTGATCAGCCGCCTGAAACGGGAGCAAATCCAGTGCGCTTTAAAATAGCAACGAGTGCCGTAAATGGCGACACCTGGGATTTCTGGGGCCCTGACGGCACAAGTAGTACCTACTACACTCTATCAGACAATAATTTAAGCCCAGCCTTAAACGGCAAGAGATATTTACGCTATCGTATTTTCATGGACACTCAAGATACAGCTTTCACACCAAATATTTCAGATATTTCATTTACTTTTACTACTGCGTGTACTCCGCCGGGGCAGGTGTCGTTTGGCGGGCTTGCGTCGGGCGACTACGATGTAACGGTGACAAAATCCGGCTATCAGACGTATAATGGAACCGTGACTCTCTCAGATGATTGGCAAAAATTAGAAGTTGTTATCTCCCCATAAATATGTCAAAAGGATTCACTGCAATAGAAATGCTGATAACACTTGCCATCTTGGGCTTTATTGGCGTTGGTATTGGTCGTTTGGCCGGCGACACGTTTTATTTCAGCCGATTATTTCAAACAAATTTAAACTCAGCCGATGAGGCGCGCCGAATTCTCCGCCCAATGGCAGACGAGATCCGCGGGGCTACTATTTCTTCAGCGGGAGCGTATCCGATCGAAGAAGCCAGTCCTACAAGTTTTATTTTTTTTGTCGACATTGATAATGATACATTTAAAGAACGCATTCGTTATTTTTTAGATGGCACGACGCTTAAAAAAGGAGTGACGAAACCCACCGGCTCGGCATTTGCCTACGATCCACAGACGGAAACGATTATAGATATGGTTTCAGGCATTCAAAATGGTGCAACTCCAATTTTTGATTACTACGATACGAATTATGATGGGACCACGCCACCTTTGGCTGCTCCGTTTTCTGTTTCTGACGTTCGATTAGTGAAGATTACTTTCATCATCGACGCTGACCTGGATCAGCCGCCTGGTGCGACGACAGTTACGACGCAGATATCATTTCGTAATTTAAAAGACAATTATTAAAAATATGCAAAGAGGATTTTTATTACTACAAGTCGTTGTATTCTCAGCTATCGCTATCACTCTCACGATAGCATTTATGGGCTGGGCTACTGCGAGCCTCAAGGTTGCATCGCTCTTGATTTCCCAAGAGCAAGCCTTTCAAATCGCCGAAGCAGGTGTAGATTATTATCGTTGGCACTTAGCTCATGCGGATAGTGATTTTGAAGATGCTACTGGGGGCCCTGGTCCCTATGTGCATCCGTTTTTTGATAAAGATGGTAAGTTGATTGGGGAATTTTCACTTAGTATCACTCCACCCCCGCTTGGTTCTACGCTTGTCGTCATCGAATCAACTGGGCGGACTGTAACTGAACCAGTCGCCACAAAAAAAATTACGACTCACCTCGCCATCCCATCATGGGCTAAGTTTGCACTTGTTTCCAATGCCGATACGCGCTTTATTCCAGGAGCAGAGTTTTTTGGCCCAGTGCATTCCAACGGAGGTGTTCGTTTTGACGCCCTTGCTCACAACTTGGTGACGAGTGCGAAAGAATCCTACGAAGATGGGAGTCATAACGGACCCGTAGAAGAATTTGGCGTTCATACACATGTCAAAGCTCCGCCAGAAAGTGGTCTCTATAACAATGTTGTACAAGAAGAACAATTCCCTAATGATGTGGAAGAGCGGCCAGATGTATTTATGGCCGGACGTGAATTCCCGGTACCTGCAGTCGACTTTGTCGGTATTACCAGTGACTTGTCCAGTCTGAAAACAGACGCTCAAGCACACGGACTCTACTTGGCACCGTCCGGTGCGCTTGGATATCATATCGTACTTAAAACCGACGATACGTTCGATGTTTTTACCGTCAACAGCCTTGCGGCGGTTCCGCATAGTTCATGTAAGAATACGAATAATCAGACAGGGTGGGGGACGTGGAGCATCAATTCTTCTGGAGGACAAACGCTTCTCGCCAATTACCCAAATCCTACCAACGGTGTTGTGTTTGTTGAAGACGATGTTTGGGTAGATGGTGGCATTGATTCTGCACGGATCACAATTGCGGCGGCTAAATTCCCTGACAATGTATCAACTAGAAAAAATATTATCGTCAACCACGGTATTTCCTATACCAACTATGACGGTACAGATGTAATCGGATTGATTGCGCAAAATAATGTTTTAGTCGGACTCTATGCAGATGATTCCCTCAGTATTGACGCTGCTCTGATTGCACAGAATGGGACTGTTTTTCGGTACCATTATCCTGAGAGTAAAAGTTCCAACAAGCCTGGCTGTAGTCCATATGACACTCGCACTCTTTTCGAATCCTTTGGTATGCTCGGTGTGAATACGCAGGGTAATCTTGGAGGCACCGGAAACGGGTATGCAACAAAAATATATACCTATGATGCCAACTTGCTGTACAGTCCGCCGCCTTCATTTCCTAAAACATCAGATAAGTACTCCACGGTTTTCTGGCAACAATCCCAGTAAGACGCAAGGTGTCTGTGATATACTTTGCCTATGATAAAAAAGAATCGGAAGCGAATACTGGTGGTTGGGAATTGGAAAATGCACCCTCTTACTTCCAAAGAAGCTTTGGCTCATATTTCCAAAATCAGCATGTTCGCCCGTGCAACAAGCGGCGTCGAAAGCGTCATTTGTGTGCCAGATATCTATATTCCGCTTTTGAAGCGGCAAAGCGGCAGTCTTCGTATTGGTGCCCAAGATGCGTCTTTTGAAAAAGAAGGTGCCTATACCGGGGAAGTGTCGCCGTGGATGTTAAAATCACTCGGCGTGTTCTATGTGATTATTGGTCATTCTGAACGACGAGCGCTCGGAGAAACCAACGAACTTATTTCCCGTAAAATCGCAGCGGCTTTGAAGGCGGGACTTACTCCCATTCTCTGCGTTGGAGAGCATGAACGGGATAGGAGCGATGAATATCTTCGAATTGTGCGAGATCAACTTCATGAATGCTTGGCAAAAATCCCAAAGTCTTCGATCGGCAATATCGTCATTGCCTATGAACCGATCTGGGCGCTTTCAAGTACCGCTGACCGTCGTGACGCAACACCTGAAGATTCCCATGAAATGGCGATTTATATAAGACGTGTCGTGGCTGATATGTTCAAGCATGTTGCAACGGTGAAAGATCTTCGCATTATCTACGGCGGGTCTGTGAATGTGAAAAACATAGAATCATTTCTTCGCGCAGGCGGTATCGACGGTGTGCTTCCGGGGCGAGAGAGCCTCTCTCCGGAGCGGTTTGGAAAGATGCTTCACCTCACTTCCGCACTACAATGAAATCTATCCGCCAAGTAAAAAATTTAAACGGAAAAGTAGTGCTCCTTCGTGTCGGATACGATGTGCCGCTTAAAGGCAACCGAGTACTCGACGATTTTCGTATTAGAACCACGCTCCCGACTCTCAATTTGCTTCGGGAAAAAGGTGCGAGAATCGTTATTGTGAGTCATATTGGTCGTGATCCAAAAAATTCACTTAAGCCTGCGGCACTTCGACTCAAAAAATATATGCCAGTGAAGTTTATACCAGAAATTTTTGGTACAGCTGCTACAAAAGCAATTGGATCAATGAAAAATGGTGAGGTGATAATGCTTGAAAATCTGCGAAGTGATCCTGGTGAGAAATCAAACGATCCGGTTTTTGCAAAAAAACTTGCCGCCCTCGGAGACATCTATGTCAATGAAGCGTTCCTAGTTTCCCACCGGAGCGATGCTTCTATTGTACGTGTACCTCGGCTTATGCCTCGCTATGCTGGGTTGCAGTTTGAAAAAGAAGTACAGCAGCTTTCTTTAGTCCTTCATCCAAAACATCCGTTTCTCGCTATTTTGGGTGGAGCAAAATTTGAAACTAAGATGCCACTCATCAAAAAATATTTGAAAATGGCCGACACAGTGTTTGTGGGTGGAGCTTTGGTCAATAATTTTTATAAGGAGCTTGGATACGAAGTTGGGACTTCGCTTCTGGACCCCGATGCGCCTCGCTTAGCAGCGCTTCTTAAAAATAAAAAACTTACTATTCCGAGCGACGTTGTTGTGGAGATAAATGGAAAAGAAAAAAATGTATTGCCTGAGCATGTCGGCAAAACCCAGGCCATTATTGATGTTGGGCCTCAAAGTATCAAGTCACTTTTGCCATATATTAAAAAAGCGAAGTTGATTTTGTGGAATGGGCCACTGGGGAAAGGTACTCATGCAAAAGCCACAATAGCACTCTTAAAACTTCTCGCGAAAGCGCGCGCAACGACAATCATCGGAGGTGGGGATACTGTCGAAGTGATCTCGAAATTAAAAATGGAGCGCTCGTTTGATTTTGTTTCTACTGGGGGTGGCGCAGCACTTGATTTCCTCGCCGAAGGAACGATCCCAGGGATACAAGCGTTGAAGTAAGCTGAGGTATTTTATAGACACGTACCTTGGGTAACTCGACTGTATAGTTTTGCAAAAAGGTCGGCTTCTATTTCTTCTCCGTGGCCGAGCTTATGTCCAGTATTTGCAAATGACATTAGAGCACTTGGGATACTAAGTGCGACCATATTATCATAGGTGAGTTTGGCCTGGGAATACACTACCGTTGGATCATCAATGCCATGATATAAGTAGATAGGAGGATCATTGGCATCTAGAAATCCAAGGATTATATCTGTCGCTGCTCCAGAAAGTGTGGCAGCGGCGCATGCTCGAGACGAAAATGTACTATTGCTTACATTAACAATCGGATCTTTAAAATATAGATCTGAAAGATTGTTGGCGGTGATTGATGCTTGGGCTGCGGTGATCGCTCCAGCAGAAACACCCATGAAAATAATTTTATTCGGGTCAATCCCATATTCTACGGCATGAGCTCGCATAAAACGGGCTGCTGCATGCATATCAGAGAGGGCTGCTTTTTGAGTTTGTTCTGTAAAATTGCCAACGACGGTACGGTAGTTGATACTGGCGCAAACAAATCCCCGCGTTGCGAATTTATCTCGACACCAACTCGCCGGTTGGCTGTCTGCTTTGTCACCACCACCCGCATGGCCAAAGATAACTGCTTGTCGATGGGAATCGCTGTCGTTTTTCGGCGTATATAAATCAAGCCAGACACTTTCAGGACTGCCCGACGTAATATTGGCTGCAGTGGCGAACGCATAGGTAGCAACCGAAACCTCACTACTTGAGAAAATTTTATTACAATAGCGTGCTGTGCCAATGGCGGTGTTACACAATGACGAAGGGGAGGTACTTACAGGTGATGCTGGTGCATTGGGAAGCGAGGGAGATACGGCAGTCGGTGTCGATGGTGAAGTCGGAATATTTTGTCGGGCGGGAATAGTATTAGTGAAAGGCTCTGCGGTACCTTTTAGAAATATCACTAAAAGAATTATTGCAACTGCGGCAATTGCACCGAGTAAAAGATATTTTTTTTGTTTCATCTTTATTATTTTAACGATTGCTTAATTTTAAAAAGAATATCTTCGGGTTCGTGTTCTTTATAGGCGCGCCCTTTCCAGAGGGCATA
>CAZBZO010000007.1:0-15643 GCA_964496425.1 uncultured Candidatus Saccharibacteria bacterium | reverse complement strand
GTCAGGAATTGGAAAGGAATTTTTGAAAGCAAAATAATATGCCCAGATGGCGGAATTGGTAGACGCAAAGGACTCAAAATCCTTCGATGGCAACATCATGAGAGTTCGATTCTCTCTCTGGGCACAAAATAAGCGAAGCATTTTTGTGCCCAGAGAACGAGCAAACTGCTTTGCTCGTGTAGAGAATCGAACAGCGGAGTCTTGTTTCGCAAGCTTGCGAAATAGACGAGCTGGTGTCCAGACCGAAGCCTGGTGACGACCAGGCAAGAGTCGCGGGCGATCTCTCTGTTACTTAGGTATAATTTCAAATCAATGATAAAAACAAAACCCAAAATCCTGGTCATTCTTGGCCAAACTGCCACAGGTAAAAGTGGCTACGCAGTAAAAGTAGCTAAAAAACTTAACGGTGAGATAATTTCCGCTGACTCCCGCCAAATCTATCGCGATCTCAACATCGGCTCCGGAAAAATTACAAAGCGTGAAATGAAAGGCATATCCCACCACCTCCTCGATGTTGCCGACCCAAAGAAACAATTTTCAGTTGTGGAATATCAAACACTTGCCGCAAAAGCGATCGAAGATATTTTGAGTCGCGGCAAACTCCCTATTATTGTGGGAGGTACAGGATTTTATATCGATGCACTCGTACATGGAAACATACTTCCAGAAGTACCACCAAATAAAAAACTTCGCACTACTCTTCTTAAAAAGTCCGCATTAGAGAATTTTGCAACACTTCAAAAACTTGATCTTAAGCGCGCGAAAACGATTGATCGGCAAAACAATGTCAGGCTTGTTCGCGCAATTGAGATCGCGAAAGCACTTGGAAAGGTGCCGAAAATTAAAACTGTACCTAAATATGATGCCAAAATAATCGGCCTAACGCTCCCTGATGAAACACTTAAGAAAAACATTCATACTCGCCTACTCGCTCGCATGAAGCAAGGCATGGTAGCTGAAGTCAAAAACTTACATACTCATGGGCTCTCATGGAGACGTCTCGAAGAACTCGGCCTCGAATACCGCCATATTGCACAGTATTTACAGGTAAAACTCACCAAACAACAAATGCTCGCCGATTTAGAAAATGCGATCTGGCAATACGCTAAGCGACAAAAAACGTGGTTTAAGAGGGATAGGAAAATTACGTGGATTAATCAAACTGAAACAAAAGATTCGCAGATTTGGAAAAATTATTGAATATAAAACTCTAAATGCGAATAGCGTTCTTTTGCTTTAGCAATCTCCGCATTAAATTCTTCATATTGTTCTTTCGAAAGATAGCAACCTCGTGCCTTTAGATATGGACCATTTCGAGCACTAGTATGAATATTGGGTTCTCCTCCAAATGATTTACATAACTTTTTTTGATCCAAAACCCGATTTGAGTTATAAAAAGCAAAAATTGCAATGCTTATGAGAAAACAAAGTCCTACTATCTCTGAAATTTTTTGTCTTCTTGTCGGATTTTTATAAGTTGACTCGTACATATGCTTGGCGGGCCCACGAGGATTCGAACCTCGGTCGCTCGTTTTGGAGACGAGCATTCTACCACTGAACTATAGGCCCAAGCGCTTGTACTATAACAAAAGTAGCCATTTCTGGCTACTTTTGTTTCTTGAATAAATGTAGAGTTTTACTTCTTCGCTTCCTTGTGAGGAGTCTGGGCACGGCACCATTTACAGTACTTTTTGAGCTCGATTTTCTTGGTGACAAGCTTTTTATTTTTACTGCTCCAATAGTTGATGCGTTTACATTTGGTGCAGGCAAGTTTTATGAGTCGGTCTTGGGACATAGGGGGTGTAAGTAGTTAGTAGTAAATAGTTAGTAGTAAAGGCACTTCTTTCATGTTTCAGAAAGGTCCTAGTGAGAAATAACTAACTCTGAGATAGTATCAAAAAGAGGCCAGAAACACAAGTCCTATTTACTATTACCTATTTTCTATTAACTAGTTAATAATTCGCGGCAAAAGCGGACTTATACGAGTCACGATTTCATAATTGATCGTGAGAGCCCATCTAGCGAGCATTTCCGCTGTAAGAGTATTCTTCCCTTGCGTACCCAAAAGCACGACCACATCCTCTACTCTAACCTTTTGAATATTCGTCACATCTACAACAAACATATTCATCGATACGCGCCCTAGGATCTTTGCATATTTTCCGCCAATCAAAACCATGCCTTTATTGGAAAGCGCTCTGGGATATCCGTCAGCGTAGCCTTGCGGGATAAGGGCCAGTGTTGTTGGTTTTTTAGTGACGTAGGTGAGTCCATAGCCTATCGTACTCCCCTTTGCTACTGTTTTAATTTGAGCGACATGAGTCTTCCACGAAAGCACAGGTTTGAGTGTGAGATTTTTTGATTGAAGTCCAATCTCTTCGCTTGGCCAGAGACCGTACATGCCGATACCGACTCGCACGAGTGGATGATAGCCGTTCTCTTTTTCGTATATCAAAAGCCCCGATGTAGCTGAAATATGAGTAAGAATATTTTTGTAGCCGTGCTTATGAGCAAGTGTGATCATTTCTCGATAGCCATCGATTTGCTTTTTTGCATGAGTGAAGCTGGTAGTATCTTCGATGTTTGCGAAGTGTGCATACATGCCGGCAATAGAAACGTGTGACATGTAACCAGCTACTTGCAGCAGGCGAAAAAGATTTTCCAAATCTTTTTTCAAAAATCCCTCGCGCCCAAGATACGCATCACAAGCAATATGCACATCTACTTTTTTATCGATTTTCTCCGCTATTTTAGCAATGGTTTTGAATGATTCAATAGAATATACTCCCACAATACACCCTAACTGTATCGCCTCCGCTATATCAGAATTTGCTACATACCCCAAAAGCAACACTCTTTTTTTAGAGACTTTGCGAAGCATGCGAAGCTCTTCGATACTGTTTACCATAAAATAATCTGCGTAAGGCGCAGCTATTTTTACGACTTCTTTCAACCCGTGTCCGTACGCATTCCCTTTCACGGCAAAGGCGAATTTTGTGCCTGGCTTCGCTACTTTTCGAAGTGACTTCACATTATGAATAATATTCTTTTTTGAAATCTCAATATAAGAAAGTGGTTTATACATAATCCAACTCTTGAGTTCTAGTACCCCTTATTTTTTATCAATAACTCCAGGAGTTCTCTCGGAAAAATTGGGGCTTTCTCGGCCAATGCTTGATGGTAGAGCACGGTTGATGGGGTCAGTCCCGGCAAGGTATTCACTTCGATGATTTTCACATTACCAGTACGAAGTTCCAAAAATGCATCGATTCGGGCATAGCCTTCGATCCTAAGTGCGCGCGCCACGTTTTGAATAGATGTGCGTGCACGAGCAAGGATTTTTGCGTGTATAAGTTCTTCGGGCGGCGGTGTGATATTGACGCCAGTTCCACCTTGGAATTTTTCTTCCACTGAAAGCACCGCGCCTTCGGCCACCGTAATACTCGGATTGAGCGCGCGCAGTATGTCGCCTTCTTCAAGTACTCCACAGGTCACTTCCACCCATCCGCTTTTCTTGGTGTATTTAAGATGGTTGGCTTTGACGCGAACAATGTCAGTCGTTATAAATTCTTCAAAAATTATTTCACTCATCGGTAGAAGAGGCATTTCCACGACCTCTAACTGATCGCTAAATGTGTTTTTCGGGATCGTAAGAGATCCATTCTGAGCAAAGTGAACGTAGGCTTTCAAATCACTCTCATTTTGTAACCTCACAATACCTGCCGAGCATCCGTCACCCCGTGGCTTGACGATGAGTGTTTTACTCCCTAAATCGTGTACAAGCTCTTTCCATAAAGAACGATATTCTTTTGACTCCAAATCTTGAAGTGCGGTGATCGGCACCAAACGATGTTTAGGAGTCGATACACCTCGAAGCGCACATGCAGTTATGGCCTCACTCGTTTTCCATTTATCCATACATAGTGCCGAGACTTTGGAGCTTGATCCATTAAATCTTTTCTTTGATTTTTCAAGCAGGGCCTGTATCTCGCCATTCTCCCCAATGCCTCCATGAAGCGCCAGAAACACAAAAGGAAATTTTTCAATAAACGCTTCAAGGCCCAGCTTCTCCGGTAAAAAGAATTTTTCCGTAGCATCACCAGACACAAGCCCGAGCCGGGTAATTACTTTTTCTGTAAGATCAGCTAGCCGTTCCATATCGATAGTGGCGCGTTCGGCGTTTTCAAGAATTTCTTCTACTGTATGATTTAAGATGAGCGCATAAGGAAGCTTCCAAGCATGGTTATCAAAAGAAAGTACGTAAGGCACTGGCATATATTTTTTTGAAGTGCGAAGCTTAAGCCAAACATTGGTGCCGCTCATGAGCGACACTTGCCGCTCGGCTGTGGCACCCCCAAATAGTACTGGCACCTCTTTCCGCTTGGAAATCTTCTCTTTTGGCTCATCGATTTTCACTCCTTGACGTGTGCACGCTCGAGCTAAAATATACCGCAACGTATCTCGATGTGAAAAACCGATCCGGGCAGCCTGCTGGAATAAAAAACTATTTTGCTCCATTCCCGAGATCGGATTGAAATCTGAAAACCAAATATTACCGTCTGACATGACCCAGCCGTCAAAGCGCGCAAAGTCCTGCATGCCAAAGAGCGTGAAAAGCTGCTCAGCCTGGATTTGGATCTTCTCGATCACGCTGTTGGAAAATCGTGGGGGACAATGATACTTCACTTGTCGCGACGGCAAATACTTTTTACGGAAATCAAATATCTGATTGTTTTGGTAGTCGGTCTCTATCTCGGTTGGTAGGATGGCGACCGGCGTACCAAAACGATTAGCGAGCAAGATGACTGTGAATTCTGTACCAGTTGCAAATGGCTCAATGACTACCCTCGTATCCATGCGTTTTTTGAAAATAGTCTCTACTTTTTCAAGCGCTTCTGCTACGCTTCCAACTGAAAAGACCCCGATGCTTGAGCCGCCGGTTGCAGGCTTCACAATTGCTCGCTTGATACGATGCTCCTTAAAAAATCCTGTGATGATCTTTTTGTGATCTTTAGCGTATATCTTAAGGACTGCTGAAGGTAATGTGTAAAAACCTTTTTCACGAATATATTCGTTGGCTTTGTACTTATCAAATACAAGCTTGCATGCAGAAGACGGAGATCCGATAAATGGAATATTATTTTTTTCTAGGAAACTTTGAATTGCTCCGTCTTCGCCATAGGCTCCGTGCATGACTGGAAACACCATATCAACCGATCGTAAAAGCTTGATGAGTGCGGGCTGCGAGAGTGGTCTCCCTGTTTCAGCCAGCTTGAAATCGAAGTCTGAAGGATTGTTAGAATAAAGCTGAGCAGTGGATATATGGTACGGCTTTTTATATGAATCAAAATAAATCGGCACGATTTCGATCGCATCGCTTCCTAAATGATCCAATACCGAGCGTGCGGAATTGAGCGAGATACCACGCTCACTAGAAGGTCCCCCGCAAAGAAGTGCTACTTTCATCTTTTTTTTGCAAAAATTGATTATGGAAAAAATCTAATAAATACAAGGTAAATACAAAATCCGTATACTCAAAGTATACGGATTTTGTAATTTTTTGCAATTATTGCCCGAGCACGAGTGGAAGCTCAAGTGTATCGACAGGCGGCATACCAGAAGGATTCTCTTCAGTGAAAATAATCTTAAGCGGAGTACCGGGAGGAAGCCCAATACCGCCGTTTGGAAAGCTCATAGTAAATGTAAATGCCACAGGACCTGAGGTCATCCAATCCCCTGTAAGCATAACTGGTTGAATATTACCCAAACTATGCCAGCCTTGCTGGTCTTGAAACTCCATCTCGGCCGTACCTAATTGTCCTTCAAAAAGTGTCCAAGAGCAACCGATCTCTTTCATATGAGTATTGTCAACCACTCCTTCTACGGTAACCGGACCAATTGTTGCCCCACCTGGGATCACAGCGCCTGAGGACGGCGAAATGATTGTAAGACCACAATGTGATAGTGGAGTTTTCGGCACCACAGAAGTTGGTTCTTTGATCGGAACAATACTCGTTTTTTCTGACTGCTTGCTGTAAATAAAAGCAGCTAGGCTCGCTACAACAAGAATAAAAATAATGACGAATACGGGACCGATGGATTTTTTTTGTTGCATAAATAAAAAGTGATTCGTTAATGTAGCTTTATAGTAGCATATTTCTGCGCTGTATATTTTGTGCTCTCGCCAGGAATCGAACCTGGAGCTTCTCCTTCGGAGGGAGATATTGTATCCATTCAACTACGAAAGCAATAGCTAAATAAAGGTGCGCCGGGAAGGAACTTCTCTCCCTACGGGAGCAGTATACCTTTTCGACGAATTCAAAACTAGTTTTTCTTTCGTTACGAAAAGCTATTCGAATCCTTACGGAAGCCAAGCAGTTGGCTTCCTCCGGGTGCACAAAAAAACGGCCGAAGCCGTTTTGTTGGTGCGCCGGGAAGGATTCGAACCTTCGGAGCCCGAGGGCGACAGATTTACAGTCTGTTGTAATTGACCACTCTACCACCGACGCATTAAAACCCTATTACTATACACAATTTCACCGTAAAAAACAAAACCTTATAGGGTATAAAATTTGACAAACTTATATTTCGTGATACAGTATAAAGAAAACAACAACCATGAACTCATTAACATACAGCCTAGAAATCTTAGACGATGCACTCATCCTCTGGGAAGATTGGAATACGATGGCTCACATTCGCTGGCTTAGCGAACGCTCGCCGATTACAGACGATCAGTTTCGGCAGGGTTGGGAGAAATTAAATCCTGACAATAAATTATCATCTACCTTGCTCAAGGGGACTGAAATCAACAAGTATGGGATTCTTTGTAAAGGTATGCCTGAGTATCAAAAACTCCGGTCATATCTAGAAAAAGAAGACAAGACTGAGTTTTTTTCTCTGGATCCAAGGAAAATTTTCTTTCCAAGAACTCCCGAGGGAATAGTCTCTGAAGATGACTATACGGAAAAATTCTTCCGCTTACTTGGTCCACTGTATTACTTGCCGACCCACCTTATGGATTGGTCATTTGCAAAAAAAGTTTGTGCCATCAAAAGGCGCGAACTCGTTTCAGAAATTCCGCTTACAGCGCAGGAAAATTATTTATCGGTACTACCCTACTCTTCCTTCATCTTAGATTTAGGAGAAGCGGTTTCTTTTGAAATTACTGAAACAGACACATGGAAACTACAAAGTACGGTTGAATATCAATACCTCATAATCTGTTGTACCGGTAATGAGATACAGGTCCTCTGTGTTCCAAATGGCATTTATGAGCATTACTTTACAGAAGAAGAGAGTGATGCAGCTAACATTTGCCTTGACGCACTTAAAAAAGAGCAGGCAACTGTTGGAGCGATTTCTGGAAAAAGATTGGTGAAATTATCGAGAACAAGAAAAAAATTGTTTCCGCTCCTTTCAAAACTGGATACTGCAAAATTTGACTCGATAGCCACTCCAATGATTTTTGCTGCACTATACATAGACAGTAAAGAACTCATTTCGTATGTCATGCCGAATTCCTGCTTAGAGTTTGGTGATAAAAAGAGTTTTTTGGAAAAAATTGTTGGTCTTCTAAACGGATTCTCAAAAGTTCTCTACGAATTTCACCCTGAAGTTGTTGAAGTGCGTACTCTTGCAGATGAGACAAGACTAAAACCAATAGAAATTTCATCACAAAAACTGGCAACCCCAGAAGTTGACAAAGAAAAATTGATTTGGTTTGAGGTCCCGATTCACAATGTGGATTATCTGAAAATGAAGAAGTATAGAGGCGAAATAAAGGCCAGTTACGTGAGAGGCACTGAAAAAAGCCCGCATGTGAGAATGACGCACCAGAGAACATACAGAAACAAAGATGGTTCGTTTAAAAAAACTATCCAAGTAAAAACTTGCTATATTCATGAAGACAAATTTCCGAAGCAAGGTTCGAAGAGCGGAGTATTGCAAATCTAGGAAGAGGAACTAATCACAGGCGACAAAAAAAGTCGCCTGTTTTGTTTTATACTTTTATGCCGTTGTTTTGGGTTTTATACGCACACCTTCTTTGGCTTTACTTGCTCGTTTGGCTTCAATCGCAAGCTCGCCTGCTTTCATCGTCACATATACACTATCCCCTTTCTTTACCCCATTTGAAATAATAAAGGATGCTACAGTATTTAAGATTTTATTCTGAATCAAACGATTGAGCGGTCGAGCACCGTAGTGCGGATTGTGACCTTCTTTTGCCAAGTAGGATAGAGCGTCATCAGAAATAACAAGCGATATACCTTTGCTCTCAAGCCGATCACGCACAGTTTTCATGCGGAGATTGACGATCTCTTTCAACGCTTCTGGTGAAAGTACATCGAAGAGTATGATTTCGTCGATACGGTTCAAAAATTCCGGACGGAAGTAATCTTTCAAAGTTTCCATGACTTTGTCTTTGACGCTCGCATAATCTTCTTTAGTACCGGCATTGGTAAATCCAATTCCCTCCATCTTTTCGATGAACTGGCTGCCGATATTTGAAGTCATGACAATAATAGCGTTTTTGAAATTCACGACGCGGCCTTTTCCGTCAGTCAAACGTCCATCATCCAGTGCTTGTAGAAGCACATTGAAGACTTCCGGATGAGCTTTTTCTATTTCATCAAAGAGAATGACAGAGTATGGTCGGTGGCGAATCGCTTCAGTGAGCTGACCACTTTCCTCGTAGCCTACGTATCCTGGTGGCGAACCCAAAAGCTTAGAGACACTGTGGCGCTCCATGTATTCGCTCATGTCCACGCGAATCAAGGCCTTATCGTCGTTGAACATAAATTCAGCCAAGGCTTTGGTAAGCTCAGTTTTTCCGACACCAGTTGGACCGAGGAATATAAATGAACCGATCGGACGATTTGGATCAGAAATGCCAGCGCGTGATCTGCGCACCACATCAGCTACACGCTTAATCGCATCTTCTTGTCCTACGACACGCTTCTTGAGCTCGTCTTCAAGACGTTCGAGCTTGGCACGTTCTTCCTCAAGCATTTTCGTAAGTGGGATACCTGTCCACCGTGCAACTACTTCAGCAATATCTTCAGCGGTAATTTCTTCCTTTAAGATGCGACGTGACTTTTGGAGTTTCTTGAGTCGCCCGAGCTTCGTATCAAGCTCTCGCTGAAGAGTCGGGATACGGCCATAGCGAATCTCAGCTGCCTTTCCTAGATCCACGCGCATCTCTGCGTTTTCAGCTTCGAGACGAAGCGTGTCGAGCTCTTTCTTTATCGTGCGAATTTCACCAACGATGGTTTTTTCATTTTGCCATTTGAGTTCAAGTTCGCGAGTTTTTTCCTTCAGATTGCCGACTTCTTTATCAATCACTTTGATTCGTGCTTTCGTTTCTCTGTCGTCATGATTTTCGATTTCTTTTTTAAGCGCTTCTTTTTCAATTTCAAGACGCATGATTTTTCGATCAGCTTCTTCAAGGATCGGTGGCTTGTTTTCGAGCGCTATTCGTAGCGCTGAAGATGCTTCGTCGATCAAATCTACCGCCTTGTCCGGCAAAAATCGGTTCGTGATATATCGAGACGAAAGCGTCACTGCCGCCACGATTGCATCATCAGTGATACGCACACCGTGATAGAGCTCGTATTTTTCTTTTAGTCCTCGGAGTATTGCGACAGCATCTTCCACAGATGGCTCATCAATATAAACTGGCTGAAAACGCCGAGCCAAAGCTGGATCTTTTTCGATATGGCGTTGGTATTCTTTAAGAGTTGTAGCACCGATCGCTCGAAGCTCGCCTCGAGAAAGTGCAGGCTTAAGCATATTGGAGGCATCAAGTGAGCCTTCGGATGCACCGGCTCCAACGATCGTATGGATCTCATCGATGAAGAGTACGATCTTGCCTTCAGCTCGCTCTATTTCTTTCATGATCGTACGAAGTCGTTCTTCAAATTCGCCGCGGTATTTGGTACCCGCAAGAAGCGCCCCGAGGTCAAGCGATACAATTTCTCGGTCTTTCAAGGATTCGGCAACATCGCCTTTTGTAATGCGCTGTGCCAAACCTTCCACCACTGCGGTTTTTCCCGTGCCAGCTTCACCAATCAAAATGGGATTGTTCTTGGTGCGCCGTGAGAGAATCTGCATGATGCGCATGATCTCAGTGTCGCGTCCAATAACCGGGTCAAGCTTGTCTTCACGAGCAAGCTTGGTGAGATTGCGAGTGTACTTGGTCAGCATTTTAAACTTTTTTGGAGACTCGACGTCGGTGATGTTTCGATTGCGGAATTCTTCAAGAACTTTCATAACAGCATCATGGGTGAGGCGAAATCGCGCCAAAAGCTCGCGCGCATCGCCGGTCGTAGTGAGAATAGCCAAGAACAGATGCTCCGTGGAAACAAATTCATCTTTTAAATTTGCGGCAATTTTACTTCCCTGCTCAATCGCTTGCGCCAAGTCTGGCGTGAGGTATATCTGGTATGACGGAGAAAGAGTTGTACGAGATTCTGGATTTTCAATTCCTTCGAGCACGGAGTCCGTAAGGAGCATCGTATCTACTTCGAGCTTATCAAGAATTGAAATAACCATTGACTCTTCTTGGGTCAAAAGCGCAGCCAAAAGATGGAGGGAATTGACGTGATTTTGGCCACGTTCAATAGCCAGCTCATGGGCCTTCCTAATAGCTTCTTTGGCTTTGGTTGTGAAATGATTAAATGGGGGCATATAATTTAGTAAATAGTTAATAGAAAATAGAGGAACGGTCAAAGAATGGTAGAAATTCCCTCATAGACTCATTATACACTAGCTGTCAACCTTTTTCTATTTTCGTATATTTACTCTTAGAGAGACGAATCAAAAAGCATTCTCTGACTAGTGCCATACCTTGATGCGAGCAAGAATGGCGCTAAGATTTTTTACAATAGTCGTGATGTCATTCTTAGTCGTAGCACGTCCAAAAGAAAGACGTAAACTCCCGGTCGTTCCCGCATACTCTGATCTTTCATCTCCCAAAGAAGCTATGACATAAGACTCTTCGGGATCATCGCTTTTGCAAGCACTTTTGCCGGAAGCTTCAATCCCGAGCGCATCAAGCTCTATCACCAGACGCTCACTGCTTACGCCGGGAATAGAAATATTTACATTGTTTGGCAATCGAGCTATGCGATCACCATTGATTCGTACTGGATTAATATTTTTTTCCACAAGCGAGAAACAATATTCTTGAAGTACACGAAGTCTCTGATTTTCTTTTGCATGCATATCACGCGCATACGTCAGCGCAAGTGCGAGGCCGACAGCATTCGCTACGGATTCGGTTCCAGGTCGTAGTCCACGCTCTTGGTCACCACCATAGAGAATGGATGCTATCGGAATTTTTCGGCGGGTATAGAGCGCACCACTCCCCCGCGGGCCATATATTTTCGAACCATTAAAAGTCAAAAGATCCACTCCTAAAGATTCGACATTTACCTCAAGATAGTTCATTGCCTGACACGCATCAGTATGGAAAAGTGGGTAGGTGATACTTTTTTTAGTGGCAAGAGTTTTATTTTCATTTATAAACTTTTTATAGTGTCGAATCTCTTTGGCAATATGCGCGATTGGCTGTATCGTGCCGATTTCGTTGTTGGCGAACATGATAGAAACGAGAATTGTTTCCGGCTTGAGCGCAGCACGAACAGCTTTGGGATCAACTACCCCGTTTTTTTCAGGCATCACGTAGGTCACGGTTATTCTTCCTGATTTTTCCAGTGCTCGACATGTTTCAAGCACAGAAGAATGTTCTATCGCGGAAGTTACAACGTGCGAAAGTTTAGTATTTGTATTTCCCGCCTCGTAGTTCGCCACTACGCCCTGTATGGCCAAATTATTCCCCTCTGTACCGCCACTCGTAAAAACTATCTCATCACTATGTGCTCCAAGGATGTTGGCTATGGCGTCCCGTGCATCGGAAAGTGCCTGCTTCGCGATTACTCCGCCCTGATGAATTGAGCTTGGGTTGGCTGACCAGGTGCGATTGGCACGGCCCATCGCCTTTTCTACTCGCGGATCAATCGGGGTGAGCGACGCGTGGTCGACATAGATGCGTTTTCTGGTGATTTTTTTCATATATTTATTGGAGGGGTTGGGTGATTTTGATTGCAAAATAAGGATATAAAGTATATACTGACTGCCATGAATATCTATTCTATCATACCGTATGTGGCACTTCTTTTGGGTGTTGTATCAGTAATTTGGCTTATAACGCTCGAAATCAGACTGAAACGGTTTTTCCGCGGCAAACGCGGTAGTGATCTAGAAGATACCATTATTGCCCTTGGAAACACAGGGCTCGATCTTTCACGAAAGCTTGGTATTGCTCAAAACCAACTGGCAGATCTCAACAATCGCGTCAAAAAAAGTGTCAACGGTGTCGAGCTCATCCGCTTCAATCCCTTCAAAGACGCCGGCAGTAACCAGAGCTTTGCAGTCGCACTCTTAAACGAAGAAGGTGACGGTGTGGTATTTTCGAGTCTCTACTCCCGTGAACGCGTCAGTGTCTTTGCTAAAGCGCTCAAAGACGGAGTATCAGAACAAGAACTCACGCAGGAAGAGAAAACGGTTGTTGCTAAAGCACGAGGCGTAATACAAAAATAAATTATGACAGAGAAAAGTACACACAATGAGCGACCACCGGTCGTAGTAGTTATGGGCCATATCGATCATGGAAAGTCGACGCTTTTAGACTATATCCGAAAATCAAATATTGTCGCAGGCGAAGCAGGCGGCATCACTCAGCATATTGCTGCATATGAGGTATCTCACAAAGACGAGCATGGTACTGATAAAAAAATCACGTTCCTCGATACGCCAGGTCACGAAGCTTTTTCTCTCATGCGAGCTCGCGGGGCCTCATCCGCTGACATTGCGATCCTTGTGGTCTCCGCCGAGGATGGTGTGAAAACCCAAACAATTGAAGCATGGAAAACGATCATGGAAAGCAAGATACCATTTATCGTAGCTATCAATAAGATAGATAAACCAGGTGCCAATATTGAAAAAACAAAAATGGACTTGGCTGAAAAAGAAATCTATCTTGAAGGTATGGGTGGTGATGTACCATTCGTACCACTCTCAGCAAAAACAGGCGAAGGTATCCCGCTGTTGCTTGACCTTATTTTGATCGTGGCAGCCTTGGCTGACCTCTCGACTGACCTTTCGGTCCCCGCTACTGGTATCGTCATCGAATCCCACTGCAATCCAAAACGCGGTATTTCAGCCACAATCCTTATCAAAGACGGGACGCTTGAAAGCGGCATGTTCTGCACCGTCGACGGCGCACTCACAGGCACTAAAATGATCGAGAATTTTCTCGGGGCGAAAATTCTGAGCGCCACTGCTGGCAGTCCGATTGAAATCACCGGTTTTGATATTCAACCAACAGTAGGCGGCATACTCCAAGCATATAAAACAAAAAAAGAAGCTGAGGAAGCAGTACGTGGATTTCAAAGCGCTAAGCGCGACCAAAAAACTCCAGTATTTGACCGAAACCAAAACGCAGGTGTGAAACTTGTGCCCTTAGTCATCAAGACCGATGTGTCAGGCAGCGCTGAAGCGATCGAAAAAGAAATCCGCAAACTAGAACTTCCCAACCTCAAATTTAAAATACTTGCGACCGGCGTCGGGTCAATCAGTGAAAACGACATCAAACTTGCCGCAAGCGACAAAGAAACAATCATTATCGGCTTCAATGTGAAGACAGATAACAGTGCTTTGGCCCAAAACGAAAATATTGGTGCTACGATCCATACTGCTGATATTATTTATAAACTTTCTGACTTCTTGCAAGAGATTGTGGAAACTCGCAAGCCACGCATCGAAGTAGCTGAAATACTCGGTAAAGCGAAAGTGCAGAAAACTTTTGGCGGCAGTAAGGAAAAACAGATTGTCGGAGGTAAAGTACTTGAAGGCAAAGTAATGAGCGACAGTATACTTAAAATCATGCGAAGAGACTTTGAAATCGGCCAAGCCAAAGTGGTCAATCTGGAACAAAACAAAGCCAAGACGGGAGAAGTCACCGAAGGTGGAGAATTTGGTATGATGATTGAAACAAAAACAGAAGTTGCGCCAGGTGATATTTTGGAAGCATTTACTATGGTGTCAAAGTAAGACACATAACTATTCACTCCCCCATGGCCTTTCACGAAGAAAAACTTGAAGAACTCTTAAAGCGTCTCTCGGCGCAATTTCTTGAGCGTGAAGGCAACCGCGACGCGATCATCTCGGTCACTCGCGTCGAAATATCTCGTGATAGTAAATATGGAAAAATATTTATTACAGTCTTCCCGGAATCAAAAGAAGCCGGGGTCATGGAATTTGCCAAACGAAAGCGTGGATTGCTTCATAAAGAGCTCCGGGAAAACATCCGAAGCCGCGTCGTACCGTTTATATCAATCGAAATCGACAAAGGTGAAAAGAAGCGCTTACGAATGGAAGAGCTACTCAAAATGTAGTTCACCAGCTTTGAAATCTGTGTTAGACTGACGTCGTGTTTGAATTTGGTATGACTTTGAAATAATACTGACCTAGTCGCCAAGTGGTAAGGCAAGAGTCTGCAAAACTCTTATACGGCGGTTCGATTCCGCCCTAGGTCTCCCCACCATATGGTGGGGAGACTAGGTCTCTCCCAAGAGTACCTATCTCCCTAAAAATATGTATTATGTATATGTTCTTGAAAGCCACAAAGATTTTAAGTTGTACATTGGTTTTACAAACAACTTAAAGAGAAGATTCTTTGAACACCAGAATGGTTTGGTGCATTCCACGAAACCCCGCCGACCTTTTACATTAATATATTACGAAGCATACAGATCAGAGCACGCTACTAAAAACAGGGAATTCCAACTCAAGAAAGGTAAACGAGCATACGAGCAGCTGAAATTACGAATAATGGATTGCAGAATACAAAACAATACGATAAATAATTTTAAGAAAGATGCAACATAGCCTTGCCCGGGTGACGAAATCGGTAGACGTAGAGGACTTAAAATCCTCGGCCCTTATACGGCATGTGGGTTCGATTCCCACCCCGGGCACAAATGCAAAATTTAAAATGTATGGTATGATCGTGGAATCGTTGTAATTTTTTAGGAGATATATACAACCAAAAAATAAATCCGCCCGTAGCTCAGTTGGTAGAGCAGTTGCCTCTTAAGCAGATGGTCGCAGGTTCGATCCCTGCCGGGCGGACAAGAACGAGCGAGCAAACTTCTTTGCTCGCGTGCGGGGATCGAAAGGATTTTCGATACCGAGCTAGCGAGGTCGAAAATAACCCGCAGTGGTAACCGAGACTCCTGCCGGGCAAGGATTCTTAAGGAAAGAAATACATATTGAAAATTGCTGGAGTGGCGGAATTGGTATACGCGCTAGTCTTAGGAACTAGTGCCGCAAGGCTTGGGAGTTCGAGTCTCCCCTCCAGCACAGCGAATATTATGAGCAAGCGGAGTGCACGCAAACTGCTTTGCGTGCACGGGAGCTCGAAAGACTTTTCCCTGCGAGCGTAGCGAGGCGGAAAAGTACCTGGCTATGTCCTAGCCGAGTCTCCCCTCCAGCACAAAATAACCTTATATTTAGACCTGTTTGACAGGTTGACTTTTGCGTGGTTTTAGTGTATAATGCGCCCGAAATTCAGTAGTGT
>CAZBZO010000006.1:1189-64377 GCA_964496425.1 uncultured Candidatus Saccharibacteria bacterium | reverse complement strand
TTTGTCTGGGCACCACCTCGCGTCTTTCGCTGCTGCGAAATATCGCTCCGGTGTTCAAGCTGAACACAAGCAAAGCAGTTTGCTTGTTGAGTACGCTCGTCACTTCATTCCTGAGCCGCCTCTCGGACTTGAACCGAGGACCTTCACTTTACAAAAGTGTTGCTCTACCAACTGAGCTAAGGCGGCAATTATATTGTGTTGTTATCTCCCAACCTGCCTGCCGGTAGGCAGGGACAGCTAAGGCGGCAAAACTACCACACTATCCTACCATATTTTTTTATTTCACCAACCCATCTGTATCCTCTGTTTTTGTGCCTTCTTTGTGGTCACTAATGTGCTTCAAAAATTTTGATACCGGCCGTGTGCGACCTTCATTCATTTTTTGGGCATTGCTGTGGAGATAGGAAGTCAGACGGGTACGTACTGTTTGTTCTTGTTTACGGATAAAGTAGGCACATCGTATCCAAAGCTTCAGCAAAAAGAGAACGAGGCGGTGTATGTAAAAACGACTTTGTTCCTTGAGTTCGCTTTTTATGCTGTCTGGTCGAAGTTCTATCCAGGTGTTTCTTGTTTCAGTAGGAATGCGTTTACCCGTTTTGATTTTCCAGTATGCCGTTATAAATATCACTGTGATACTTATGAGCGCTATGGCGAATAAGATAATGAGTACCCACATACAGTATTAGCCGAGCGTATAGCGTACAAATGAAAGTACTTTAGCGTTCTTGTTTTTAAGCAGGTTGCCAATCGAAAGATTGCCATCCTTGATAAACATCTGGTCGAGCAGCGTCAACTCTTTAAAATATGAATCGATTTTTCCAGCGAGCATTTTTTCTTTAATATCAGCTGGCTTGTCTGACTTCTCTACTTCTTCACTGAAGAGTTCTTTCGCGAGATTCACTTTCGATCCTTCGATTTGACTTTTATCGAGATATTCAGGTTTCATGGCCGCAATATGCATTGCAATGTCCTTAGCCAGAGTTTCATCGCCTCCTTCGAGTGTTGCAATGACGCCTGACTTTCCGTTGTGGACATACGTGCCAAGATTTTGGCCTTCGATACGTACGAGGTCACCGAGCACAATGTTCTCTCCGATTTTCTGAATAACTGGACCAATCATTTCGGGAGCTTTGGTTTGGGTTTCATCAGCTCCATCTTCAAGCAAAGTGGTCGCGAGAGCTTCAGAGAGGGCAATGAAGTCGGCATTCTTGGCAACGAAGTCAGTTTCACATTTAAGGACGAGCATCGCAGCATGGCCGGGACTCTTTTTTATGACAACGAGTCCGTCATGTACCTCACGGTCAGATTTTTTAGCTGCAACTTCGCTCGATTTCTTTTTCAAAATCATGAGCGCTTTTTCCATATCACCCCCTGCTTCTTCAAGCGCCTTTTTGCATTGCATGACTGAGACACCAGTCTGGTCTCTCAAATCCTTGATCATCTCTGTTGTGATAGTCATATATATAATGAAATTTTTAAATAAAATAATAAGGTTTTACGCTTTTGGTGTGGTTTGCTTGCTGCCTTCGTATGCGTCTTTGACGGTATTCATGAAGAAATCGATACTCGATACCGCGCCGTCGTTCGCGATAATAGGGAAGTCGACGATACTCATGTTGCAGTCTGTGCTACCAAGTGCGATGACTGGAATGCCCATTTTCTTTGATTCTTCAACAGCGATATGTTCGCGACGTGGATCAATGACGAAAACTGCATCGGGCATTTTTTTGAGTGATACAAGACCTGCGAAAAATTTCTCCATTCGCACGATTTCCTCATCGATCAAGAGCTGCTCCTTTTTTGTGTATTTTTCGAGCTCGCCGTTTTCTTTTTGCTTACGGAGCTCTTCCAATCGGGTAATGCGCTTTTTGACTTCTGAAAAGTTGGTGAGTATTCCGCCTACCCATCGTTCGCTGACGTATGGCATTTCAAGCGCTACTGCAGTGCGAACAATAGCTTGCTTGGCTTCAGGTTTCACACCTACCAAGAGAATTTGCTTTCCACTCGCGGCGAGGTTTTGTATGAAGGCGAGTGCTTCGGACAGAAGTGTGTTGGTTTTTTCTAAATCAATAATATCAACCTTGTTTTTGTTACCAAAAATAAATTTGGCGGTTGATGGGTGGCGGCGGCTCTTGGAATATCCAAAGTGAGCGCCCGCAGTAAACATTGCTTCAATAATAGGATCCATATGTATGTATCTACGTATTAATTATTCTCCGTTCGACGGGAGGCAATCCGTTTTTAAGCATTACAGCTTTATTCCGTCTCTCAATATTTAAATAAAATATCGAAATACGGACTCTACAGCCCTCGATTTCGGGCCACGGTATGCTTCGGCACTATAGCAGAAAAATGTGATGTGTGCAAGTAATAGAGTTGTAAAATAAGGCGTTTTGCGTTAGTATCAATACGCCATGAAACAATCTCAACTTTTTACAAAAACCAAAAAAGAGAACCCAGCTGACGAGGTCTCCAAAAACGCCGAGCTTTTGATTAAAGCCGGTTTTATTCATAAAGAAATGGCCGGTGTGTACTCATATTTGCCACTTGGCTTGCGAGTGCTCAACAAAATCATAGGTATTATCCGTGAAGAAATGGATGCGATCGGTGGTCAAGAGATCACTATGGCGTCCCTCCAAGAACGATCGACGTGGGAACCGACTGATCAATGGAGTGATGAGGCGGTGGATATTTGGTTTAAAACAAAACTAAAAAATGATACTGAAGTAGGACTCGGATGGTCGCACGAAGGCATGGTGACAAAAATCCTTAAAGAGTATGTCAGCTCCTATCGTGACCTTCCGAAAGCCCTCTATCAATTTCAAACCAAATTTCGCAACGAAACGCGAGCGAAAAGCGGTATTATGCGTACCAGAGAATTCGTGATGAAAGATATGTATTCGTTTTCCAAAGATCAGAGTGAACACGATGCGTTTTATGAAGTAGCGACTGAAGCCTACAAGAAAATTTTTAAGCGTGTAGGTATCGGGCATGTCACCTATCTGACGACTGCATCCGGCGGAGTGTTTGCAAAGTTTTCTCATGAATTTCAGACTATTACTGGTGCGGGAGAAGACACAATATATATCGATGAATCAAAAGGCGTCGCCGTCAATAAAGAAGTGTATACGGATGATGTAATTGAAAGCCTTGGTTTACATAAAGAAAAACTCGTTGAAACTCGTGCGGCTGAAGTCGGCAATATTTTTACGCTTGGCACGCGATATACAAAGGCTCATGATCTTACTTTCGCAACAGAGGCCGGAGATAAAGTAGAAGCTATCATGGGTTGTTATGGGATTGGCCCTGCTCGGCTCATGGGCACGGTTGTCGAAGTACTCTCTGATGACAAAGGTATTATTTGGCCAGAGTCGATCGCTCCATTTCAAGTGCATCTCCTCGCATTGGGCGACAAAGATGAAGTTCGCGAGGCAGCAGAATTGCTATATCAAAATCTCACTTCAAAAAATATTGAAGTACTTTTTGACGATCGGAGTGAGGTGAGTGCAGGAGAGAAGTTTGCAGATGCTGACCTTTTGGGTATGCCATATCGAGTCGTTGTTTCAGAGCGCAGTTTGAAAGATGGCGGCTATGAGCTCAAAAAGCGAGCGGAAGAAAAAGGAAAAATTGTTACCGAAGAAGAATTATTAAATGAAGTGAAGTAGACTTCCGTGTATGTTCAAAAAAATCTACGAATTATTTTCAAATGACATTGGTATCGACCTCGGGACTGCAAATACCTTGGTGTATTTGCGCGGCCACGGCATTGTGATCAATGAGCCGTCCGTCGTGGCGGTCAACCAAAAAACCGGCCAGATCGTAGCCGTCGGCATGGAAGCAAAACAAATGATTGGTCGCACTCCGGGCCATATCAAAGCAGTACGACCGGTTGTGGAAGGAGTTATTTCTGATTTTGAAGTCACCGAAGAAATGTTGTCGTATTTGATCGGCAAGACGGAAAAAATATCCAAGAAATTTTTCCGTCCGCGTGTGGTTGTGGGCGTGCCGTCCGGCGTGACCAACGTTGAGATCCGCGCTGTCTACGATGCGGCTCGTTCCGCAGGTGCGCGGGAAGTTTACGTGATCGAAGAGCCTATGGCGGCAGCGATTGGTATTCGTTTGCCTGTCAAAGATCCTGTGGGCTCAATGATTATTGATATCGGCGGCGGTACCACTGATGTGGCGGTGATCTCGCTTGGTGGAATCGTGCGCTCAAGCAATTTGAAAATCGCCGGAGATCGACTCAACAACGACATCATTACATATTTGCGTGACGAATTTAAACTCTTGATCGGTGAAAAAACTGCAGAAAACGTCAAAGTAGCGATCGGTTCAGTGATTCCCGGAGCATATGTAGAAGCAGAAGTCCGCGGGCGAGACCTCGTCACCGGACTGCCGCGAGAAGTGATTATTACGGATTCAGATATCCGTGAAGCCATAGCGCCTTCGATCAACAATCTCGTTGATGGAGTCAAAGAAGTACTTGAAACCACACCACCGGAAATCCTCTCAGATGTGATGCATCGTGGCATTGTGCTTGTCGGTGGCGGAGCTATGATCGGCGGACTCGACAGCATGCTGGCACAAGCATTGAAAATCCCGATTTATGTTGCTGAAGATCCGCTGACTGCAGTCGCACGCGGCACCGGTGTAGTGCTCGATGATGTGCCATATTATCGCGACTTATTACTTAACACTGAAGATGAGCTACCTCCGCATTAAAAAATCTCGCGATCGAAAAATAAAAGCTGGACTTATACTCCTTGGCTGTTTTTTGTTTATACTTTTGGCATACACAACTATTGTGTCATCGCTCGGAGCAACTGCTCGCGGTATTGGCCGGCCGCTCTGGTGGTTTGAAGATCGCATCGGGAATGGATTTTCAAGCATTGCTGTTACGTGGAAATCAAAAGCCCATCTTTCTGAAGAAAATGCGCGTTTGCGTGAAGATCTTTTACAAGCTGAACTTCGAGCATTTGACCGCGATGTTCTTGCTATTGAGAATGCCGCCCTCAAAGAAGCTTTTGGTCGCAAGCCTGAAGGTGTATTTGTGCTTGCAAAAATCTTAGTTCGACCGCCACGCTCGCTCTACGATACTCTGGTGCTTGATATTGGAGAGAATGATGGTGTTTCTCCAGGAGATGAAGTCTATGCGTTTGGCAGTATTTTACTCGGGCGAATTCAAAACGTCGACAAAAATAGTTCGCTTGCCACTTTATATTCAACTGCTGGGGAACATTTTTTAGCCCGTCATGCAGCCTCTGGTATTGATCTGGATCTCGTCGGTCGCGGTGGCGGTAGTTTTGAAGTGACCGTTGCTCGTGATCTGGTACTTTTGCCCGGAGATGAAATAGTGTCGTTCGCCCTTACTCCATCTGTAGTAGCGACAGTCGGGGAAGTCATTTCTGATCCGCGTGATCCGTACCAAAAGGTATTACTACTTTCTCCAACAAACATCCAAGCGCTTTCGTTTGTGGAAATAAAAAAAGGAACATCACAGTGAAATTTGGTTTTGA
This sequence comes from uncultured Candidatus Saccharibacteria bacterium, assembly GCA_964496425.1. GTDB lineage: Bacteria > Patescibacteriota > Minisyncoccia > Phycocordibacterales > UBA9973 > CAZBZO01. The sequence continues at coordinate 58,861 of CAZBZO010000006.1, read as the reverse complement.
TATTATAAAAAAAATGGATGGCAAGCTCGGCCGGGCAGGAGTACTTACGACTCCTCATGGAATCATACAGACGCCGGCGTTTGTGACCGTGGGTACCAAGGCTACGGTGAAATCACTCAATCCGAGCCAAGTGGAAGCTGAAGGCGCAGAAGTCGTGCTTTCAAATACATATCATTTATACCTCCAACCAGGAGATGAAATCGTACGAGACGCCGGCGGCCTCGGTCGCTTTATGAACTGGCGCTCAAAAGACGGTACGATCGGTCCGACGATGACTGATTCCGGAGGTTTTCAAGTCTTTTCACTCGGGGCAGCCTACGGCAAAGATATTTCTAAAGTGGTAAAAATTACTGATCCATCACTTTTGATTCCGGAACGGTTTGATGACTCTGACGCGCCGCGACTTGCCAACATTGGCTCTGACGGCGTCTCTTTCAAATCTCATCTCGATGGCAGTATGCATTACATTACGCCTGAAAAATCGATCCAGATCCAGCACAATCTTGGGGCTGATATTATTTTTGCTTTTGATGAATGTACCTCGCCGGCTGAAGACCTGCGCTATCAAGAAGAGGCGCTCGATCGCACGCATGCATGGGCCAGGCGGTGTTTATCAGAGCATAAAAAGTTGGAAGAGGCTCGGCTCGATCATCGATCTTCACAAAATGTTCTTCCCGAACCCCAAGCTCTTTTTGGTATTGTTCAAGGTGGGCGTGAAGAAGTGCTTCGCAAAAAGTCTGCACAGGTTATTTCCGAAATGAATATTGACGGAAAATATTTTGACGGCTTTGGTATTGGCGGGTCATTCGCCAAAGAGGATATGGAAACAGCAGTGAAGTGGGTGAATGAAATATTGCCGGAAGATAAGCCACGGCATCTGCTTGGTATTGGTGAGCCAGAGGATCTTTTTATGGGAGTAGAAAATGGCGTCGACCTTTTTGACTGCGTGGTGCCGACCCGACTCGGCCGTAACGGCACGATCTATACCAAAGAAGGGAAAATCAGTATTACCAACACGAAATATCGAAATGACTTCACGCCGATAGAAGCAGATTGCGAATGCTATACATGCAAAGGATTCACTCGCGCATATGTCGCTCATATGTTTCATGGTAAAGAAATGCTTGGAGGCACTTTGGCCTCGATCCACAATGTGCATTTTATAGTCGGCTTGGTGGCAAAAATGCGTCAGAACATCGTTGATGATACTTTTTCTGAGTTTAAACATGAGTTTCTCGCGCGATATGTAAAGTAGAAATATCATATTTGTGAGTTCGGGACTAAATATGGTATAAAATACGCAAACGACAGCACAGCTCCTTTTCTCGGAGCTGATTTTTTATTTTCATTCAAAACCAACCCCCTAAAATATGAACCCTACAACCGATTTCCTGCAACAATTAGACCAACAAGGTGAATCGGTAAGTCCGGTTCTGAAAGAAGAGATAAAAAATTTTTTAATTGATATCGATGGTACCATCACCGATGATATTCCCAACGAGCAGCCCGAACGAATGGTGACCTGCGAACCATTCCCGGATGCATTGCAAATCATCAATAAATGGTATGACGAAGGCCATGTGATCTATTTCTTTACCTCTCGTACTGAAAGCTTGCGTGATATTACAGAAACTTGGCTGAAGCAATGTGGCTTCAAATACCACGGTATGCTGATGGGGAAACCCCGTGGTGGTAATTATCACTGGATCGACAATCACGTCGTTCGTGCCACTCGGTATATTGGAAAATTTACTGAATTTGTAAAAAAGAAGCACGAAGTTGAAGTTTTTGAAGACTAAATCTTATTATTTGCAAGAAAGCCGCGGCATAGCCTTGGCTTTCTTTTTTTTTGATATACTAGTACCCATGCAAATACCACAACCAGGATTTTATTATCACTACAAACATGATCCGGCAGGCGAGATTAATGACTATGCCTATGAGGTCTTAAACATTGCTCATCATACGGAAGTAGAAGGACTCGATGAGTCTGCTATGGTGGTCTATCGGCCGATATATGAATCGAGCGTGTACAAAGCTGGGCGTCACTGGGATGCTCGGCCACTGGCATCATTTATGGAACCAGTTTTGCGCGATGGGGGAGAAACCGAGCGATTTTCAAAAATTACTGATCAAAATATTGTTTCTCAACTAGAAAAGATTCGGGATACAATGTACTAAATTTCGGTACGGTCTTATACTGAAAGTCCTTGATTTGTTGTGTAAAAAGAGTAGAATCCGACTCAAATTTCACGAAACTGCTTTTTATGAAAAAAAATCTTTTACTGGCCTGGCCGGTTATTTTTCTTATCATTTCCGCCTTCCATCTGGCTGCGGGAGGAGAGTTTACAAGATACTTTTTCCTCGGGGATACGGTAGCAACTACGGTTGTGTTGTTGCTAATTTGGGTAAAATTTAAAAACCCTACTATTCACCGAATGCGGCACCGGTGAAAATGAGTAGCTTCCTTCTTTGTGTACGATATTTGTACGCAAAGAAGGAAGCTTTTTTTATTATCCCAAATATCGTACAATGAGCTGCTTATGGCAAGTAATGTATTCAAACTAAAAAGCGATTGGGCTCCGGCAGGGGACCAGCCGGAAGCGATCAAGCAGCTTATGAGTGGACTTGAGAAGGGTATGCAAAAGCAGACCCTTTTGGGGGTGACTGGATCTGGTAAAACGTTTACGGTTGCCAATATTATCGCTGCACACAACAAGCCGACATTGGTGATCGCTCACAACAAAACTCTCGCGGCTCAGCTCGCACAAGAATACCGAGAATTTTTTCCTGATGCTGCCGTACATTATTTCGTCTCCTACTACGACTTCTACCAGCCGGAGGCCTACATGCCAGTCACGGATACTTATATCGAAAAAGATGCGCAGATCAACGAAGAGATCGACCGCTTGCGTCATGCCTCGACTGCTGCGCTTCTGACCCGCAAAGACGTGATCATTGTGGCCTCAGTGTCTTGCATTTATGGTTTGGGCTCGCCGGTGGAGTACGAAAAGGAACATGTCATGCTGAAAGTCGGGGATAGCGCCAAACGCCTTGAGATTATGAAACAGCTCGTGGCGATCCATTATACGCGCACCAATGCCGACCTGTCTTCCGGTGAGTTTCGTGTCCTTGGCAATCGGATCGATGTCATGCCAGTCTCGGAAACGTTTATGTACCAGATATTTTTAGAAGGTGATATGGTCAAAGAAATACTTGTTGTTGATCCTGTGTCGTCCCATGTACGCGAGAGTGTCGCCAACATGTTTCTTTTTCCCGCTAAGCATTTCCTTACAGATCCAGTAAAAAAAGAACAAGCCATCAAGGCCATCAAGATTGAGCTTAAGGAGCAACTCGCCAAATTTGAAAAAGAAGGCAAACTTTTAGAAGCCGAACGCATTAAGCGCCGTACAACCTACGATCTCGCTATGATCAAGGAGGTTGGCTATTGTTCAGGGATTGAAAATTATTCTCGCCACCTTTCAGGTAAAAAAGCCGGTGAACCACCAGAAACACTGCTTTCATATTTTCCGCATAAGCCTGATGGTAGTCCGGACTTTTTGACCGTGATCGATGAATCACATGTGACTGTGCCGCAACTTGGTGGTATGTTTGCCGGTGATCAGAGTCGTAAAAAAACATTAATTGATTTCGGCTTTCGCTTGCCAAGTGCTGCTGACAATAGGCCGCTCAGATATCCTGAGTTTGAAGAGCGAGTCGGACAAGTCATTTATACGACAGCTACTCCGTCTACGTACGAAAAAGAAAAAAGTGAGCAAATAGTTGAGCAGATCATTCGTCCGACCGGACTCGTGGACCCAGAAATCGTTATCCGACCCATCCTTGAGAAGGATAGCTATCCAGGCCAAATCCAAGATTTCATAAAAGAGACAGAGGCGACTATTAAGCGCGGCTTTCGGGTGCTTGCTACGACGCTTACAAAAAAGATGGCCGAAGATCTCTCGATCTATCTGAAGGAAAAGAAAATCAAAGCCGAATATCTACATAGCGATATTAAAACCATCGAACGTATCCAGATCCTCACCCAGTTTCGAAAAGGGGATTTTGATGTCTTGGTCGGGGTCAATCTGCTCCGTGAAGGACTGGATCTTCCCGAAGTGGCGCTCATTGGTATACTCGATGCCGATAAAGAAGGATTTCTCCGAAGTGAAACATCTCTCATCCAAACCATCGGCCGCGCTGCCCGTAACAGTGAAGGCCGAGTGATCCTCTATGCCGACAAAATGACGGGCTCAATGGAGTATGCCATCCGGGAAACAAGCCGCCGCCGTGAGCGGCAGGTCGCCTACAACAAAGCGCATGGTATAACCCCGAAAACCATTCTAAAAAGAATCAAAGATATTACCGAAGAGCTTGAAAGCAAACACGACAAAGCAGTAGCTGGCGAGCTTTCGGCCGACATCGAACTTTTCAAAAAAGTCTATGCCAAAGAGCTTACCAAAAAAGAAAAAACCGAATCAAAGTCTATCAAACGGCTCATGCTCTCCGACGAAGAGCGTGAAAAAGCTGTGTATGAAAAAATCATCAAGCTCAAAGAGCGTGATATGAATACTGCCGTCAAAGAGCTCGATTTTGAAACCGCGGCAATATTGCGTGATGAAATAGTGGTGCTGAAAAAACGGATGGAGAAATAAAAGTGGCTTGAGATTTTATAATCTCAAGCCGGCTATAAATGGGCAATTTTCACCTATTGCGCCTTTGGGAAGCATCTGCGGTATTTACAATATCTGCGATAGTCCTCCAGGCATCAGAAACATTGTCCGGAATCGATGTTTTGAATTCCTTCTCGACTGCTTCGGTAATAGAGAATAGATTGATGTAATCAACTCTAAGATCAGCAAGAGTGGAAGTCAATGTGGTGTTATTACCGGTGATTTTTTCTACTATATGTATTATTTTTTTCTCGGTATCACTTTTTGAATTTGAACCGGAAAGGTGGGGGAGAGGGTACAGCATGGCAGATTAGTTTTTGAATGAAGTAAAATTTTATCATAAAGAATCTATAATGAAAATAATCTTTTGTCAATGCTTGACTGATGTGGTACAATTGACGAAGTTGCATAGAGATAGACACCCCGTATGAAAACTACGGCGGTTCTTACCGCCTGTTTCATGCGGGGCATGCCCCCCAACAATAATGAAAGAAAAAACAGAGAAAAGTGAAAAGATAATTGTCCGTGGTGCACGCACCCACAACCTCAAAAACATCACCGTGGAAATGCCACGCAATAAAATGGTGGTGATCACAGGCATGTCAGGCTCGGGCAAAAGCTCGCTTGCATTCGATACGATCTTCGCCGAAGGTCAGCGCCGCTACGTGGAGAGTCTTTCTGCTTACGCGCGGCAATTTTTAAATCAAATGCCAAAGCCTGATGTCGATGAGATCACGGGACTTTCTCCTGCCATTTCGATCGACCAGAAGTCTCGCTCCAACAATCCGCGTTCTACCGTGGCGACTATTACCGAGATCTACGACTACCTCCGTGTGCTCTACGCGCGTATCGGGCACCCACACTGTCCGCTCTGTGGCGATGAGATCAAAAAACTCTCCCATGAAGAAATCATCAACTTTATTTTGGAAAAAGTCGCTGTATATTCAAAGGGGACTAAAGGTAAAAAAGCTGTCATGGGTATAGAGTGGAATGATCTCCAGATCGAAATCTTTTCTCCGATCGTCCGTGGACGCAAAGGCGAATACTATCAGCTGCTCTATGATCTTTTGGGTAAAGGTTTTGCCAAGGTTCGTCTCGATGGCGCACTGAAAAATCTCCGCGATCGAGTCGAGCTATCAAAAACAAAAAAACATGATATCGACGTCTTGGTTGATAGTTTTGCCGTGCATGAATTCAAGGATACGCCAGCCGATGCGCGGATGCGCCTCGCTGAAGCGGTAGAGCGCGCACTCATTGAGTCGGATGGCTTGGTAAGCATTAAAATTTCCGATGAAGAATCTATCTTGTCTGCTCGTTTTGCTTGTCCGCGCGATGGATTTTCATTTCCGGAAATCGAGCCGCGACTTTTTTCTTTCAATTCTCCCTACGGTGCCTGTCCGGAATGTAATGGCTTGGGTACGAAATATTTCGGCGGACTCGATGCCTGTGAAGTTTGCGGCGGAGCTCGCTTGCGGCCGGAAGCACTGAACGTATTTTTGAAATCCGACGAGACCAAAAAACAAATTAATATCGTCAACCTTACTAATCTTTCTATCGAAGACGCGGCAGATTTTTTCATAGACCTCAAGCTTACTGCGCAGGAGAAAGAAATCGCTAAAGTGGTCATCAAAGAGATTGAGACCCGACTCCAATTTATGTTAAACGTCGGTCTCAACTACCTTTCTTTGAACCGCAAAGCCAATACGCTCTCGGGTGGAGAGAGTCAGCGTATTCGTTTGGCTTCTCAGCTTGGCTCACGACTCGTCGGCGCACTCTATGTGCTCGACGAGCCGACGATCGGACTTCACCAGCGCGACAATGAACGTTTGATTAGCACCCTTGAAGACTTACGTGATCTCGGCAATACGATCATTGTTGTCGAACACGACGAAGACACTATTTTTGCATCGGACTATATTATTGATATCGGCCCAAAAGCTGGCGTGCATGGCGGCAAGGTTGTCGTCTCGGGTGATTTGGCAGAACTTCTCGATGCCAAGACCAATCCATCCAAGTCCCGCACACTCGCGTATTTGCGAGGAGAAGAAAAAATCCCAGTGCCTGTAAAACGTCGCGATACGGAAAAAGGCTCGCTCAAGATTGCTGGTGGAAAAGTGTTTAATATCAAAAACATGAATGTCGAAGTGCCACTCGGGAAATTCGTCTGCATTACTGGTGTCTCAGGCTCCGGCAAAAGTTCGTTCATGTACGAAATCCTCTATAAAAATCTCCAGGCACGTCTCGAACGAGCCTATCGAAGTGCCCAAACATTTAACTGTGCGTCGTTTACGGGCAGCGAATACGTCTCCCGTGCCATCCTCATCGATCAGTCGCCAATCGGCCGCACACCTCGCTCAAATATTGCGACCTATACCGGCACCTTTACGCATATCCGTGATCTCTTTGCCACGACTGAAGACGCACGGCTTCGCGGCTGGAAGGCCAATCGCTTCTCCTTCAACGTCAAAGGCGGACGTTGTGAAGCGTGTGAAGGCAACGGCGAGATAGCAGTCGAGATGCATTTTTTACCGACAGTCTATGTCACTTGTGACGTCTGCGGCGGCAAGCGCTTTGACAAAGAGACACTCACGGTCAAATACAAAAAGAAAAATATTTATGAAGTGCTCCAGATGACAGTAGAAGATGCGCTGGCATTTTTTGAGGATATTCCGGCCATCTATGATCGTTTGAAAACACTTTCAGATGTGGGACTGGCTTATGTGAAGCTTGGACAGAGCGCTACCACGCTCTCGGGCGGGGAAGCGCAACGGGTGAAAATATCAAGCGAGCTCTATCGTCCGCATGTTGAAAAAACGATCTATCTTCTGGATGAGCCGACGATCGGACTCCACTATGACGACGTCGCCAATCTACTACATGTACTCAATCAACTCGTCGGCAAGGGCAATACCGTGATATTGATCGAGCACAACCTCGACATCATCAAATGTGCTGACTATATTATCGACATCGGTCCCGAAGGCGGTTCTGGTGGGGGAGAAATCGTAGCTCGTGGTACACCGGAGGAAGTTGCAAATTCATCAAAGAGCTTTACGGGACACTACCTAAAGAAGGTACTAAGAAAAAAGTAAAATAGGTAACGTCTCGCCCCGTAGGAAATTTGAAATGCATTCGATGACAAATTTTCCTGCCGGGGTAGCAAACAATACAAAATCATTTACTGGAAAGTATTTAAAGAAAGTGTTACGAAAATAAAAAAGTATGAGGTTTTGCCTCATACTTTTAAAACGATAAGTTACTCTTATGCTCTTATAAATCAGGATTCCAGGGCGAAACCTGAGGTTTGATTTTCTTGTGAGCATGGTCCAGCATGTTTTGTGCCGCTACGTGGTGTCTTTGATGTTCGGCGTTAGCAGAGTCATTTTGCCGAATTTGTTTTTGGTAATCTACGATCTGGGTGAAATAAACATCTTTCTGTTTCACCAAAGAATCTATTTTTCTTTGTTGCTTTTCTACTTGTGATGCTAACTCTGGACATTTGTGTCTTGCTGAGTTAATAAAAAAATAAAAACTCGCAGCCGCGAAAGCCACAATCAAAAGAATCGATGTTGTTTTCATCTGTTAAAATTTAGGTGAGGTGAATGAAATTTTTACTATAATACATTAAAAATACTAATCAGTCAAGACTATTTTAGAGCCTTTTTGTTATACTCAGATCTTATAAGAGTGAAGAATTATGAATACCAAACAGCTCAAAAAATTCAATTTGCCTGACAAGCCGGGCGTATACTATTTCCAAAGCAAAGGCAGTACGCTCTATATCGGCAAAGCCACTTCGCTCCGTGATCGAGTACGAAGCTATTTTGCCAAAGATCTCATCGCGACTCGTGGGCCGCATATTCTCGATATGGTGTTTAAGGCCAGTGGCTTGAAATGGCAGGAGACCGACAGCGTGCTTGAAGCCTTGATTCTCGAAGCCAGTCTCATCAAAAAATATAAGCCGTACTACAATACTCGTGAAAAAGATGATAAGAGTTGGAATTATATTTGCATCACCAAAGAGCAATTTCCAAAAATTCTTGTCGTGCGAGGACATGACCTGAAACAATATCAAGAAGGGAATGCGGCTGCTATTCACGTGCCGTCTGATACTAAGCTTGATAAAACATACGGACCCTTTACTTCAGGCGGTGCGCTTCGTGAAGCTTTGAAAATTATCAGACGGATTTTTCCGTTTGTGGATGCCAGCTCAGCCAAACGCGATCAGTATGAATTTTATCGCCAGCTGGGCCTGACACCAGAAGTGACCAACATAGAGGCAGCGAGTGCCTACTCAAAAAATATAAAAAATATCAAACTACTCTTCGAAGGCAAGAAACGACAAATTATTCGCAGTTTGAAAAAAGATATGATGGCGCATGCAGCGCGACAAGAATTTGAGCAAGCCGATATGATCAAACGGCAAATCTTTGCGCTTGAGCACATTCGCGATGTGTCGCTTATTAAAGAGGAAAATCTTGAGGAAGGTCGCATTAAGAAGTACCGTATTGAAGCTTACGACATTGCCCATATGAGCGGAAAAAATATGGTAGGCGTGATGACCGTGCTTGAAAACGGCATTGCTGATAAAAAAGAATATCGTAAATTCATCATCCGCACTCAAAGCGATGCCAACGACACAGGTGCGCTTGAAGAAATGCTTTCCCGACGTTTTCGACATAGCGAATGGGGATTGCCAGATCTTGTCGTCGTAGACGGGGCAGAAGCGCAGAAGAAAGTGGCCGAGCAAGTGCTGAAGCGCTATCAATACAAAATACCTGTCGCCACGGTCGTGAAAAATGCCCGTCATAAGCCGGATCATATCTTGGGTGACGAAAAAACAATCGCAGGCAAAGAGTCAGCCATACTACTTGCCAACGCTGAAGCTCATCGCTATGGCATCGCATTTCATAAACTACGCCGCGGGAAAAGTTTTCTCAATCTACCACTGTCATAAAATCAAAAGCGAAACGTTAGTACCTATGAATATGAATTTTATCAATTAGTGGTATAGTAAAACTATGGAGAGTATATTACACGCAGATATTTTCTTTTTCGTCGCAACCATTTTTGTCGCTATTGTCGGTGTTGCCACGATCGTGATCGGGGTCTATGTTGTCCGTATCTTAGGCGATGTGGCCGCAGTCACGAAGCGCATCCGAGAAAGCGCAGAAAGTGTTGGGGGAGCGATCGATACCGTAGCCGAGGAAGTAAAACACGATGGTATCGTAGCGACTGTCATGGGTATTATTCACCGCGAGAAGAAGAAAATTCGTAAAAACGATTAATAATTAATTTTAAGCCGCCTATGCATTTGCTACGGCGAGCCGAGGAAACATATGGCAAAAAAAATGTCTAAAAAAGATGGTATGAGTGGTGCAATGAAGATGGGTTTGGGAGTAGCGGCAATATCAGCAGCAGCAATCGGCACCTATATGCTTACAGGTAAGCGTGGCGAAAAAAACCGCAAGGTGGTGAAAGGCTGGATGCTCAAGGCCAAAGGTGAACTTTTGGAACAGCTCGAAAATGGTAAAGAGATAAGTATGGAAGCTTATGATGCCCTTGTAGAAGCTATTGGGGATAAGTACAGCGAAATGAAAGAAGTCAGTGCGGCTGATCTCGCAGGCTTTATCAAAGAACTTAAAAATACTGGCAAAACAGTTGTAGCCGGTGCTAAAAAGAAAGGTAAAAGTATGGCGGGGAAAGCAAAAGGTTCTATGAAAAAGATGGCCGGTAAGCCAATGAAAAAAGCCAAAAGCATGGCAAAGAAAAGTTTGAAGAAATAAAACAGTAAAACAAAAAACACCAAAGCGGTGTTTTTTGTTTTACTCTGCGGTATACTTACTCCATGATACGAGTCGGAGTACTTCGCGGCGGGCAAGGTATGGAATATGAAACATCGCTTAAGAGTGGCGCAGAAGTTCTGCGTGCGCTCTCTTCGATGCCTGAAAAATATATACCAGTAGATATTTTTATTGATCGCGCAGGGACGTGGCACGTGCGCGGTCAGCCGCTGTCGCGCGATGCCTTGCTCCACCAAGTGGATGTGTTTTGGAATGCGCTCCATGGCATCGGAGAAGACGGGACGCTTTCACGCATGCTTGAAGATATGGGGCTGCCATATGTCGGCACTCCGGCGCTTGGATCTGCTTTGGCTATGAACAAACTTTTGTCCAAAGAAGAATTCACCAAGCTTGGCCTCAAAACTCCCGATATGCTGGTCTTGCCGCAGACATCATTTGATACAGAAGAAGATTTTAAGGATTATTTATTTCAAACAGCTAAAAAGATTTTTGATGCGATGCCGCCGCCATGGGTGATAAAACCGAAGTCAGGCACCGGCTCCCGCGGCGTCCAGTACGTGCAGACATTTGGCGAATTGGTCGGCGCACTGGCAGAAGCGAGTCGGGAAGGAGGGGATATGATAGTGGAAGAATATATTCCTGGACGGGAGATTACGATCGGGATGATCGAGGGTTTTCGAGGCGAACAGCTCTATCATCTTTTGCCAAGCGAGATCAAAAAGCCGGGCAAAATCTGGGACTCAGAGACCAGGCAAAAGGGAGAACATTCTTTCATACCTGTCGGCACGCACATATCAGAGCGCGAGCTCCAGGAGATCGGTCGTACGCTCTTTGGCCACTTTGGTTTGCGACACTATGGCCTCATTGAGCTTGTGGAAAGCCCGAAAGGCCGCTATATACTCGAAGTCGATACTTTGCCGCACCTCCATGAGCATGGCTATTTCTCCCATGCTCTTGCCCGCGTCGGAGCAAACATCAATCATCTCGTAGACCATTTAGTGGGAGTTGCAATTGGGAAAAAATAAGGTAATATAGGGAAATTACGACTGACGAGTTATGAATTATGAGTTGGATAAGAATTCTAATTCGTAATTTTTAATTAGTAATTTGTAATTGAATAACGGGCCGTTAGCTCATCTGGTAGAGCACCTCATTTGCAATGAGGGGGTGGCAGGTTCGAGTCCTGTACGGTCCACTGGTATCCTTATAAAATAAGGCTCAAATAGAAAAAAGGTGACTTTCGAGTCACCTTTTTTGCTACGTCAAGCACCTTATAGTAAAAGAGGTGGTCTAGGTAATTTTTAAATTATAAATAATTTCTAAATAAAAAGTTTTAAAATGTGTAGATGCTGCAACGCTTTTCTGAGTATTTAGTATTTTATTCCTGCTTTTTTGTCACTTTTTGCCACCACCATAATCCTTAAACAGGTAGTAAAAATCTTTAAACAATTGAAATCGCTCTTTTTAAGAAACAATCAAAAGAGCCACTGACATTGTAGGGTGAAGTTTTAACCAATTTAGTTAATAAACCAACTGAATGAAATAAAGGCTTATTGAGCAAAGGTTATGAAAGTAGTATTATTCGGACATGTATTTAAAGAATATAACCATGGAGAACATAGGGCCTATAGACCAGCTCTCTGTTGAATTGCCTTTTGATGAAAATGGAAACCCGAAACCAATAATTTTTGTGGGAGAAAATGGGTCCGGAAAAACTATTTTACAATCCCAAATTATAGACAGTTTCTATGAGATTGGAAGTGGTCTCTTTGATGATGTTGGGAAAACAGATGGCTTAAGTAAGAATTATTATAAAATGTCTGGTGGTTTAAACTTACAATCAGGGAAAAATAAAGGCTTTTCTGCTTTAGTTTTTATTAACGAAGAAAAAAATAAAATAGAGTACCTCGACATAATGGGTGATGTTAAAAAGGAAGATGTTGTAAAACTTATTCCAGATTTTGTTTTATCACCAAACAATAAAGACGGAAACCAAAAAGTAACTACTTCAATAAAGAAAGAACAAAAGAAAAATTTACAAGCTGAGTGGTTGTCAGGAGTACATTTTTACCAGCCAGCATATAGATACGAGGAACCTTTTTGGAAGAATAAACAATTTTTTGACTACCAGAGATTTGAAGAGAAAAGAAGATTCTCAAATCAATTAGGAAAGGATATTGAGATAATAGTAGCAACAAAAGACAATAAATCTTACTTATTGGATTTGGTTTTGGATTTTACTAGAAACTCTTCTAAAAACTCTCAAGGTACTCTCGATCAAGAGATATGGAAAAATCTCAATGAAATATTAAGAAAGGTAAAAAGGAGAGACGATGTAAGATTTGGAATTGGGCCAAGAGGAGGGTATAGAGTAAGCATTGTCGAACAAGATTTGCGGGGAGAAGCGATAAGACAATTAATTCCGAGTATAGATAATCTTTCTCTGGGCGAATCAGTTCTATTGAATCTTTTTATAAATATAATACGTCACGGAGATAACCCTCCAAAAGCCTGCAATGAAATAAAAGGTATTGTAGCTATAGATGAGATAGATGTTCATTTACATACAGATTTACAAAACCTTGTACTACCCGAACTTATAAACTTATTTCCTAAAGTTCAATTTATTTTTACAACTCATTCCCCACTTTTTTTACTAGGAATGAAGAAAGTCTTTGGCGAGGAAGGTTTCGAAGTTAGAAGTATGCCAGATGGACGTATTATTACCACAGAGAGATTCTCTGAGTTTGAAAAAGCCTACGAGGTTTTAAAGGAAACAGAAAAGTACGAATCAGAAATTAAAAAAAAGACGGAAGATGTTGAAATTCCTATTTTGTTTGTTGAGGGCGACCATGATATTAAATATATCAATAAGGCCGCAGAGCTCTTAAGTAAACAAAGTATCTTAAAAAAAGTGAAGATCTTTGATGCAAATGGTTATGGAGGTTTGGATAAAATATGGATTCACTATAATACAAAATTATCTGAAATAGTACCTCAAAAAATATTGTTACTTTATGATTGTGATACAAATAAAAGCTCTGCGGAAAAAGGTAAAGTTTTTAAAAGAGCAATTCCAACTGTTTCTACAAATTTAATTAAAAATGGTATAGAAAATCTATTCCCTGAGAAGACCATAAAAAAGGCTCAGGATTATAAAAAAGCTTTTATTGACTACACTCCGGAAGTTAAAAAACTTATTAGAGCAGAAGAAAAGATTGAAGAGGAAAAATATGAAGTGAACAAACAAGAAAAAACTAATCTTTGCGATTGGTTGTGTGACAATGGAGATAAGGAGGATTTCAAGAATTTTTCTTCAATTATGAAGATAATTGAGAGTATTTTATCTGAAGATAAAGAAGTTTCTGGGGACTAAGATTGCCTCTATTAAATCCATAACATATTGAGGGGTCGTGCAACGATTTTATTTCCCATACTTTGTGGTAGTGTGACGTAGTGAATCAACAAGATCAGGGTCTCCAGGAAGAACGAATTTGGTATAAAAAGAAGCGATACATCATATCTCTTGGCATTTTGGTATTAATTATTGTCTTCGGATTATCTGATTCAGACAGTGCTCAGTCCAAGACACTTAAACAGGCCCCAATTCAACTAAAGAAAGTATCAGAGCCAAAATGTAATTCAAATTATTCAGGCTGCCTATTACCCAACGCGAGTGATTACGACTGTGCAGGTGGATCCGGAAATGGTCCAAACTATACCGGACAAGTCCGGGTTTTGGGATATGACGAATATGGATTAGATCGTGATGGTGATGGTTGGGGTTGTGAATAGCGACTAGCGTAATTGAAATTGGCGTTTGACAAAGTAAATATTTGTATTACTATAAACAGAAAGCAGTTTTTCAGATGTTTTTTGGTTTCTATAGTAGGGACCTAGCCCCACTCTTTTATAGAAACCAAAAAACAAAGAACATGCAAAAAATAAACTTGAAGAATGACTTACTAAAGCTCGTTGCTAACACAGAATACCCCGAAACAGAAAGAAACCAGTTGCTAAAATTTCTTGCCGACTTTCGAAAGAAAGGGGACATAGGTTCAACGATATTTAAAAAGACCAGTACTTTTGAAGTTCCTTCCCCGAATGCAAAACTTAAAGTTACTAAGAAAAATATGGCAGCCTTCTGGGAAGAAGTAAATGAGTATGAACTGGGACGAGGTTGGGAAATACCTGATTTCAGTTTAACGCCAAAGCATATTTGGAGAACCATATTTCCTTCTGGAAGCACGATGAAAAGCTTTCTTCCATTCAACACAAATCTCTATTCTATTTACAACACAAAAGAAGAAAGAGAGGGGCCGAACAGTTTATATTACACTCACCCCATGACTCTTGCCGAAGCTGAGAAGTGCGGAATAAAGAAGATATATACACCGTATCAGGCATTTTCAATCATTAAATCGGCAATACTTTCGGGTCAGATTGATAAAAGAAGGTCAATAATATCTGTGTATTACGAAATTGAACGCTGGCGCAATCACAATGATCTATACCTGGCAACAGTTGTTCGAGATGCTTCTCATAACCATCTATATATCAATAGTGAAGATATTGGTTATAACGATGGTCACAGTAGTTCAACAAGGATAGCTTTCCTTTAAACAAAAAAGTCTAAAAGAGCCTCCGCCAAACGGAGGCTCTTTTATTTTATAGAGTATTGATAATTTTCTTGAAAGGAATATCATTAACTACGTCGGTCAGTTTATTAATTTAATTATTGCGATCTGCAGTATTAGATTTTCCTGCATGTTTAATTCTTAAACAGGTGCACATAGACGGGTACAAATTCTTTTTCAAATTCACATTTTAACCTTTATTTCCAACGCTTTTCATTGATTTAACTTCGGTCGAATTATTTGCAATGAGGGGGTGGCAGGTTCGAGTCCTGTACGGTCCACCTATGGTAGTAATAACAAAGCCTTTAGTATCAAGGCTTTTTTTGTTCTCTATTTTTCACAAAAAAGGTTTTATGACCCAGTAGGACTCGAACCTGTTATTTGTGACAATAATCGTAATTACAGAGCATAGCGATTATACATTGCAATAGTCAGTCGTTTGAACAATTGTTAATATAGAGGGTTCGAAAGCAGATATGCCTTCGAAATAATGATTTTTAAAGATAGTCTTAAGAGAGGAATTCATCCCAACTTGAAAAGCCGGGAAGCTTTTCAACTTTTCTGTGATCCAGCCATCCTAATTTGGGTGAGAGCAATTTGTATTTTCCTTTGGTGGTCACATTCTTTCCTATTAATTCTTTTTTTAATTCACTGAGAGTCCAGGCTTTTTTTGGTTCAGTATCAAAAAAATCATTCCAATCTCTGAATCCAGCCATCTTTTTAACGGTTGAAAAATCAGGCCACTTTTTTATAGAACTTATTTTTTGATACTGGTGTGTAGATTTTATATTTGTCTCATTAACGACTTTTTTTAGTTCATCTACCGTCCATTCTTTCATATTTTCAATTCCCAAGAAATCTCCCCAGTTTGTAAATTCCGGTTTCTTTATAAGAGCTTCCTTTGAAGGCCAGCGATACTTTGGTTGCAATCTGCTATATTGGTAAGGATTCTGGACTTCCATTTCCCGCACCATTTTTTTTAAGTCTTCATAAGTTGTCCATAATTTCTTTTCCCTTCCTAGAAAATCATCCCAGCTGATAAATTTCGGGTTTTTAATAAGGGTAGAGAAATTTGGCCACTTGTTTTCGGGCGAAACATCTATATATTCTGTAGATGATTTAATGCCTTTTGCTTGTACTTCCAATTTAAACTTTTCAAAATTAAATTTTTCTCTTCCCAGAAAATCATCCCAATCCTTAAACATTGGAAAGGCCGCAAGTGTAGTTAGAGCCGGCCATTTATAAATCTTTGCAACTGCTGCATATTGAGTAGAAGAGCTAATATTTTTTTCTTTTACCTCTTTTTTTAACTGATCAAAATATTTCTGCTTTTGCAGTGCTTTCGCCTCAAGATCACGATCTAAAAAATCATCCCAGCCTTTAAATTCAGATTTACTCATAAGAGTAGCTAATGAGGGCCAATGATATTTGGGCGAATTACGAGCATATTCGCCAGAAGTTTTAATTCCTTTTTCTTGCACCTCTTTTTTTAAGTTCTGAAAAAGTTTTTTGCCATCTAAAAAATCATCCCAGCCTTTAAATTCAGGTCTAAGTAAAAGATTTCGTGACGAAAGCCATTTATATTTTTGGCGCAGGGCTTCATATTCTTTTGGACTCTTGACTCCTTTTCCCTGAACCTCTCTTTTGAGCTTTTCAAAAACCCACCTCTTGCTTTCGCTTGCTTCTCTAGCAAGAACGCCTTGTTCACTCATGCGCATTACCTCTTGTGTATCAAGAATTATTCTTAATCCTTGGATTTCGGGGATTTTATTGTTACCTAAGAGATGTTCTCTACTACTTCCATCACGAGATTCCGCACCTGGCTCTATATCAGAACTAAGTTCACTAGCTCCAGCAATTTCTGGAAATGTGACTTGTGGTTTTCTCGCATTTTTGTCAATAAAATCAACAACATAAGCCCATTTTTCAGGATTGTCATTATCGAGACGTAAAACACGGCCCGCGCGTTGTTCTGCGTTAACCTTTGAGAGCGTCGGATGGAGATTAAGAGCTACACTTGCGTGAGGCTCGTCAAAACCCTCTATAAGTACTTTTGCATTACATAAAACTTTGATTTCTCCGGCATGATATTTTTTGAGAATTATCTCTCTATCTCCTTGAGATGTTGTTCCAGTTATTGCAGCTGCAGATACGCCATATTTATTAAAAAGATCAGCCATATCTTTAGCGTGAGTAACTCCTGAACAATAAGCTATAGCACTTTGTCCCACGAACATTTCTTTATAGAGTTGAACTGCTGAAAGATTTCTGGCTTGTATGTTGACCGCCTTTTCAAGCTCATCTTGATCATATTCACCCTGTTTGATTTTAACTTTTGAAAGATCAACTTCTGTATGGGCAAAGATAGATTTAAAGCGATTTATGAGACCACCATTTACGCCTTCTGCAATACTCATACTATGAATCTCGTGCTCAAGGAGTTCGCTTACATTTTTATCAGTGTATTGTGGAGTCGCGGTGAAACCGAGTTTAATACAATTAAATTTATTTATTGCCTCAGAAGTTTTTCCACCTAAGGCTTTGTGCACTTCATCCAAGATGATTGCCCCATAGTCTTTGGGATTAATAATACCCTTCTCAATTCCGTTGATAAGTGACTGATATGTGATTATAGTAACATCTTTTGAGAAATCTTTTTCATGCTGGAAATATTTTCCAAATTCTACATCAGTAAATTCTTCAAGTTTCTCTCCAGTTTGGGTAACGAGAATTTTCGATGGAACACAAATAAGTGTTTTTGTGCCTAGAGACTCAACAATCTGGGAAAACAGTACTGTTTTCCCAACACCAGTTGGAAGTTTAATATATCCTTCCTTTTTACCCTGTTCTAATGATTTTCTTACATTTTCAAAAACAGTAAACTGTTTTTCTCGCAATATTCTTTTTTCTTGCCTATTTTGATGAGAATCAATATATCGATCAAGATTGTTTAGTGACTCAATCCATTTCTGGGTGTTAAGTATATCTTCTTCTGATATTTCTTGATTATTCTTTTGTGCACGAAGAATTCTCAAATATACTTCATACCTTTCAGTATACTTTTCTTTAATTTCTTCGGTTGTTAGTTTCCGTAACTCTTTATTTATTGACGCAGAAGAAATCGGTACAGCAAGAACTTTATTAGTATCTTTTATCTGCTCCTTCAGTTCATGTTTAGATTTTGGGCTTGGCCATGTCTCCATTTATATTTTAAACAATAACAGATATCTTCTTTTTATTCTATAGTTAGTTATTAGTAAATAGAAATCGTAATTGCAGACCATAGCCATCATTTGTTGCTAAGTCTTTGCCTATCTGAGCATGTATTATTCCTGAAGGGATATTACCAGAGGATCTGGAGAAACATCTGGTGGAGGAGAGAAGGGAACAGGAGAATAGACTGGTTTAGGAGTCATTTCTAAACGCAAGTTCCAGAGAAGCTCCGGATACAGCTCCTCCGGTCTTCTGTCATAAATGATCGAAAGTTTTAGCAGATTAACCATGTGCGGATACATCTGTCCGTATTCCCATTTAGAAATTCGATCTGAGCTATGGAACCCTAACTTCTTGGCTACTTCAACTTGAGTTAACCCGCATGCCTTCCGGCAGTTTTTTAAATCATTTGGAATGCTCATTCATGAAGTGTAAATAGAACTTGCAAAAATTATAAGGGAGGAGAAATTGCTATAGGTGGCAATAAATGATTATCCTCTTTGCAAATTGGGTATACTAATACTTGCTATACTTTCCCCATGTTGCAATCCGCTATTAAGGTGTCTAGGTTTATTGAAGAAATAAATGCTTAATATTAAATTAACTCAGAAACTCAATCTCAAAAGAATACATACCCATTCCGCAAGTTCCTTGAAGCGTGCCGAGTTTGGGATTTCCCAAATCAATGTCTGTGCTACCACTTTGAGGAAGCATTTTACTTATATTCATACTAGGGATACGGACGGAAGAGGAACAGTCAAAAGTTCCATTAGTATCAAATCGAAGTATTGTAGGAATATCAGATTTAGCGATACTTTTTGTTGGAGTATATCCACCTTTAGCATTGATAGTTATGAATTGAACACCATCCTTAAGTTCAACATTTTGCCGTGTCGTTTCTTGGGATTTGAAGCCACCCCCTAGAAATACTATTCCTAAAGCTATCACTAGGCCGAGAGTTAGGACGATTGAAACTGTTTTATTCATTAAGTAATTATATATTAAATAAAGGATTGATAATACCTAAACCTGCTAGACCCGAGAGTAATGCAAACATACCAAGCCCAATAACTACTACTCCCGCAGATTTGAAAAATAAAGGAGCGTGCCTTCCGTGAGCAAATGATGCCGAACCAAATGATAGAAGTGCCAGCATTGGTAAAGTGCCTAGAGCAAAAGCAAACATAATAAGCATACCTGAAAGGAATGACCCGCTAGAAAGAGATGCAACCTGCATTGCTTGAGTAAATCCACACGGTAGAAAGAATGTTCCAAATCCAATCAAAATTGGAGTAAGAGTTTTGTGTTCTATTTTCCTGAAGAAGTTGAAGATGTTAGAAGGTAGGGTTATGTGATTTTTAGTAAATACTCCTGTTAAACTAAGGCCTAAGAGCAACATTACTAATGATGCAATAATTCCTAATATCGCAGTAAAAGTAAAATTGATACCAATAGCTTGTCCTAAGGCTCCTAATACACCTCCTAACACTGCAAAGCCGAAAAGTCGCCCAATGTGAAAAAGTATAAAGTTCTTTTTGTCGCTCACATTATCCTCTGAAACTTTTGCGGAAAGAGATAGAACAAGTCCACCCACAATGGCGAGACAAGAAGAAACGGAAGCAATAAGCCCAATAATAAAACTGGTCGTGGGAGTTGTTTTGCTCCCAAGCCCAATGTTAAGGATGCCAGATTTTTGCAAAAGGAAAAAGAGTATCAGAAAAGCTAAACCAATAGGCAGAGCTTTCCATATAACCCCATCGCTTTCTTTTTGGGCTGCTATTTTCTCCGTTGAAAGAACGTAGCCGTGAGATTGTATTTTATTAGTTAGGATACCAGCCATCTCACTCGCATCAACATTGCTATCAGTTTCAATATCTACGGTTTCCTTCTTCAAATCCACTTTTGATTTTTTAATAAAATCCTGCTCGTTCAAAATATCTTCAATTAAGATTTTGCACGATGCACAATGAGTTCCTGAGACATTGAATGTGTATGTTTTCATAGTTATGAATGCTTATACGATTTCTCCTGTTTTCTCAAGCATTATGTGATGGATGGCTCCGATTTGTGTCCAAGTTGCTATAAGAATTAGAATACCGCTACAAAGCAATGCATCTACTTTTGTAACCCCAAACACGCTGTTATCAGCCCCGCCCAGCACTGATGCTAGAAATGAGATGACCCCAATAAAACCAACTGCGACACTAACGATATGTAATACTTTTGATATTTTCATAAATTATTTTATTATTGTTTATAATTTTTTCGCTTTTAAGCGAAGCGAGTTCCCGACAACGGACACGCTGGAAAGGGCCATTGCAAAACCTGCGAAGATGGGATTGAGAAGCCAACCGAATATCGGATAGAAGAGCCCTCCTGCAAGCGGTATACCGACAATGTTATAGAAGAACGCCCAGAATAGGTTTTGCTTAATGCCTCGCATTGTTAATTTTGATAAGTGGACCGCTTTTACAAGTTTACTTATATCTCCGTGAAGTAGTGTGATACCCGCACTTTCAATAGCTACATCTGTCCCTGTTGCCATAGCTATGCCTACATCCGCTTGAGCAAGGGCTGGTGCATCATTTACACCATCTCCTGCCATAGCTACTATCCTCCCTTGTGCTTGTAGCTCTTTAATTTTCTTTAGCTTATCTTCTGGCATAACTTCGGCAAACACTTCATCAATACCAACCTGTTCCCCGATATACTTTGCAGTATTTTTATTATCTCCAGTGAGCATCACAACTTTAATACCTAGCTTGTGTAAGTTAGTAACAGCTTCTTTTGCTTCGGGCTTTATTGCATCAGCAACAAGTATTATTCCTAGTATCTTTTCTTTCGTGGCTAGAATGATAGGAGTATTACCTTCAGTGGTTTCTTTCTCAATAGATTTAATGTCTAATGATAGCTTTAGGTCTGTTATCAGTTTCGCATTCCCAGCATAGTATTCTGTATTAGAAATAACACCTTTTAATCCTTTACCCTTAATTGCTTCAAAGTTATCTACGGAGAAAAGATTTATTTTATGTTCATTGGCATAAGAAACGATAGCGTGTGCAATAGGATGTTCAGATTTCTTTTCTAATGTTGCCAAGATTGCAATTAGGTCCTCATCTTTTTTATCAGAAATATTTTTAATATATACTAACTCTGGTTTTCCTTTTGTAAGTGTGCCTGTTTTATCGACTACAACAGTATTTACTTTATGAAGTTTCTCCAATGTTCCTGCATCTTTGATAAGAATACCTTCCTTAGCACCTTTGCCAACACCTACTATGATTGCGGTCGGCGTAGCAAGCCCTAGAGCACAAGGGCAAGCGATAACAAGAATACCCACAAAAGAGACCAGTCCATTGGAAAGTGCCTGTGAGAAACCGAGATAGTATGTTCCAACGAGAAGCCATATAGCAAGAGAAAGAACTGCTAGAACTAAAACAATAGGGACAAATACGCTTGATATTTTGTCGGCAAGAGCTTGTATCGGAGCACGACTACCTTGAGCTTCTTGAACCATTTTAATGATATTTGCTAGAAAGGTTTCAGAACCAACTTTTGTTGCCTTGAAAGTAAATGAGCCAGTGGTATTAATAGTTCCTGCGACTACTGCATCTCCAACATTCTTTTCAATAGGCATTGGCTCTCCTGTAACCATAGCTTCATCAATGTAGGAACTGCCCTCCGTGATAACTCCATCAACAGGGATTTTACCAGCTGGCTTTACCACAATTAAATCTCCGTGAACTACTTGGGTTATAGGAACTTCAATTTCTTTTCCATCACGAATAACAAGTGCCGTCTTGGCTTGAAGGTTAAGAAGTTTTTCTATTGCATCTCCTGTCTTTACTTTTGAACGAGCTTCAAGATATTTTCCTAGAGTTATGAAAGCAATCACAACAATTGCTACATCGTAATAAGAATGCTCTACATTAATAAAAGGTCTGAGGTTTTCTTCAAAAGCAGTTACAATAAAGCTATATAGAAAGGCAACAGAAGTACCAATACCAATCAAGGTGTCCATATTAGCTTTGCCATATCGGAAGAAACGATACATACCAAGAAGATAAGGTTTACCTACTACAAACAGAGTATAAGTAGCAAATACGGGCAGCAAATGATGAAAAAACTCCTTCCAAACATAGGGAGCTTCAGTAACGAAATTAAATTGAGCTAAAATATCCCAGCTCATTAAAAATATACTGAAAACAGCTAAAGGTATCACAGACATAACTTTTTTCTTCATATCAGAAATCTCTGCCAACTTTTCTTTTTTTGATTGGTTCAACCCGAGGTGTCCTGCGTGTTCACTAGCGGACATCCCCATTTCTTCTGCGGTAGGAACGACAAGAGAATAACCGAGCTTTTCTATTTTTTCGGATAGATGATGTGGATTTGTTTTTGCTTCATCAAAAGCAATCTTGGCAGTTTCAGTTCCATAATTCACTTCCACAGAATGAACCCCCTCTGTCTTTTTGAAGGTCTTCTCAATGATGCCTGCACAGGAGGCACAATGCATTCCTTTTACTTTGTAAGTTTTGGTGTGATGCATAAATTATTTTCGTTTAAGCTGATAAACTTTTAATATCTCTTTAGTGGCTTTGTCAGTTTGTCCTTTTTTAATTTGATTTACAAGACAGTGGCCGAGATGACTTTCTAGCAATTCGTCCTCGACCCGTGACAGACCTTGCTTAATAGCTGACGTTTGAGTTATGATATCAATACAATAGGCGTTCTTTTCAACCATATTTTGTATCCCTCGGACTTGACCCTCTAGTATTTTTAACCTCCGAGTAAGTTTTGCTTTATTTGTTTGCATAATCTGAGTATATACCCCCCGAGGGGTATGCGCAAGAGTGGATATATACAGGTAAAAGTTTTTGAATTATTGAGATTTTAAGTTTTCCTATCACTCTTTACTTTTCTCTTTAATATTTTTTAACACCTCCCCATACACCTGATGCGGATACACGCCATAGAGTACACAGAGCTTAAAAAGAGTCAGCACATGCGGATATCCTCGTCCTTTCTCCCACTTTGATATCTGACCTGTGTCAGTAAGCCCTAATTCTTTCGCAACCGCTTCCTGGGTAAGATTATTAAGTTTCCGTGCTTCTCGTAATTTGTTTGGTATTGGCATATGTAACAAAATAGTTAAGGTGTGGTGGTTATAAGGACGGGAATCTACCCAGAAATGGCAAATCCTCACCAAGATCAGTGAGTGCTTTCTTCTGTTCATTCTCCTTTGTCTTTGACTCAATAGCTGTTACCGAAGAGTGAGGTAAGAACGTTTTTAAATCATAGATACTTTCTTGTATTAAATGATGATCTCGGAGTAGTTCGGAAGTGCAGAAATTTGGTCCACCTTATAGGACTCCGACGCCTAAATGGCGTCTTTTGTTTTGAAATTCAAATAATAAATTTGGTGTATACTAGAAGTGTACTTCCATGCCACCTATTTCTAAAAAATACATACTCCTCGCTCTGGCTATCATCGCAGTCCTTGTAATAGGATTTTTTGTGTATCAATTTGCCACTCGTACTGGAAGTGAACGATCAAGCCGTACAGGAGACACCAATTCACGTACTGACCTCACGGGCGGAAGCGATACCATACTTACACCGAGCATGGATACTTCAGGTGGCGTGACCATCAACATCATTACTGCAGGAGAGACACCAATCGCCAAAGATCTCTTTGGTGTGGCGCTCAATAATATTGGAAAAGATTTTAATGATTTTAGTGCCAATCCACTTTGGAATACGATGATCCAAGAGGTTGGGTTTACTAGCGGGGCCTACACAGCAGGCGCCGAAGATCGCTGGATTCATCCGATCGCACTTTCTGGTTGGCCGGCGAAAGCTACTGGCGCACCGGTCGTCGGCATGGGTGCCAATCTCGATGAAATTTTTCATTACACCAACAGCACTTCAGGGGCATACAATTTACAAAAAAAGATTAATGACACCGGCGTGGATTTTTGGGATGCAACTGCCAAGTATGTAGAAAATCACGATCAAACCTTTGTGTTTACTGCCAATATTATTCATGGTACACCAGAAGAAATGGGAGTCTTTATTGATTCGATCAAATCCCATGGCATCGGATCATACAAGCTTCGTTTTGGTCAAGAAGTATCGACTGGTATCGGTGGCGCCCTGACATCAGACCAATATATCGCCAAGCTCGATGAATTTTATGCGTATTTAAAAAGCCACTATTCACCGCTCCCACCTATGGTGGTGAATATGGCGGACCATTCGACGCCGAGTTGGAACAATGCTGATGTGTATGCCTGGGCCCGCGATCATGGAGTGGCAGAATTTAGTCAGTACGCTTGGCTCGACGGACGCTCGAGTAAGACCTCGATAGATGAATACTTTGCTGAAATTCGTCCGCAGCTCTCGGCGAGTCTTCGCGACACCTTGTTGCCTAGACTTTCCACCTATGCCAAAGAAATGCCGAGCATCAAAATGCATCTTGGCCAGTATGGACTCAGTCTTCAGCGCGGTGGTTATGGTGCCCATACCATGCTTCACGGTGTTATGATTTGGAATTTCTTGTTTGAAATTCTTAAATTCAACAGCACGCACAACAATTTCGTTAATTCCGCGATTTTTCTCGTCAATGAAAACGCTGTCAGCCCGTACGAGCAAGCCGATGGACTATTTGAGATCGATCCGAGTTTTATTGGCACTGATGGCTCGCGGTCATTTGTAAAACGGGTACCAGGAGTGGCGTATGAAATGCTAAAGCCAGTGTTTGCCTCCGCAAATCCGCTTTTTATAAAAACCCAACTCGGAAGTACGATTGACGGACTGGATGCGATCACCGTCACAAGCGATACGATGAGACTCTACATTTACAATAATGGCCCAGAGCGGGCGATCAAAAGTGTAAGTGTGAACGGCGAGCTTCAAAGTGGAGCAAAGAATTCTACTTCGCTATGGAGTGAAAAACCTTACGGATCGATCGGGAGTTCTCCTGCATATTCTCATTTTAAGACCACGCAAGGTGCTATCGCTCCAGTTTCAGCCAAACTCGAAAAAGGAACCGTGCTTTTGGAAAATGGTATGACACTCAAGCCATACAGTATTACGGTCATTGATCTAGACTGAGTGTTGATATCTCACAGAGACCTTTAATACTTTATTTCAACTTTCAAAAATAAAGGCCATTGCGAATATCGCAATGGCTGTTTGTTTAAAAATTTCTCACTCTGGATTATTCAGTAGGTACATATGTTTCATATTCCTCTCCACCACCTTCCACGGCGTCAGGGTAAATTAATTCTACCACTGGTATTTCATTTAAAAGCCACGAAGTAAGAAATACTTTAACTTTTCCCTCCGGGTTCATAGTATAAATTTTCCAGTTTTTGCGCTCATGATTATATTTCATTCTCATGATCTCATATTCTCTTCCCTTATGTGCATGCCGCTTAATTATTACGCCAGGGGAAAGTTTCATTTTACCAAGACGAGCGTCGGGGACATCTTCCCATGTTCCAAAATTTTCTTTCTGGTTATGTGAATTATTCTTAGTATGTTCCATTTCCGAAATTATTTAGATGTGAATGCAATAGCGCAGGTTTTTTTCATAATACCTTATATTTTTCCTATTGTCAATTTAAATTTAAACGAGCTGGTAGCAATGTGTTATAATGCCACCTCAATACCCTATGAAAATCCTCCTCAAATACCTCAAACATCATTGGAAGCTCTGCCTACTCGTCCTTTTGCTGGCTGCTATCAATCAGACCTTTTCGCTTCTGGATCCTTTGATTTTTCGTCATATCATCGACGACTATGCCACGAAGTTTGATACGTATACCTTAAGTGAATTTATTCGCGGAGTGTCGTATTTACTTTTGATGGCAGTCGGCGTCGCCTTTGTATCCCGCGTCGCCAAGAATTTTCAGGATTATTATCTAAACACGGTCACTCAGCGCACAGGTGCCAAAATATACAACGACGGCATCGAGCACTCTTTGGCCTTGCCGTACGAAGTCTTTGAAGATCAGCGAAGCGGGGAGACTTTGGGCACGCTTCAGAAAGTACGCACATCAAGCGAGACCTTCGTCAACGCTTTTATCAACGTGGCTTTCGTGTCGATCATTGGATTTATTTTTGTTTCGATTTATGCGTTTACGATTTATTGGGGCGTCGCTCTCGTGTATGCGCTTACCATACCGATCATCGGCGGGCTTTCATATTTTTTGACTTCAAAAGTAAAGCGGATTCAAAACATCATTTTGGCGGAAACGACTGCGCTTGCCGGAGCTACGACTGAAAGTCTGCGCAATATTGAGCTGGTGAAAAGTCTCGGACTGGTGGGGCAGGAGATCAGCCGGCTAAACGCAACCACGGAGAAGATTCTCAAACTTGAACTCAAAAAGCTCCGTTATATCCGGAGTATTAGTTTTGTACAAGGCACCATGATCAATCTCATGCGCACACTCGTCTTGGCATTTCTTTTGTATTTGGTGTTCAATCGCACGGTGACCTTCGGACAATTTTTCTCACTCTATATTTACTCCTTCTTTATATTTGGGCCACTGCAAGAGCTCGGCAACGTCATCAACAACTACCGCGAAGCCGAAGTCGCGCTCAAAAAATTTGAAGAGATTATGCATATGCCCGTCGAGCCTACGCCGGAAAATGCTACTCCTATGGATAAAATCGGAAAACTTGAATTTCGCGATGTCTCCTTTGGATACAAAAGCGGAAAGACTCATGCACTTGAGCATATTAGTTTTGAGGCCAAAAGCGGCGAGACGATCGCTTTTGTGGGACCCTCAGGTTCGGGCAAGACGAGCTTGGTAAAGCTATTGGTCGGGCTCTATGAGCCACTTACGGGTGGAGTATTTTTCAATGATGTGTCGATGAAAGATCTAGATCTCAATACTCTGCGTGCGCAGTTTGGATTTGTCACTCAGGATACTCAGCTCTTTGCTGGCACCATTCGTGAAAACTTGCTTTTCGTCAATCCAAAAGCAACCGACGAGGAATGTCTGCTCGCACTGACACAAGCTCAATGCCAAAATCTCCTTTCCCGCGGCGGGTCAGGTCTTGATACGGTGATCGGGGAAGGTGGCGTGAAAGTTTCTGGTGGTGAAAAGCAACGTCTTTCGATCGCGCGGGCGCTTTTGCGCAAACCGACGATTTTGGTTTTTGATGAAGCGACAAGCTCACTTGACTCGATCACCGAAGAAGAGATCACCAAAACTATCCGTGACGTGTCAGCGGGAAGTACTCGAGTCAGTGTCTTGATCGCGCACCGGCTATCGACGATCATGCACGCTGATCGTATCTATGTGCTGGAAAAAGGAAAAATTGTTGAGCATGGCGCGCATGCCGAGCTTCTGGAAGCTAAAGGACTCTACTATGCTATGTGGCGTCAGCAGATCGGCGAGCGGGTGTAAGATCTTACTCGGCAAAGATTTCTGGGAAGACGGATATTTTTCTGGTGAAAAATTCCTCGTGCTCGGCTCGCCAGCCTCACAAGCATCCCAAAAATCTCAGCCTCGACGATTCTGGTTTAATTGCATCTTGTGTATAATTTTTATTAAATCTATGTCTTCCCCCATTATCGCTTTCGGTCAACAACCCAACGGATTTTTTCCGAAGCGGTATTTGTATGCCAAGATAGAGACGGCGCGAAGATTGCAAAAAGAGATCGGTGGGAGAATTGTTTTCTTCTACCATGACTCTGATGCAGACTACAAAGAAACGATTACAACATTCATCGATCCGGAAACTAAAAAAGAAGTCCGACTCAATTTCCTAGTAGACAATAAAATTGAGAAAAAATATTCACCGTTGTATATAAAAAAAATCGCTGCGGGCTGGCAGGAAGATATGATACGCAAGCTCCCGCGCTATGTCGATAAAAGATTAGTTGAAATGTTCGCAAGCGTCAAAGCGACGACGGTTGCTGACTTTTGTCTCTCGCTCTATGAAAAAATGGGGTTACTCGACGGTATTGAAGTGGTACGTTCGAGCGACAGAGATATTCGCATGAATGCCATTGTGCAGACAGAATACTACGCGGATGTGTCCTATGAAGGCGAAATCGTGCGAGCGGAGCTCCACGAAGGCGCACTGCGACTCCATGAAGGCGGTGGTAACTATTTTACGATTCCTATGCCCCAGACTATCGAAAAATGGCAAAAAAATCCCGGTCGTGAAGAGCGCTTTGCTTGGATGCAGTCGGTCCTTCATGCGACGCATTATGTATCTGGTGTCGGCGAAGGTGGGTATTTGAAAAAAGATGAGTTTCCAGACGTCACATTTGTTGAGCGAGATGCGATCGATCAACAAGACCTCGCTTATATTCCAACCACTATTTAACATGTTTACGCCACGCAAAATCGCAATTGTCGGCTGCCCTGGTTCGGGCAAAACTACACTTGCTAATAAAATAGGGAGTATCTTAAATATCCCGGTCTATCATTTGGATAAGATTTTTTGGGTTGAAAAAGGTGGTATTACGCAAGATAATTTTATTGCACAACAAGAAGAAATGATGAAAGGGGCTCAATGGATTATTGATGGTAATTATATGAAATCAAAGTCCTTTGATATGCGACTTTCTGCGGCTGACATGATAATCTATTTTGAATTTTCTAAATTAGTTATTTACTGGAGACTGCTATGGAGACGAATAAAATATCATCGTCGACGACGACCAGATATGCCAGAGAGTCACAAAGAACAATTACATTGGAATTTAATCAAATTTATTTGGAAGTATCCAACAAAAGAAATTAGAGAGAAAGTGCTGGGGTATTCCAATAATAAGAAAGTTGTTATTTTGCGTAATGAAAGGGAAGAGAAAACTTTTTTAAATAGCCTCAAACCCTAAAATCTCATTTTCTGCTATACTAGCTTTGCTTAAATATATGAAACAACAAACTAAAAAAATCCTAGCATTTGGGGCGCATCCGGACGATGTGGAATTTGGCTGTGGAGGGCTTTTGATCAAGGAAATAAAGAATGGCGCCCAGGTGAAAATAGTCATCGGCTCGCTTGGAGAAGCAGGTACAAACGGTACGCCAGAGAGCCGCAAAGCTGAGGCAGAAGCGGCGGCAAAATTCATCGGCGCTGAAATAGAATGTATCGACATGGGAGGGGATTGCCATATCCTAAACACACCTGAGAACAGAATTCGTTTGGCGGAAATCATTCGCGTATACCAACCCGACATCGTACTTGCGCCATCCCTTATGGCAAACCAACATCCTGACCATCGCGCGGTCGCAGAAACAGTACGTGATGCTGCACGCCTTGCCCGCTATGGTGGACTAGAAGAAATTAAAAATATTCCTGTGCATGCTATTGATGCGCTTTATTTTTATCCATCAAGCGCAGAGTTTGATGCACGGCCAGATATTATTGTTGATGTTTCCGCTCACTATGAAGACTGGGTCAAAGCTATGTCATGCCATAAGAGTCAGATGAAAACTCGGGAATATCTCAATTTGGTGAGTAGTAAAGCACGCTATTTCGGAGCTACAATCGGCGTTGAATATGCGGTCGGACTTTGGGCCTCAGATTCTATAAGAGTGGAAAATCTCGGAGATCTTGGATCGTCGCGGAACTATTAGAAACTACACGTACAAAACATATATGAGGTCGGTCATTTTCTTGCTAGAAAATTCCCTTCGTTGTCGTGCCGTTGCACTCCAAATACCTCATATATGTTTAGCACAATCCGTCTTGTTAGAAAAATCGAATCGCTACCTAGAATTAATTTAAAATATTTTCAATGTCCTCAAATTCAAAATCTCGCAACCCAAAACTCCGCATCGGTATTGTGTGCTATCCCACGGTCGGCGGCTCGGGTATTGTTGCAACCCAGTTGGGCGCTGAGCTTGCACGCGCGGGACACAGTGTGCATTTTATAAGCTACGATCCACCGTTTTTGCTCGATCTCGCTCAGCCACGAATATTTTTTCATAAAGTAGATTTCAATGGCTACGAGCTTTTCAAATATCCGGACTATACGCTGCCTCTGGCAGTAAAAATGGTGGAGATCAGCCAGAAATATACGCTCGACATTTTGCATGTGCATTATGCTGTGCCACATGCCACCGCTGCACTCCTCGCTAAAAACATTGCCCTTGAAGAAGGACTTCATTTTCCAAATGTCGTCACGACACTTCACGGTACAGACATTACCCTTTTGGCGCGAGACAAAAGAGTCATGCCGGTCATCAAATATTCTATTGAGACCTCCTGTGGCGTCACTGCTGTATCTGAGAGCTTGAAAAAAGATACCGAAAAGGTTTTAAAAACAAAAAAGCATATTGAAGTCATACACAATTTCTACAATCCTAAAAAAATCACAAAATCAAAAGAAGTCGTGCGGAAAAGCCTTGGGGTTTCGGCGGCAGATTTTCTGGTTATTCATTTGTCCAATCTCCGTCCGGTGAAACGAATCCCGGATCTTCTTTCGATCATAGCGAAAGTGAAAAAGAACCCAAGGATCAAACTGCTTGTTCTCGCCGGCGGGGACTTCGCTCCGTATGAAGCATTGGTCAAAAAACTCGGTATCGCTGATCGTGTGATCGTAAAGCGCAACATTATGGATATAGAAAACTATATCAATGCAGCAGATATCGGTCTCTACACATCAGGCGAAGAGAGCTTTGGTATGGCGATACTTGAGACGATGAGCTACGGCAAGCCTGTCCTAGCGACTCGTGCTGGCGGCATCAAAGAATTTATGCAACACGGTACCACAGGCTACTTGTGTGGAGTAGGGCAGGTGAATGATTTTGCCAAGAAACTACTCGAACTTGAAGCAGATAGGGAATTGGTAGAGAGTCTTGGTGCACAAGCTCTCGTTCGTGCAACTCGTGACTTTGGAGTACAGAAGGCGCTCGAAAAATATGTCGCGTACTACATGAAAGTAATCAAAGCCTGCCGATAGGTAGCGCGGTTCGGTCTAATTAAACTCAAAGCTTTGCACGATTTGTAGAAGTATATTTCCTACTTCAGTTTTTTGTGTATCAGTGAAGAGACCGATACTACCCGGTTCGTAGACTTCAAATGTCGTGGTATTGGTGCGCGTCGTGATTTCGTAACACGTATTATTGTAAAAAGTGCGATAGTCGGCTCCCATTGATTGATGACTCATTGCCGCATCGCCGGCGGAGTATTTGGTAAATGCATTATCATTGAGCATTACACTTTCGGCACGAGGGTCTTCAGGTAGATCAGAGCGGGGAGCTACACAACTGGCTTCGGTACTTGTATCACTTAATATATTTACTGATACGCCTGCTCCTTGAAAGTTGGTAGTGGGATACAGTGAAGGAGGAAGAAAAATACACACAATTGCATTTTCTATGTCGCATGTCGGTAGATAGCCCACGTTCGCCATTTCTGTTTTGTCGACAATAACTTCACCTGTTTGCGGATAGGCCAGGGAGAAGTGGTATTGGTTGTTTGTATATGAAACAAATCCAGATGGCAGAGGATTTGAAGGGACGGGGAGATCCTGAGGCTCGGTATTACTCAATAAAAAAATCCCGTAGCCGAGCACAACAAGTATGAGAGCGAGCATTATTTTTGAAGAGGTAGTCATATGTAGAGTATACGCCCAGATGCGTAAAATAACATCTTGCGATATACTAGTGGCGTTTAAATTCATTTCGGGCCTATAGTAAAATGGTATTACGCGTCCATGGCATGGACGAAGTAGGGGTCCGATTCCCCTTAGGTCCACAAAAAAATAGAGGCTTGGAAATAAAATTTCCAAGCCTTACAAACAAATAATATTTTATTATTTCACATTTCGTCATACGGAACGACAAAATATTTTTTCTCAGGATCAGCTACAGAAGAAATATAATAACCGGAACCTGAATTCGCAACGTTTTTAATCCAAGCAGTATCATTAGGATTAAGTGTAATAGTCCACAATATTTTTTCTGGGTTGATCAGTTTCCCATTTACTTTTCTATATTTTTTCCACACTTTGGTAATCGTATGTGGAAGACTATCCACATTAACCAGCTTTCCTCCTCCCAGCGTGTAATTAAAACAAATTCCGTGCCTGGTAACATCTTTGCGTTGATATGTGGCATACAATTTGTACACTGCTATACTTAAGAAAATCATAAAGGCAAAAGCTATCGAAGCATTCTTAAATTGTGGGTTCATGGCAGTAAATTTTGAGGGTGAACTGATGAATTCCTTGTTAATCTATGCCTTTCGCCTTTTGTTGTCAACAAAGGATTTTATTTTGAAAAATAAGGTCTTCTAGGTATACTAAAACCATGAACAGCAAAAACCTCCAATTCTACTTTTTCTCCGGTCTCCTCGGACTAGTCTTTATCGTTAATATTCTCCTTTTCTTTCCATTTCTTAAGTTTTTGGCGGTGATCGCTATTTTAGCAGTAGTATTTTATCCGCTTTACTTGAAGCTCAAATCATCACTCAAACGGCAGGGCGTGTCGGCCTTTATGACAATTCTCCTTGTCGGTGTCATCGTTATGATACCTTTGGTATTTTTCTTTGTAAATATTTTCAATGAAGCGAAAGATCTCTATACTATTACGAGCGGTAACGGCTATCTCAACAATGCCGCTTTTTCAGTGCTGGAAGCAAAAGTACAGTTATTTGCACCAGACTTCAATCTCGCCACATACATTCAAACAGCACTCGCTGGTGTCCTCGGCAGCGTCAGCACTATTTTCTCAAGTGTGCTCCACATTCTCTTCCTCGTATTTCTTGGAATTGTTGCTTTGTTTTTCTTTCTCCGTGATGGCAAAAAACTCGTCGGTACGATGATGTCGGCTTCGCCGCTTGCCACCGTCTATGACCAAGAAATTCTCGACAAGCTGCGACGCGCCATCAACTCTATTGTCCGTGGTACGCTCGTAGTGGCCTTGGTGCAGGGGATACTTGCTGGTGCTGGATTTTTGATTTTCGGTATCCCATCGCCGGCTCTGTGGGGCGGCGTGACAGTATTTGCGTCACTCATTCCCGGAGTCGGTACGGCGATTGTTATGGGACCAGCAATCATTTATCTTTTTGCCGCCGGCAATATTTTGCAAGCTGTTGGGCTTTTGATTTGGGGAGTGGTGATCGTCGGTCTGGTAGACAATGTGCTTCGGCCATTTCTAGTGAGTCGTGACGTCAACATTCATCCCTTTTTAGTCCTTCTTTCAGTTTTTGGCGGCTTGGCGTTTTATGGACCGCTTGGATTTCTTCTCGGGCCGCTGACGCTTTCGTGTCTTTTTGTACTTCTAGAGATTTACCCGATGATTACTGAGGCGAAAAAGAATAGTTAACAATATGGATACTATAGTTATTCTTGATTTCGGCGGTCAATATTGTCATTTGATTTCTCGCCGCATCCGAGACCTCGGAGTTTTCGCGGAAGTACTGC
Organism: uncultured Candidatus Saccharibacteria bacterium; assembly: GCA_964496425.1. Taxonomy (GTDB): domain Bacteria; phylum Patescibacteriota; class Minisyncoccia; order Phycocordibacterales; family UBA9973; genus CAZBZO01. The sequence continues at coordinate 25,134 of CAZBZO010000006.1, read as the reverse complement.
CTTCGGATACACCGAGCAGTAAACTATCGTCTCCTCATATTCGCGGGATTATTCTATCCGGCGGGGCTCGATCAGTGTATGAAAAAAATGCTCCGAAGTTTGATGCGAAAATTTTAGAACTCGGGATTCCAATACTTGGCATCTGCTACGGGCATCAACTGATTGCTAAACTCCTTGGCGGCAAGGTGGTTTCCGGAGCCTCAGGAGAATACGGTCAAATGCTCTTGTCGAGCCAAAAAACGTCCGGTGTTCTTGCGCGTTTTAAGCCTAAAGAAATGGTATGGATGAATCATCGAGACGTGGTAGTAAAAGTACCATCAGGTTTTACTGCAATTGCTTCGACCGAACATTCCACTATTGCAGCATATATGGATCCTCGTCGTTGTATATACGGCGTGCAATTTCATCCCGAAGTCAGTCATACTCCGCACGGTGATACGATTTATGCCTCTTTCATTTTCGATATTTGTAAGACGAAAAAAACATGGTCTTCAAAACAGCTTCTCAAAAATATTATCGCTGAAGCGAAGACGACTCTTGGAGGCGAGCGCGCGATCATCGGGCTCTCGGGCGGTATTGATTCTTCCGTGGCGGCGATGCTTGTGGGTCGCGCGATCGGCCCTGCTCTCACTGCGATTTATGTTGATACTGGCCTCATGCGCTATAAAGAAACAGAAGAAGTGAAACGAGCATTCGCAAAAGAAAAATTGAAACTCAAAGTAGTCTATGCCGCAGATCGATTCTTCAAAGCATTAAAAGGTGTGACTGATCCTGAAACCAAACGAAAAATAATCGGCAAAGTGTTCATTGATGTGTTTTACGAAGCAGCCAAAACTGCAAAAGCAAACTACTTGATTCAAGGCACGATTTATTCTGATCGTATCGAGTCAGGTCTTACTAAACATTCGTCAACTATTAAATCTCATCACAATGTAGGAGGCCTGCCGAAAAATCTAAAATTGAAGCTCTACGAGCCGCTTCGCGAGCTCTATAAAGACGAGGTCCGCAAGCTCGGCGGCGAGCTTCGCCTGTCTCCGATCATCCAAACGCGGCAAGTATTTCCGGGACCAGGACTTGCGATCAGGATCATTGGTGAAGTGACACCGGAGAATGTTGAAATTGTACGACAGGCAGGGAAGATCATTGAAGATGAGCTTCGCCCAACCAAACACTGGAAAGATATATGGATGAGCTTTCCAGTGCTGCTACCGATAAAAAGTGTGGGAGTGCAGGGCGACGAACGAAGTTATAAGCGGCCGATTGTTCTTCGGATCGTGGAATCACGTGACGCCATGACCGCCAACTTTGCCAAAATTCCTTACGACATTCTCGAGCGTATTTCTACGCGTATAACCAACGAAGTCAAAGAAATCAATCGTGTGGTCTACGACATCACACACAAACCTCCAGCGACGATGGAGTGGGAGTAAGGGCGCCAAATTGCTCATTGTGAGAGAACACATAAAATTCTGGTGAATTTTTGTTCCTGCTCGGCCCGTCGGCCTCCGCAAGTCTCTCTCAATGAGCAATTTGGCTTGGGTGAATAAGAAATGCAAGTAATAAACAGGTAGAAAGTGGCATTCCAAATAAAAGAGCGTTATACTATTTACATGGTATCAGGAAAAATTTGGGAGCCTTCACGCAGTACGCTCTTTTTCACTATCGTTACCGGCATCATTCTCCTTATCTTTTTTTGCGGCGCAATAGCGACGGTGCTTATTGGCAATCGCGTTGATAGCAGCAATCGAAACAAACTTCTTCTTCGTGCGCAGAATGCATCGCTTCTGATTGATGCAGCTTCTATTCAGTCCTTAAGTGCTACCGATGCAGATCTCGAGAATCCCGCATATACAGATCTAAAAAATAAAATGATCGCCCTTGCCGCCATCAATCCAGACACTCAATTTGTCTACCTCATGGGCTACGAGAACGGGAAACTTTTTTTCTTTGTTGACTCAGAGTCGCCCGGATCACCGGATTATTCACCGCCGGGACAAATATACGAGGAGACAAATGACCTTGAAATAAACAATTATATTAACGCAGTCTCTTTTGTCGAAGGGCCATATACAGATGCGTGGGGTACTTGGATGTCGGCCTATGCGCCGATTATTGATCCTGCAACGAACGAAGTCGTAGCGATTATCGGTCTTGATGCGTCTGCGCGACCGTGGCAGATGCAGATATTGTCAGTGCGTTTAGTGATCGCAGCTATCACGGTACTGCTTTCACTGCTGGTCTTGACCCTGATGCTCTTTTTGCGCAAATCATATTCTTCAATCGAGCAATTAAAATCAGCCAACGCCAAACTCAGTATTGGCGCAGAACACCTCCGCGAGGCAGAATCGATCGCCAAACTCGGTAGCTTTACATGGAATCTTAAAAACAACATCATGCTTTTCTCAGATCAAATGTATGCCCTCACGGGTATTGCCCAAGGCAGCCGGGTCAAATATGAAGATTTTTCTGCCATGATTCACGCCGAAGATATGGAATATGTGAAAAATATGATAGAACAGGCATTTTCAAGTGATGTAGGTATTTTCAATCTTCAATACCGCTTCATTCTCAAAAATGGCATGGAGCGACAAATGTTTTCGATCTGCACGGTGCGTCGCGGTCCTGATCGAGAACCAAACTTTGTTATCGGTACTGCACAGGATATCACTGATATCCAAAAAGCCCATCACGCATAGTATCTTTGGTTTAATATGTGCACGGATGCGTAGCATCTCAGTTAATTTTCTATATGTTTTCATTTAAACGAATTTTTTATTATGTCTGGCCCGAAATACAAAAACATTCCGGGCTCTTATATGCGGTCCTTATTATTTTTGGATTTCGTGTTGCAAACGATATAATTCGACCTATTTATTTTAAGAAAATAGTTGATGTGCTTTCGAGTAACCCGCTTGACCGAATGGCGACCGCAGAGACTCTTTTCGGGATTGCTGCTATTTTGGTTGCATTACATCTTTTTTCAGGTGTCGCAGCTCGGGTGGGAAAGCATTTTCATTACTTATTTGAAATCAATGCCATTCGTGATCTTCGTAATCTTACTTTCCGTAAAATAGAGCAACATTCCCAAGCTTTTTTTGCGAATACATTTGCTGGGTCATTGGTGACGAAATCTAGACGTTTTGTGGGCTCATTTGAGCTCATGTTTGATATTTTCATATATAATTTCTGGAATGTATTTATCGTTCTTGTTGGTGCGCTTTTTGTTTTGGCACACGAGTCTGTGTTGATTGCTGGACTTTTTCTTTTGTGGGCGATTCTCTATGTCACGATAGTTCTTATTTTTGTGCGTAGAAAAATCAAATACGACATCTTAGAAGCCAAGTCCGACTCTCGAATCGGTGGAGCGCTTGCAGATGTGTTTGGCAATAATCTCGCCGTAAAAACATTTTCTGCTCATGACCGTGAAGCTACCATGTTTCGACAGATTACAATCGAGGCTGCCGCTGCAGAAAAAGCCGCATGGTTTTTCAGTAATCGTATCGATATTCTCCAAAGTATTCTAATATTTTTCACGCAAAGTATTGTATTGTATAGCATGATCAAACTCTGGCTTGCAGGTACCATCACTACCGGTACCGTGGTGCTCGTGCAAACCTATGCAGTAATTCTTTTTGATCGCATGTGGGATCTGGGCAACTCATTGACACGTTTTATGAAGTCAGCCGCTGATATGCAGGAAATGGTGCAAATATTTGATACTGATCTTGATATTAAAGACCCCGTGCACCCAGAGGCCCTTGCAATACAAAATGGCCATCTCATTTTTGATCACGTTTCTTTCGCCTACACAGAAGGCAAAGAAATTCTTTCAGATTTTAATTTAGATGTTGCTCCTGGTGAGCGAATAGGCCTTGTTGGTCCTTCGGGTGCCGGAAAGTCGACTATTACTAAACTGTTGTTGCGTTTTACCGATATTACGAGTGGCGAGATCACGATTGATAAACAAAATATTCACGCTATTACGCAAGATGATTTGCGAAATACTATATCCTATATCCCACAAGAACCTGTACTTTTCCATAGAAGTTTGAAAGAAAATATTGCCTATGGAAAGCCAGATGCTACGATGGAAGAAATTATTAATGCAGCAAAACATGCCCACGCCCATGAATTTATTTCAGATTTACCGCTTGGCTACGATACTCTGGTAGGCGAGCGGGGAGTGAAGCTCTCCGGTGGTGAGCGCCAGCGGATCGCCATCGCTCGAGCAATATTGAAGAATGCGCCGATACTGGTACTCGACGAAGCCACCAGCTCGCTTGATTCGCATAGTGAGTCGCTTATACAAGATGCGCTGGAAGAACTCATGAAAGGCAAGACAACCATCGTTATTGCTCACCGTCTCTCGACGATTCGCAAAATGGATCGAATCATTGTGCTCGAGCATGGAAAAATCATCGAAGAAGGCACGCATGAAAAACTGCTCAAAAAGCGCGGTAGTTTGTATAAAAAATTGTGGAATCTCCAGGCAGGTGGTTTTGTTAAAGAAAATTTGAAAGATAGTTTATAATATTGTCAATGTTTCTTTGCCTCCCTCTGAATGTATAATAGGGACTTATTTTCAACTCGTAATTATTAACTCATAACCCATAATTATTTATGTCCAACCCATTCGAAAACGCCCTCTCGCAGCTTGCTCGTGCCAATGCCGTTAAAGCTTTTGATCCGAAGTTTATAAAGCAAATATCAGTCCCAAACCGCGAAGTGCGGATTTCAATCCCAGTCACCATGGACGACGGCAGCCTCGAAGTCTTTGAAGGCTATCGCGTTGAGCACAACAATGCTCGCGGACCATACAAAGGTGGTATTCGCTACCATCACGATACAGACATCTATGAAGTGAAGGCTCTGGCGTTTTGGATGGCACTGAAGTGTGCAGTAGCAGGTATTCCGATGGGCGGTGGCAAGGGCGGTATCACGGTTGATCCAAAAAAACTTTCCAAAGGCGAACTCGAACGTCTCTCTCGCGGCTGGGTGCGGGGCATGGCAGATGTGCTGGGGCCGAAAAAAGATGTGCCTGCACCAGACGTCAACACTACTCCCGAGATCATGGGCTGGATGGTAGATGAATTTGCAAAAATCTCTGGTGATACGACCAATGCTACTTTCACCGGTAAGCCGATTGCTCTTGGTGGATCTGAAGGTCGCGGTCCAGCGACTGGTCTCGGCGGATTTTATGTCTTCGATGCACTTCGCGCCAAATACAATGTGCCAGAAGGTGGCTCTGTGGTAATCCAAGGTTTCGGCAACGTTGGCGGTAATGCAGCAGAAATATTCCAAAAGAATGGATACAAGATCATTGCAATGTCAGACTCAAAAGGTGGGATTGTGAAAGAAGATGGCTTGGACATTAAAGCGTTGGAAGAATGGAAAAAAGTAAACGGAACACTTGCTGGATTCCCTGGCTCGCGCAGCCTCACCAACCAAGAGCTTCTTGAATTGCCATGTGATGTGCTTATCCCAGCCGCACTTGAAAATCAAATCACTGGAGAGAATGCTGGCAAGATTCAAGCCAAGTTTATTCTCGAACTAGCCAATGGTCCGATCACGCCAGAAGCTGATGAAATACTCTATGGCCGTGGTATCCCTGTCGTGCCTGACATTTTGGCCAACTCTGGCGGTGTCACAGTTTCTACATTTGAATGGGAACAAAATTTGAAAGGCGAGCATTGGAGCGAGGCAGATGTGTTTGCCAAGTTGAAAGAGCTGCTCGATCGTGAGACTCTGGCAATATATGAAGAATCTATTGCATTGAAAACTGATCTACGCCGTGCGGCATTTATCGTGGCGCTTGGACGGATCGCCAAGGCAATGGGGTATAAGGACTAGTAAGTAGGTAGTAGTAAATAGACGGAGTAAAAAATATTACCAGCTGTGCTTTTTATTGGTGCCCTCAAAGTGGTATACTGTAGCCATGAACGACCAAGTCACCGAGCAAGCGACTAAAAATATTACCGACAAAAGTCTTGCTCATTATTATGGAGATACGATCAGAGGGATTTTTATTCTCACCGGCGTCATTATGCTAATCGGGTTTCCCTTTTTTGCTTCCTTGATACCATTGCCGATCCCGACTGTCCTTTTTATCATCATTTTACTCGCTGTTGCCGGCGGCTTGATGAATCCCGAGCAGCGCTGGGTGCTTGCTCTAAACACTATTGTTCCGGTGATAGGGTTTGCAGTATTTGAATACTTCGCAGTCTTTGCATATTTGCATTTGCCTCCAGAAGATGTAAAAAATATTGCTTTCTTTTGGGTCAACCAAGTATTGTCGCTTCTTTTTTTCTTTGCTACCTATTTGGCCATGAAAACGCTTCGCGGCAGTTTTCTCAAATAACAATCAGTTTAGGGATTTATTTTGGTGAATTTGAATTTTTATCTACTAACTATTTACTACTACCTACTTACTATCCATGCCACGCGCCAATAAAATCCAAATAATCAAATATGCGCCACCGCCACCGGAGCTGCCGATGTATGGGCAAGGGGATCCTGCTGACATCGTTTTTATTGGCCGCACCAACTATGTAGCGGCACTTGAAGAAAAGAAATTTATCTTCGGCATTAAGCGTGTTGACCGTAGACGTCATATGTACATCGTCGGCAAGTCTGGTGTCGGCAAATCCAAACTCCAAGAGCTGATGGTGCGCCAAGATATTGCCTATGGCCATGGCCTCTGTGTGATCGATCCGCACGGAGAATTTATCGATGATATTTTAAATTTCGTGCCAGAAGATCGCATCGAGGATGTGTGTATTATTGATCCGTCCGATATCGACTATCCAGCTTCTTTCAATCCACTGCAAAATATCGACCTCACTTTCAAGCACCAACTCACGCAGGGTTTGATCGAAGTGTTGGAGAAACAATTTGGGGCCAACTGGACGCCACGCTTGGAGCACGTCTTTCGTTTCACGACTCTCGCACTCCTCGACTATCCGCATGCCACGATGCGCGGTATGATCTCGATGCTCACAGATCGTAACTACCGTCAGAAAGTGGTGGAGTATATCGAAGACGATATGGTCAAGCGCTTCTGGGCGATTGAATTTGCCGACTGGTCAGAAAAATTTGACACCGACGCTATCATTCCGCTCGTCAACAAGCTCGGGCAGTTTCTCTCCGACCCGATGCTTCGAAATATTTTTGGTCAAAAAGAAAACAAAGTCGATATTGAAGCCTTGATGAATAGTCAAAAAATTATTCTCATCAATCTCTCTAAGGGAAAAATTGGTGAAGAAAACTCGAGCTTCTTTGGTTCCATGTTTCTCACCAAAATCAAACAGGCGGGTATGGCGCGCGCAAAAATGGATCCTAAAGACCGCCAAGACTTTTATCTCTACGTGGACGAGTTTCAAAACGTGGTCACTGATACATTTGAAAACATTCTCTCTGAGGCCCGTAAATACGGCCTCAATCTTATTGTCGCCAACCAGTACCTGGGACAACTGTCGCAAAAGATTCAGCGAGCAGTTCGTGGTAATGTGGCCTCACTTATTTGCTTCCGTGTGGGCGGCGAGGACGCTGTTGAGCTCAAGCCAGAATTTGCGCCGATCTTCGATATCAAAGATATGATCAACTTAGGTATTGCGGAGTTCTATATCAAAATGACAATCGATGGAGAATCCTACGATCCGTTTTCTGCCGAGACCTTGAAAGTCTTGCCAGCCACGCATCCGTCATACAAAGCAGAAATTCTTGCTGCTTCGCGCCGCAAATATGCCATCACCGCTGATGCTGCCAAGAAACTCATTGAAGAAGAAGAATCCTCTATCATTCGTAGCGCACAAGAAAAAGCAGCTATTACTCGTAAAGCCCGCAAAGATGACGCTAGTGGGGAAGAAATAGAGGAAGAAGCGGCACCCGCCAAAGCTGAAGCGACCGCCGAGCCCCTTATCTAGTATTTAATTAGAGAAATGGTAGTCTCTAAAGATGGATACTCAAAAAGTTTGCGAGCATTGCCAAACACGTTTCACAATTTCTCCTGACGAGCTTTCTATGTATGAGAAGGTAGCGATTCCACTTCCGACCCAGTGTTTTTCCTGTCGGATGAAGCACTATTTCGCCTTTTGGCCATTTGGGAAGTTTCGGAAGGGAACGTCTGATTTATCTGGAGAAAATCTCATTACTATACTTCCGGCAAGTGCCCGATATCCGATCTATACTTCAAGTGAGTGGTTTTCTGATGCTTGGGACCCAATGAGTTTTGGTTTGACGTATGACCCCAGTCGCTCTTTCTTTGACCAATTGAAAGAGCTACAAGAAAAGGTGCCGCGCCCACATCAGCAAGGTGCACAAAATACAAATTCTGACTGGTGTGATGATGCATGGGAATGTAAAAATTGTTATCTTTCTCGTTCCATCGCTCGTAGCGAGAATCTTTCCTATGGATATCGTGCGTTTGATACAAAAGATTCGATTGATATTTCGCATGTGTTTAACCTTGATAATTGTTACGAATGTACATATACCTTCAATTCTTTTAATGTTTTGTTTTCGCGTAACTGTCGGGATTGTATGGATTCCCAATTTTTGTATGACTGCCGTAATTGCACCAATTGCACCATGTGTTGGAATTTGCGCGGGAAGCAATACTGTATCGAGAACAAGCAATATTCCAAAGAGGAATATGTAGAAAAACTCAAGGAATATGATCTAAGTTCAAACAAAAGTTTGGAAAAACTAAAAGAACGATACGAAGAGATTTTAAAAAAAGATTTTGTTCACCGACAAAATTTTACTTTGAATACGTATAATTCGGAAGGTACCTATCTTGCAAACTGTAATAATTGTCATAATGTTTTTAGCTTTGAAGATTCGGAAAATTGTTACGACTGCCTACGTGGCCGTACTGCCACAGACTGTATTGATATGTTAGGCTGTTGGCAAATCGAGCTCTCGGGAAGAAATAGCTGTGCAACAGCTGGATATCAGCTTAAGTATTCTTCGTGGTCTGATGGTCGGTATTCGGAGTACCTCGACCAATGCGCAGAGGTTGAATATTGTTTTGGATGTGTAGGGCTACGAAAGAAGAAATATTGCATTCTCAATAAACAATACACAAAAGAAGAATATGAAAGTCTTCGCGAAACAATAATTTCCGATATGCGAGCCAGGAATGAATACGGACAATTTCTCCCATACAATATGGGACTGTGTCCGTATAATTTAACAACTGCACAAATTTATTTTCCTGAAGTCTCAAGGGAATTTGTGCTCTCTCAAGGAGGATATTGGGACGATTCCAGAGAAGATCATATAGAGGGGATCGCGACGAATGATTTACCTGATAGCATACATGATATCTCAGGAAGTATTTCAAAACAGGCACTTATTTGCCCTGTAACAGGGTGGCGTTTTAATATAGCGCCAGACGAACTCGCATTTCTTAAGAGAAAGAATATAGCCCTGCCACGAGTGCATTTTGATGTACGTACAAAGAGTCGAATGCGGCTACTTGCACCCACGCAAGGAGAAAACTATTCATGTTTTTATTGTTCAAAAAATATTGTTGGATACTATCCACGATCGTGGGGGTATGAGAATGTATCTTGTGAAGATTGCTATAAAAGCAATATTAGCTAATGGAAATAAAAACCTGCCAAAACTGCAAAAAAGATTTTACCATCGAGTCAGATGATTTTTCGTTTTACGAAAAGATGAGTGTTCCGCCGCCGACATTTTGTCCGGATTGTAGATTTCAGCGTAGACTTTCATTTCGTAATGAGCGTAATTTTTATAAGAGGGATTGCGATATGTGCCACACGAGCGTAGTTTCCCGGATTTCACCGGACAAACCGTATCCAATGTATTGCTCAAATTGCTGGTGGAGCGACAAATGGGATCCGTATTCATACGGCAGGGCTTATGACTTTTCCCGACCATTTTTTGATCAGTGGAAGGAACTTTTTTATACCGTTCCTCATATTTCTATTTTCAATTCCAACTGTATCAACAGTGAATGGGTTAATCAGGAAACCGACAGTAAAAATTGCTACTTAAATATTGGTGGTTTATACAACGAAGATTCAGCTTACTGCACATATGGCGTGCAAAGCAAAAATTGTTTTGATAACTACTGGATACTCAATTCTGATCGCTGTAGTAACAATGTTCATTGCGAGCGCGATTATAATACGCACTATTCTCTTGAATGTCATGATTCGCTTGATACATTCTTTTCGTATGATTGTCGAAACTGCAAGGATATTATTGGTTGCGCAGGACTCCGAAACAAGCAGTATTGTATTTTTAATGAACAAAAAAGCAAAGAATCATATGAGCAATTTCTAAAGGAACATCCTGTATCTTCACATACCGAAGCGTCGTGGTGGAAAGAGCAATCAATGCCGATATGGATACAGTCTCCACATCGCGAAAACACAATATTTAAATCAGTTGATGTTACTGGTAATGCAGTGTCGGAATCAAAAAATGCTCATGATGTCTGGGAGTCAACCAAGGTTGAAAATTGCAAACATATGTTTATTACCGGATGGGTGAAGGAAGGATACGATTGTTCGTGCTTTGGAGCGGCTGAGCTCGTGTATGAATGTTCAAGTAGTGGTGGAGGGTATAATTCGAAGTTCTTACTTCTGTGTCTTTCGAATGATCCTTTTAAAAAAGTAACGGTGCAAAATCTGGAATATTGTGCGGTCAGTACGAGTTCAAGCAATTGTTTCGGTTGTGTTTCGATTCGTGGTGGCGAATATGTCATTTTAAACCGCCGATATTCCAAAGATGAATACTTGACACTTTTACCGAAAATAAAAGCTCATATGAACGACATGCCGTATGTAGACAAAAAAGGAAAAGTATACACATACGGTGAGTTCTTTCCTTCGGAACTTTCTCCATTTGGATACAATGAAACGACTGCTCCTGAAAACTTTCCACTAACAAAAGAAGAGGTAATCGATCAAGGATTCACGTGGAGTGAGTATGTATCAGATACACACTACGAGTTTTCTGATTATGTGATCCCTGATGACATACAAGACGTTGGTGACGATATTTTACAAAAGATTCTTAAGTGTAAAGTGTCAGACAAGGCCTATAGAATCATTCCCTCTGAGCTCGCGTTTTATCGTCAAGCGGGTTTGCCTCTACCACGCTTGTGTCCACAGGAGCGGCATGCTGAAAGATTAAAGCTACTTTTACCCACTCGGCTTTTTGATCGAAACTGTGATTTTTGTAAAAAGGCTATCCGCACGCCGTATGCGCCTGAGCGACCAGAGGTGATATATTGTGAAGCATGTTATCAACGAGAAGTGCTGTAGGGTAGTAAGTAGGAAATAGTTAGTAGAAAAAATGCAACCAGAAACAAAAATTTGTCAAAACTGCACACAAAAATTCACCATCGAACCCGATGATTTTTCGTTTTATGAGAAGATTGGTGTGCCAGCACCCACATTTTGCTCGACCTGCCGGCTCCAACGCCGTCTTGCATGGAGAAATGACCTTTCGTTTTACAACCGGACATGTGATCTTTGCAATAGAAAAATAATTTCTTTGCATTCGCCAAAGAAAAAACTTGTAGTGTATTGCAATAAATGCTGGTGGAGCGATGCCTGGGATCCGCATACCTATGGCCGCGATTTTGATTTCTCTCGTCCGTTTTTCGAACAATTTCGCGATCTTCAAAATGTTATTCCACAGCCAGCAATGTTTAACGATGACGGGGTGGGAAGTATAAATGCTGAATACACAACCAATGCCACGTTTACCAAGAACATGTATATGGGTGCTATGACGTGGTACGCAGAGAATTGCATGTATTTTTACAATAATGCAGGTCCCGAAACGAGCTATTGTACAGACACCGTAGATATCTTTAATTATTCTGAACTCATTTACGACTCAGTATTTCTTGAGCATTGTTATAACTGTCGAAATGCATACTATTCCACTGGTCTTACCGACTGTGTCTTTGTATATGATTGTAAGGGTTGTTCAAATTGTTGTATGTGCGTAAATCTGCGGCAGAAAAGTTATTGCATTTTTAATAAACAATTCACAAAGGAGGAGTATCAAAAAATTATGAAAGAATACCGCCTCGATACGTATTCAGGAGCAGAGTATGCGAAAAAAGAATTTTTCAAATTTTTGGCCACACAGCCTCGCCGGTTTGCGAATATTCGTAACTGTGTCGATTCAACAGGAGACGGTTTGTGGGGATGTAAAAATGCGAAAGACAGCTGTTTCCTTCGGGATTGTGAAGATTCGCGTTTTCTTTTCCGTGGAAATGAAATAAAAAATAGTTACGACCTCACTCCGGCGGGCATGACAGACCAATGTTATGAAGGACTCACGCCTGACCATGATTATCGAGTGTTCTTTTCAATTTATTCACTAAAAAGTCAGGAACTCACATATGTGGAAAATTGTCATTCATCGAAGTATCTTTTTGGATGTTCGGCAATACGACATGGAAAATATTTAATCCTAAATAAAGAATATACGAAAGAAGAATATGAAGCGCTTGTGCCAAAAATTATTGAGCATATGAGAGCGACAAGGGAATGGGGAGAATTTTTTCCAGCCAAGTTTTCATATTTTGGGTATAACGAAACTATGGCGCAAGAACATTTTCCACTCAGTAAAGAAGAAGCTCTGAGAAATGGGTATACATGGTTTGATGAAATTCAACATACGACTGGTAAAGAAACAATGCTTGCTGAAAACATGCCTGATGCGATTGGCAATACAACGGAAGAAATTCTTAAAGAGATTCTCGATTGTATTACGTGTGAGCGAAATTATAAAATTGTTCCTGAAGAGCTTCAATTCCATCAGAGAATATCTGCGCCACTTCCGCGTGAGTGCTTTTTCTGTCGAAATAGTAGACGTCTCAAAATGGAGAATCCGATAAAGCTCTGGCATCGCTCGTGCATGTGCGACATCCCTGATCATGGTCACGAAAATATATGCCTTAATACATTTGAGACGGCTTTTGCTCCCGATCGCTCAGAAATAGTATATTGCGAAGCTTGTTATCAAAAAGAAGTGCTATAATAGTCCCAAGTACCACTAATGGTATTTAACATTTTTTATGCTAGTTCTACCCGAAGGCGTCAATTTTAACGACGATATTACATATCTTGCGAAAACCAATTTTCGCAATAAAGATCAGGTCTTTGGCATCAAGCGCAAAGACCGACGCCAGCACGTCTATGTGCTTGGTAAATCCGGTACCGGTAAGTCAGCCATGCTCACCAACATGGTCATTCAAAATATTTACACCGGGGAAGGCGTCTGTGTGGTAGATCCGCACGGCGAGCTTGTAGAATCGATCCTTGAGGCTATTCCACCGCACCGCATAAAAGATGTTATTTACTTCAACCCGGCTGATACCGACTATCACGTTGGCTTCAACGTACTTCAGCTCGACGATCCAAAATATAAGCACCTTGTAGCATCAGGTCTCATGGGTATTTTCACCAAGATTTGGGCCAATGCCTGGAGTGCTCGAATGGAATACATCTTGAACAACGCTATTTTAGCGCTTCTCGACACCCCGGGCTCGACGCTTCTCGGTATTCCGCGTCTCTTAGTCGACAAGGACTTCCGTCAGCAGATCATCAACAATTTGAAAGACCCGGTCGTCAAAGCTTTTTGGATCCATGAATATGAAGCCTGGCGTGATCAGTTTCGTAATGAAGCGATCGCTCCAATTCAAAACAAAGTCGGTCAATTTCTTTCGACCTCCATCATCCGCAACGTCGTCGGACAAGCCAAGTCCACGATTGATCTCTTTGAGGTCATGAACTCCGGAAAAATTTTCCTCGTCAACGTCTCAAAGGGTCGAGTGGGTGAAGACAACTCTGCACTTTTGGGTGGCATGCTGATCACCAAGCTTCAGCTGGCAGCCATGGAGCGTGTCCGTATCCCGGAGAAAGATCGTAAAGACTTTTTTCTCTATGTCGACGAATTTCAAAACTTTGTAACGGATTCATTTGCTTCGATCCTCTCCGAAGCTCGTAAGTATCGCCTCGACTTGACCATTGCTCACCAATACATCGGCCAACTTTCGGTCAACGGCTCAGATAGTGTGCGTGATGCAGTTTTCGGCAACGTGGGTACGATGATCGTCTTTCGAGTCGGCGCCGCTGATGCTGAATTTTTGGAAAAAGAATTTGAACCTGAGTTTACTCCGCAAGACGTTGTTAATATTCCCAACTACCACATTTATCTGAAATTGATGGTAGACGGTATAACTTCTCGGCCGTTTTCAGCGGTCACTATGGCGCCATTTGTCATAGAGGGCGGAGCAAGTGTCGCAGAGGAGATCATCCAATCATCTCGCAGCCTCTATACTCGGCCAAGAGAAATTGTAGAGCGAGAAATTGCTGACTGGAGTGGCATGATGGTGGGTTCAGGCGACGGTTCGCATGCCACCTCGACACCCAATTCTTCTTCAAGTCCTGGCGCGGGTGCATCCACTGGCTTCAATGCTGAAGGGAAGTTTCGTGCATTGTGTTCGATCTGCAACAAAGAAACAACGGTACCATTTGAGCCGGCTCCAGGCAGGCCCGTCTATTGTCGCGACTGTATCGCCAAAATAAAAGCCGGTGAGCTTCAGCCGCTCAAAGTCGTAGCCAAGCGAGGCCCTGAATCAAAATCATTCGCACCGCTTGCAAACCTCGGTATTGAATTTGATGCAACAAAAGCATCTACCACAGAGACTACCGCGACTACCGCTCGCCGACCACAACCAGAAATAGCGCCCCGCCCCGCCTCTCAAGTTTCCAAAAGTCCATCTTCTACTCCTTCATTTGCGCCGAAGACGCCTCCGGTAGTACAAAAATTTGTTGCAAAAGAACGCCAAGCTCCAGACTTAGCAGGGCTCAAGAGTGTGCTCGCTGAAGCACTCTCTGGTGGAAAAACACCATCTGATTATTCGCGCCACAGTGCAGTGCCTACTGCCAGAGGAGCCAAAGACGAAGAGGTCATTTCCGTAAAACCGACTGCGCAAGCCGTGTCACTTTCCAATCTAAAGAAACCATCATCTACTCCAGTCTCACTTTCTACCAAAGATGCTTCTACCGAACATGTATCAGCTCTCAAAGATGTCATTGCTAAAGCGATGGGAGGGAATGACCATCCACGAGCATCGGTACCAGAGAAAGAAGTGGGTGAAGATCAGAAAATAAAAAAAGAACAAGAAGAAAAAGAATTGGCCGAGCGTCAGGCTGCAGAAGCCGCGGCGATCGCGGAAGCAAAACAAAAACTTGCCCGCCTTGAAGAAGAGCGAAAAATGCTTGAAGAAAAAAACAACATCGAGAAAGCACGAAAAGAAGCAGAGCAGAAACAAGTCGAGCTCGAAGAAGAGAAAAAAAGAGTACTGGAAGCTAAAGCTAAAGAGGTGGCTGCCAAAGAAGAGGCGGAGGAAGCTATTCGCGCCAAAGAAAAACAGGAACAGATGCGCGCTAAAGAAGCTGAAGCTGCTTCTGTAAAAGCAAACGATGAAGCATCACCACCGACACCATCTAAAAAACGCAAAGAAGTACCTGCTGACGTGCTCAATGATATTTTGAAAATGTAAAATCCCCATCAAATGGGGATTTTACATTTAACTTTTAGTTGTAGCTATTGGACTATCGACACTGCAAATGAAATAGTCTGTGTTTCGTAAGCGTGGAGTGAGAGCGTCGCAGGAATGCTTGTAAATCTATGAGCAGCACTGGCTTTGGAAGACGGAACTATTTCAACAAGGGATAGAGTATACGTGCCTTCTGGCATGGTGGTAGTAAACGTCCCGTCTGTTTTTACTGATACTGTTTTGATTACTTTAGCGGTAGCAGGATCTGAGATGAGTATTGAGATACCTGGTTTTTTAACTGGCTCTACGCATACATCAGACACGGGGCATGAAAACTCGACTGTTACAGTGCCGGACACGGTTGCAACATTGGTTGCTGAGGTGGCTTTTGATTGTTTGATGAGATTTGTATATGTCGCGCTACTGTCAGCTTCGACAGTTATCGTTTGTTTCTCTTTTTGGATGCCGTCAGTCGGTACGCCGCTGTAGACTATCTCGTATGTACCGACTGGGAGGGGAAGGGAAAAGTTGGGTCCCGTCTTCGATAAATCTATCGTTGTTATGATTTCATCATTTTGATAAACCGTGAGGGTGCGGCCGAGAAAAAGATTTGGGTCAATGCTTGTACAGGTGAGCGAGATGCCAGGCAGAGCATTTTCTGGCGAGAGACATGCGAAAGTTGCTCCAGCCATTGTTACATGGCCTTCAATCATTCCCATAAGTTCAGATGTTTCACTTTCAGTATCTGCTTTGGCATCGTCAAGAATTTGCTGTTCTTCGTCTATACTTTCCAGAGCTACTTCTTTTTTTGCTATGAGGACGGAGCGCTGCATCCGTATCAAATCTCCAAGTTCTGAGGGTGCGCTGACTTCTGAACCCACTGTGTCCTCATCTGCTTCTAGGGTTTTAGCAAGTGGCACCATGTCTTCATCTTGTATTCCATCAGTATCAACACCTCCGATATTCTCAGTGTCATCAATGGTAGACAAAGATGTATTTTCTAATGTACTTTCAATATTTTCGGAAACAGTACTATCAACCGAAAGAGCTTTTGTGTCGGTGTCTTCATCAGGCAGAGTCACAGAAGGAGCAAGTGCCAGTGTGACATCATCTCCGTTAATAACTTTTTCGTATGTATCAAGCTTTGGAATTAAGTCGTCAGCAATCGCTACGACAACTTCGCTTTTGCCGCTGGCTTCAAGTTTTGCAAGATCTTCGTCGAGTGCTTTGGTGTGATCCATAAATGCGCTGGTCACGATCTTTTCATTTTCAGGCGTGAGGTTGTTCTCTTCTTTCAGTACTTTTACTTCGTTGATGCGGCGATCCATACGTTCGCTGATCCAGGCGATTTTTTCTTCGTGACTTACTTTGAAGGTGGCCGTGATCTCCTCAGCGACGTTTACTTTTACCGCGTATAAAAAACCATCGCCCGGGAGAGCGTCTTGTGAAGCATATGCCAAAGTTTCTCCACCGACGAGAACGACGATAAGCACCAAAGCCATGACTTTGGCTACATGCATAAATCTAAATGAAAATCGAGGGGTGTATGGAGATATAACACCGTGATATGGACTTGGCGTTGTTGCTTTGTTCATGTACGCCAAAATACGCGTCCGCATGGCCGCTTTTTCCTCAAGTGTCATCTTGAGAGAGGTACCTTTTTTAAATATGTCGTATAATTTTTCCATACTTTATTTTATTCTGTGATATAGAGTTTCTTTAATTTCTCAAGTCCTCGATGTATCCGCACTGAAATCGTATTTTCAAGTTCACCCATAGCCAGCGCAATTTCTTTGATACTCATATCGTCGATGTATCTCATAATGATTACATCACGATATTTTTCATCAATCTGGTCAACGAGCTTCAGTATTTCTTGACCCTCAATGATGCTCTCTACTTCTTTTCTTCCGGTCGTACTGGTATCGTATCCGCTTTCAATCATGGTATCGAGCGAGGTCGCTTTTCGTTTTCGGCGATAGTCGATAATCAGATTGGTGGCGATCCGATACAGAAACGCACGCATATTGCCGACTGTTTTTCCTGTTTGTAAATATTCCCATGCTCTCATAAAGGTATCCTGAGTGAGATCAAGGGCTATTTCGCGGTTGGACGTCTGAAAATAGCAATATCGGAAAATTGCGTCGTTGTAAGCACTGAAGCTTTCAAGGAAGGTATTTTGAGTATGAGCGCTATCCATATGGTAAGACGAAACACATAAGACTTTCTTACATGATTCTGGTATAGCAGTATAGCTTATTTCACTTTATTTTTAAAGCTTAAAAACCCAAAAGAGGGGAAAAGATAGGGTAAGCAAAAAAATAAGAACACGCTTCAGTATAACTGTCGATAGAGTATATTTCGAACCCTACAAAAACTTTGCTACAATAACACTATGCATAAAAAAAGAGTCATCATTGTCGGCGCAGGATTTGCTGGTGTTCGCAGCGCTCTTGACCTCGCACGTTGTGGAAGTGATCTTGAAATCGTCCTTATCAACAATCAGCACCATTTCGAATACTATCCGACCTTGTATAAAGTCGTGACAGGCAAAAGTCCGCTCGAAGTCTGTATTCCACTTTCAGAAATTTTCAACGATAAAAACGTTCGAATTGAAATCGACACTATCGTCGGGATCGATCCTGAGAAGAAAATAGCAAAAGGGGAGACTGGTTCGGAATATGCATATGATTATTTAGTCCTCGCACTTGGGAGTGAGACAGTATTTTTTGGAGTGCCAGGCCTCGATACGCTTTCCTACACTTTTAAATCCATAAATCAAGGTCTTCGCTTGAAACGGCATCTTCATTCATTGTTTGATTCCCATCAGCAGCTTTCGCAAGAAGAGCTTATGGCAAAAATGCAGTTTGTAGTAGTCGGTGGTGGTCCGACTGGCGTAGAGCTTGCGGGCGAACTTGCGCTCTATCTTCACGATCTTGCTCGTCGTCATGAGATTCCCAAAAAATTGGTTACCCTTGATATTATTGAGCTTGCACCGAGACTGCTGCCAGTGTTGCCGGAGATTGTGTCAAAAAAAATATCAGGACGGCTCGATCGGCTCGGCGTGAATATTTTGCTTGGGAAAAATGTTCTTGAGGAAACACCCGAAGGTGTACGCCTCAAAGATATGGAACTCGCATCCAAGACTATTATTTGGACAGCGGGAGTAAAGCCTCACCATATTTATAAAACAATACCTGGTCTTGAGCTTTCTAAAAATGGGCGGGTCGTCGTTGGGGAACATCTTGAAGCCAAGGGAGCTACTGATATATTTATTGCAGGGGATGCTGCGGATACGCCGTACGCTGGACTTGCTCAAACCGCTCTTCGAGATGGAAGATTTATTTCCAAAAATATTTTACGTATGAGCAAGGGGGAGAGTATGAAAAAATACATTCCCGTCAAAAATGCCTACGATATTCCGGTCGGGCATGGCTGGGCGGCGCTTGTTATTGGAAAAGTAAAAATCTTCGGCCGTCTTGCTTGGGTTGCACGTGAGATTGCTGATCTTCGTTTCTTTCTGACAATATTACCGTGGAAGAAAGCACTCATCGCATTTCGTAGCGGCGACCAACTCTGTGAGTCATGCCCGACTTGCGCGCCAGAAGAGAAACAAAGCTAGATTTAAATATGTACTGCAAGAAAAGACGGCGAAAGCCGTCTTTTATATTGAAGTTTGATCCTCCATCTTACTATCTTGACATACTCAAGATTTCCATGTAGAATCAACAAAATTTTTCTAACCCTTTTAAAACTTAAACTCATGAGCAAAAAGCTTTCCTTAGACAAACGTACAGTGATAATAAACTCCGTATGTAAATTTATTGAGGATAAATTTACTCTTACAGCAATAGGAGCAAGTCCTCATCTCCCTAAAGAATACCAACGATTGCCGTTGGCGAAAGACCCGGTAGTTTTTAAATTAAAATTTTTTAATGCCGGGATAGCATCTTCGGTATGTGAAAATCTACCAAAAGAATGTGAGGCTGAGACAGCCAAAGGAGATAGAACGATAGTAAAAATTAGTTGTATGAAATTGCCAGACGAAATTTCAGAATCCACCGTTTCTTTGCTAAATAATGATGAAAAGCAATTTGATGCCGCTGCAGAGAAGTCATTTTGGGAGGATTTTATTTTATGCTTTAACATTCCAAAAACTTCGGTTGAAGAAAGCACACAGAGTGGATTATTTGTGTTCGTTTGTGATGACACCGCTCAGGGGAAACAACTTTTAGCTGAAATGGAACGTTTAGTGATTTACTATGGAGATGCCGTAATGATCGAACACTCAGAGAGAAAGATTTCGATCGATCTGTCAGCCATCCATTTTTCACACTCATCCGATAGTTTGCTGATTCGCGAGAAAGCAATTAAGGCCATAGTGAAAGAAATAACCGCTCATACCAGAGTAGATTTCACTAATGGAAAGATGCGCGCTGTAATTCATTTTACCAACACAACTACAGCAATTAAAGATCGTAGAGACGCAATGGAAAAGTTTGAAAGATGCGGCTTCTTCCTCTCATTCATCAGTGCTGATGCGGTGATCCTGAATTATCAGGTCGTGCAGAAAACCAAGGGCTATTACGATGCTATAGAAATTGGAACACCAGGGTACTTGAATGAACGGGTACGAAGTATTCTCACAAAAAAAGGAATCAAACTTTATGATATCCTAACTCCTCCTCGCAGTAAATTTGCTTATGTTATTGCCAAGTCAAAAAATACCGAAGAGGTGATGAAAGTATTAATTGATACGGGATACGTGGCTGTGCGTCTTCCAAAAGGAAAATCAGGTAAAGAAAAAAAGAATTCATCTGTCGTTTTGCCTGTTAGCCTCAATCCTCTGGAAGAATTTTCAGCAGTAACTGGAACTGTGAGAAGACCCTACAAGACGAGAAAAATAAAATCAACTATTGAGTTGGAACCTCCTGCTTTAGGAGAAAAAAATCCCAAGGAGTGCCGTGCTGTGATAATTGAGTTAATAAAAAAACATAAACTCAGAATCCATCGCAGGCAAAATACTTCGAAAAAACCATGGTGGTTTTATGTTACCTTCGCTTCGTCAAATAAAATGCAGGAAAAAATTGTTTTACTACAGGAGGATCTAAGATTTATCGGTATAGACTCAAGGCTCGGGGATAAGTCAATAAGTATTGATGATGTAAGGCCTGAGTCCATTAGATCTAAAAAATCGGATGAGAACTCAACTGAAAAATTGGTCCAGTCGTCAGGCCGGTCCATTGAACAGGATGTGGAACTCCTGGGAATCCTATTTGGACCAGAGGTGCCGAAACAGATGATAAACCTGATAAAAAGTTTAGCTCTTGCAGCTAAAACATCGGGTGAAGTTGTCTGGTCAGCGGAGAAGCTCTTGGAGATGTTTGTCAAAAATGACATCCGGCTTGTGAAGCTAAAAGATGGCGCAGTGAACATCGGAGAGATTACTTTCCCTGAAAAACTATTGCCAACAGTTTCATTGAAGGAGCTCCAGGTATTAATGAAGTAGAATTTTTTATTTTAACATCAGCCCTTGTGTAAAAATACACAAGGGCTGCTTTTTTTATTCTATTTTCTTTAGCACTAGAGGGATTTTTTTGAAGTCCTCTATCAGCGTCTCGCGCATGCCGCCATTGTAGAGGGCGGCAGCAGGATGGTAGAGCGGTAAAAAGTATTCGGTATTGATTCGTTTGAATTTTTTGTGGATCATTTTGCCGTGAGTATCAGAAATTTTTAGATCCGGAAAAAAGTCATTCATAGAATGACGGCCTAAGAATACAATGAGCTTGGGAGCAATGAGATTGAGCTCTTCGTAGAGCCAGGGCGCGCAGGCTTCTTTTTCACTAGGCTCTGGATCGCGGTTGTTGGGCGGACGATATTTAACTATGTTGGTAATATAAATATCCTCGCGTTTCATCCCAATAGTATCAAGCATTTCTGCTAAGAATTTACCAGCTGCGCCGACAAATGGTCGGCCTTCAATATCTTCATTTTTTCCTGGTGCTTCTCCGACAAATACAATAGTGGCATTTGGGTTGCCATCACCTGGTACAGGTTGAGTAGCAGTTTTTTTAAGCTCGCAGATGCAATCGCGAGACCACTTTTCATGCAAAGCCTTGAGCTCTTCCTGTGTATGCATGTACAACAGTATATCGTATTTGCAGCTCCTTTAGATTAGTCATATACTTAGAGTGTCGACTACTAACTATTTACTACTAACTATTTACTATTTATATGCACTACGTATGTACTGGAGGCTGCGGTGGCGTCTCCCCAGAACCAAAAAATTGTGGATCAGAAACCTGCTCAAAACATAACCATCCACTTACTCCATGCTCGTGTACCGATGGTGAGCACAAAGGACTTTTGAGTGCCTGTGAAAATTGCGGGAAAATATGCAAAGCTGATGGTGGCACCTGCGAAATGGAGGCCTTCAAAGAAGAATTGCAGTAACTCATATTCGCTCCAAAAATACCCGCTAGTCGGGTATTTTTTGTTGTGATATAGTGGAGGTATGGGATTCAAAAAATTTATTACAAAAACGGCACTGCGCATGAAGGGAGTATCGAAAGACGAGGCAGATAAAATCTCCGAAGCACTCGAGAACAATCCTGCTTTGGCTGAAAACCTGAAAGCACTTGAGGGCAACAAAGAGGTCATGAAGCTATTTGAGAAGGTGCAAGCGGAAATAGAAGAGAAAAAGAAAGCTGGGATGAACGACACCTATGCGGCTATGAATGTCATGACTAAATACAAAAGCGAGATCGCGAAGTACCAAAAAGAACTTGCACCTCTCATGGAACTTTTCATGAAGCGCTAATTTCAATGCCGTCACTCACAAAACAATATGATTTCATAATTATCGGCGCCGGCATCGCTGGTCTTTCGAGTGCGTACTATCTTTTGAAAGATAAACATTCGGTACTTGTTCTCGAAGGACGGAAAGGTCTCGACAATGCCAGCTTCCACTCAAATGCGATTATGAGCCATGATCCGGATGCGCACTGGCCACTAGTAGTGAAGAAGTTTGGGATTAATGGAGTGAAAGATATTTGGGAACTAGGAGAAAAGTCCGCCAAAGCGCTTACCAAATTTGCTCATACGACTAAACCGCATTTCAATACCGAGCGTCTGGTGTCGCGTATCTACTCCAATTCAAAAGCTAAAACTAAAAAACTTTTTGCGCAGTACCAGATTTTCAAAAAAGCTGGTGTTCCATGCAAATTTATCAAAGAGGGCACCAAGCTTCACCCGGCTTTTGATTCGTATATTGAGATCGAGCAAGAAGGGCAAACCAACAATCAAGCGATGCTCAAAAACTTGTCGAGAGAAGTGCGACGCTTAGGTGGAAAGATTGTTAAGCAAACACCTGTTGTTGATATTACTTACACAAAAGATATAGCAACGGTGGCGACAAAAAATAAAAAAACGTTTATAGCAAAAAATGTTATTTTGGCAACAGGTACCCGAGTACTCCTTCCTCGTATTGCGCCCAAGACCTCAATCAAGCGTGCGTTCGTCGTGCAGTACAAAAAACATGGCATGGATCCCTTTTACACCAAAGCTGTGTATTGGGACAACGAAGATCCGTATCACTATATTCGTTCGTTTAAAGGCAACGTACTGTGGGTCGGAGGAGCAGATGTGTATGAAAAAGATTACAAGTCAAAATCTAATTATTACAAAAGTATAGAAAAATACGCGCGACAAAATTTGAAGTTGCCAAAAAGCTATAAGCGAGAATTTGCTTGGAGTGGCATCTACTATCCGACAGAAAACGGGCTGCCGTATATTGGAAAAATCCCCAACACACCGATCTGGGTCAACTATGGCTTCGGTGGTACTGGCATTCTTACAACATTTATTTCAGGCTACTTAATCGCCTCGTGGTTGAAAGGGAAGGAGTTGAAGTACCAAAAACTTTTTGAGGTCAAATAATTACTGCGAAAGCTGAGTGTAAATTTCGTCAGCAATTTTTAAAAATTCAGCTGGTTTCGCTCTCCATTGCCTGCGCGTATCGACAAGAAAAAATCCAAGAAACTTTGTAGCGTAAAACATGAGGAGACGACTGTCTTGAATGATGTAACTTTCTGGATGCGCATCGACAGTCGAACCTTCGGTCATTGCGATGGCGCAGAAGCCGCCGTAGGCGGGCATGTAGTGGTCCGGATGAGCGAGAAACTCATTTTTGTTGGCGACATTGGCAAATTGATACACACCACCTTTGTATGTGGTATTGATCACTGGATCACCCATGATTGGCTTACCGCTGAAGTAGGACACAACATCATATCCGCGGACAACCTTGAAATCTTTGAGGTTTTGAAGCATGGAAAAAGTATAGCAAATTATGCTAGTATTGCTCTATGTCATTATCAATAGG
>CAZBZO010000006.1:0-1089 GCA_964496425.1 uncultured Candidatus Saccharibacteria bacterium | reverse complement strand
CTTCCAAACGTCGGGAAATCGACGCTTTTTAATGCGCTCACCAAAAAAGGTGTGCCAGCGGAGAATTATCCGTTTTGTACGATCGATCCTTCGGTCGGCATTGTAGCTGTGCCTGATGCACGCGTAGGCAAGCTCTCCGAATTTTCCAAATCAGCTAAAACAATTCCAGCAGCAATTGAGTTCGTCGACATAGCAGGCCTCGTCAAAGGCGCAGCTGCAGGCGAAGGGCTCGGCAATAAATTTCTCTCCAACATCCGCGAGACAGATGCGATTTTGGAAATGGTGCGCATTTTCCCAATCAAAAACGAAAAAGCAGGAAACGAAATTCTTCATGTCTACGGAGACATCGATCCACTGCGCGATATTGAAGTTATTAATCTTGAACTTTCCCTTGCTGACTTTGAGACTGTCACGAAGCGCATTGGCAACCTTGGTCGTGATGTGAAAAAAGGCGACAAGGAGGCAATACTTGAAGAGGGTGCACTCAAAAAAATAGAAGCTACACTTGAAGCAGGCTCGCTCGCGCATACAGCGGTGCTCACCAAAGAAGAATATGAAAAAGTTCGTCTACTCAATCTTCTCACTATGAAGCCATTTATCTACGGGCTCAATAAGCGCGCTGGTAGTAAAAATCTAGATGAGACCAATCCAGAGCTTTTTAAAGAACTGACTGACTATATTGTAAAAAATAGTTCCCGATACGTTGTGCTTGATGCCAAGATCGAAGAAGAACTTAAAGATATGGTAGGTGAAGAAAAAGAAGTGTTTCGAAAAGAATTTGGCGGCGAAGATGATGGTGTCAACAACCTGATCACAGAAGCGTACAAACTTTTAGGCCTTATGAGTTATTTTACAACTGGTGAAGATGAGACCCGAGCCTGGACCGTAAAGGTGGGCTCGACGGCACCTGTTGCTGGCATGGCCATCCACACTGATTTCAAAGACAAATTTATCCGCGCTGAAGTGGTGTACTGGCAAGATTTGCTCGATGCTGGCTCCTACAGTGAAGCCCGAGCCCGCGGCAAAGTACGCACTGAAGGGAAGGAATACGTGGTAAAAGACGGGGATGTGATAGAATTTAAGATATAA
>CAZBZO010000005.1:0-88670 GCA_964496425.1 uncultured Candidatus Saccharibacteria bacterium | reverse complement strand
ACAGGTTGACTTTTGCGTGGTTTTAGTGTATAATGCGCCCGAAATTCAGTAGTGTGTCCGGGGTGTTCCCGCTCACATGAATAAAAATATATAGCTACTGCATTTGGACTACATGATCCAAATGAGTTAAAGCGCAAAAAATCTTTAAAAACAAAAAAAAACAAAAAACTATGTTCACTTACGTACTTTTATCATTCCTACTAAGTTTAGTAGTAGTGATTGTTCTTAATTACGAAAAAAAGAAACCTGTGGGTTATTACGGGAAGCTGCTTCTTAAAGAGTGGTTATCAATAATAATTTTAACTGTCTCCTTCTTTTTTTGGAAAGAGCTAATGACTCTTTTTCTTGTTCTAATAGTCCTTCCGATTTACATGTTGTATTTAAATCCTACAGACATACAAAAAGGAAGAATCTTCACAACCATGGGTCTGTTTGCGCTGCTTGCAGTTCTCGGAATTATATGGTTACCCTGGCTTTTTACTGCACTTGCTATCACAAGCATGATCGTAGTACTAGCATTCTTGCTTTCGCCAATTCAGAGCTATGTTATTACGAAGTTTGCTCAGAGCCATGGCCCCTTTTTTACGGTTGGTCCGAAGGTGAACAATTATATGTTCATACGGAAACAAAACAAATTGTTTCGCGACCTTGAGAATGTGGAAGCCATGCATCAGAATCGCCCAGGAGGCAATTATGACCCTGCATATCCGATTGGGTTCATGTTGCCAAATAAAGCATGGGCACACCCAAAACATGTAAAGAAAAATGGGATACATCCTGCCGAAAAATCAGGAGACCAAATTGAAGGAACAAATCGATTTCGAAGAGATTATGACCCAGCGAAAGATGATCCCTTTGATTTCCAGCTTGGCATCTTTAATGGATTAATCGACAGATGGGAAAGACAGTACAATGTTTACTTTACTGGCCTATTCTTCTGGATGTATGATTTTTATCCAATTGAAGAAACAGAATATGAAATCAAGTACGATCCGACCGGCGAGCAAATCATAGGAATTGACCGAAAAACAATCAAAAGCCGTGAGATGTCCATGCAAAAAAGGATTATTACTTCAACCGAGGGAGATACTGGCGCACCAGCAATGAGCAGGGCACTAATGGATAAGTATCCTGATTTGTTCGGGACACTTGATAGACCTGAAAAAATCCAGGTCTTAATTTACAGCACGCATTTTGTTGATGTATTACATCCAAGACTTGCCCTTATACCTACTTTTTACGAAGAAGCCTGGGAGGACTCTGCTGATACTCGACTTCATGATTTGGTTGCAAAACAAAATTATGATGACCTCATTAAAATGAAGGGGGATGGACCAGAAAAAAATGGCTACCTCGGGGCGATTTATGGTATTAATGGAAAACTCAAAGACGACCAGGACAATGAACTCTCTCCTTTTACTGATGAGGAAGGAATGGTGATGATGAGAGGAGTTTGTGTTACCAAGACAAACTATATTGATAGCAAGCCTCTTGGCGAACTTTCACTTAAGGTTGTTAATGCTGGCACATTGGTTCGCATAGCTATTGAAGAAGGAAATGAGGCAAGAGTAAGAGAAGAAGCACAGAAAGACGTCAAAGACCTAAGAGGTCAGGGTGATGCTTTGGAACTACAACATGTAGCCGAACTGATTGAAAAAGATCCGACTGTTCTTACGCTTGTAAAGCTAAAAACTTTAGGAAATTTTAAAGAGCTTCGTAATCTTGGAAACGCCGAAATTCTCTTAAACATTGATACAAAGTAGTTTTTGAACCTCCAAAAAAATAAGAAAGAATGGAAGAAAGAATCGCAAAAGCTTTTGGGGTAGCTGGATTATTTTTCACGATAGTGATTATTTTCCCAACTCCTACATTTGCAGTAACACACATTAGTACAAATACGATCAACTGGCAACTTTGGGGAACGGTCATTTCTGTTGCAGTAATACTTCTTTTTCTATTTGTTATTCTACCGGCATTGGCAGGTGGGAAATCTAAAAAAACAGCAAAGAAAGAGAAGAGATCAGCAGACAGTCATGACGAGCATGATGGAAGCGATGATGGAGATCATCCAGTTGAAGATGATGAAGAAGGAAGTCATTCAAAAAGCATCTTCTCGACAATATGGAGTGGTCTCCTTAACACCCTACTGTTTGTTCTTCTGGTAGGAATCATTGGATATTTTTGCTGGAGATTTATCTTGATGATCCCTTACACCGAAACGCTGACTGGTATGAGGGGAGATACAGTACGCTACAATGTCCCCTACCCATGCACAGGAGAAGTAAATGGGTCTGGGGATGAATACGAGATGTGTACTTCGAGTGAACCGAATTTTGTGAAAGTTGGTGGAGACAACCCAAAACATGAATTCAATATGAAGAATTCTAAATGGGTGAAAGTAATATTTCCATCAGATGAGTTTAAAGCAGAAGTTACCATTAAGCCAAATTTTACTTGGTGGTAAATAGATGTAACGCCGCACGTGTGTTTTGGTAACCCCAAACCCGTGCGGCTTTTTATTTGCCCTAAAACAAAAGCCGCTTAGAAAGCGGCTTTTGAAGAAAAATCTTTTTAATAGCTTGGTATTTCAGCGCTATGCTGCACCCCGAGCGTTGTTTCAATGATTTTTAAGATCCCAAATACACCGATCATGATCACCATCCCTACAATCCCCCAAATCATATGCTGTTGGCCTTTTTCCCGTTCATCTACTTTATCGGAATGTACTAAGAATTGGAAAACGCCGTAGAGAAAATATACCAGGGCAACCGCGAACATAAATATTATGATCGGATTTAAGAGATAGCGATTGATGTTGTGGATGAGCCCGTTGATCGTCATTGGAAATTAGAGACCTGGAATTTTTAAGTCAGGTTGATCTCCAAGACCGCCAGTATTTACCCCAAAGAAATTCCGTACAAGACTGACAAGTCCCCACATAGCCACAATCACAAACAAAGCAATGATACCGTGAATCATAGTACTACGAGCTTCGCCTTTCTTTTCTTCGTCCTTGGCGGTAATAAACTGTACGACGCCCCAAATAAACCACACTACCGCAAGGGCGATCAAAAGTGGGATGATGTAGCCATTGATAACGTTGAGCACTCTACATAAAATACCTTCAATACTTCCACCCACGTAGTTCACGCCAAGAATACAAGCACTTTGTCCAAACGATGCAAGAGGAAGGGCAAATGCGACTGCAAGCGGGCCCATAAAACGAAGTGCGAAAGGAGCTGTTTTTTTAAACATGATTTTAAATTCGATCGTAGCGGCAAAGCCGCCATTACCTAATAAAACTAATAATTAATTGACCTTTTAAGCTCCCCATATTATATCACGCGAAGCGAAAGTCTAGGTCAAGGATGAGATAGTGGGTGTGGGGATAAGTTCAGGCTTTATTCTCCAGAGGAAACAGGCAACTGCGGAATCACGTTTGAGATACCGAGTGAGGTCGTAAAAACCTTTACAATACCCCAGACCGAAACCATGACGAAAAGTGCGACAATACCCCAGATCATAAAAGTCCGTCCTTGCTCACGCTCGGTACTATCGTTGGCATTTTGGATAAACTTCACCATACCCCAGAGGAATACTACGATCGCTAAAGCGAAGAAGAGTGGGATAACAGAGTTCGAAATAAGACAAGTGACAAATTTTAAAATATCAGCAATCGAGCTGCCATTGGAATTGAGTGTATCAGAATAATCTTTGCAATAAGAAGCCGCCGAGCTTATCTGTGGCAAAGTAAATAATGACAAGATAAGAGCGAAACGTGAAAATTTATAGAACGTAGGTTTCATATGGATTGTGAGTGAAAAATCATCCAAATAAATTAGTAATGATAGACGTCGTTGTAATATCTTTCAGTGTGCTTTCGATCGCAAGCGCCAACACCTTTGCTCCCAAAAGGAGTGCTGCACCGATCAATGTATACATAAGCGTGGTTTTGGCCTTGGAGAGCTTTTCACTGTTACCTGCGGCCATGACAAACAGAAGACCAGAATAAATGATAAAGAAAGTCACGATCGGAATAGCGATGAGAATGATGACATCGAGGATCTTGGCAATAAACCCTTCGAGGTTTGAGGGACCGTTATTGCCGAGCGGGTTTTCTAAATGAAATTGAAGACTGATATCTTGAACGGACTGAGGAGACTGCGTTGGGTTTTGCTGTGATGCGGAGTCATCTTGTTGATTACCAAAGGTAGCGTCTGGTTCTTGATTACCAAAAGTTGCATCTTGAGCAAAAATTTGAGTAGGTACCGTTAGCATAAAAAAAACTACAAAAACTATCCCTATAAATCTAAATTTTTGTTTCATATGCATAATTCTACCACACTCCTAATTAATAAAACGTGTAAAACGTGCCGGTATCATATCCAAGTCCCATCATGACCGCTTTGACGATAAGCCAGGCTGAAAGCGCAATAATGAAGCCCACCAGTACCTTCCAGAAAATACCTTTGGCCTTGGAGCGATTGTGTTCATTGGCCCCACTCGTCAGATAGAGAAATCCAGCGTAGGCGAAAATAAGCGCCGCGAGCGGTAGGGCGAGGTCAAAAATAAGGAAGTTCATGACATTTTGAATAAGCTTGATGAATGCTGGAAAGTTGCAGGGATCGACAGTCACACCATTGCGATCCACAAGGTTTTGACACGGCACTATTCCTCCCCCGCCAAGTCCCTGCGTGGAAAGCGAGCCGTCCCCCCCGACTACAGGCCCAATATCAGGACCACCAGGCGGAATATAGACATCAGTCGGAAGTGTATGAAAAAGCGTCACTGGATAATAGGTCACCCAGATGTCAGTTGGGTCTACGATCGCATAGTAATAGTTGGTGTCCGGTGTAAGTGGCGTGTTCAATCCAAATACATAGGTAAATCCTCCATTTGTCACAGTCGGTAACGCTTCGGTCGTAAATTCATGATAATCTTTCCCCCAAACGATTTTGACAGCCGAAATACCGTCCGACAGGGACGCTTTAAGAGTCGCTTTAGTAGATGTGACTTCAAGACTATCAACTGTTACAAAAATGTTTTTTGTTTGGAAACTATGAAATTTGATCGGGGTGCCCACCGGCGCAATCGTATTGGCAATATAAAAATAGTACAAGGTCGAAGGTTTCAGTCCTGTAAGATCGATACTAAAGGTACCAGATCCGAGTGTCGGCGTATGAGAGGAGAAGTCCAGCGAATCAGTAAAGTTAGATGAAATAAATATTTTCATCTGGCTCGCATCGCCAGTCGTCTTACCGCTTATCGTTGCAGTGGTCTGTCCGATAGGATCTGTTTTGAGGTCGCTATAGGTAAACTCATTCGCTGTGCCTTCCCCGACTGTTCCTGACTTGCCTGTTTCAAAAATACCAACGTCACCATAGCGAACATCGGTCGTAATATCATATGCGGCATAAAAATATTTCGTGTTGAGAAGAAGTTCTGGTGGCCCAAGCGGAATGATAATAGAGAAATCTTGGCCAGGCTCAAGCGGTGCGGTAAATTCTTCGTACGCTCCACTCGTATCATTTAGAATCACTTTCCCCCAGCGGATATTTACAGCCGCCAAATCGCCCGACGCGAAAATAGTGAGATTGGCACCGGTCTCAGTAATGTCTGTGGCTGTCACTTCCACGATATTATCGGTTGTCGTAAAACTTTTTATTTCCCCAACGATCGTACCAGTCGCTTGATTGTAGAGCGCGTAAAAATATTTTGTTTTCTTGCTCAGGCCTTCAAATCTCCAGCTCGCCATGTGCTCGCTATCAAATGCCGGAATACTGTAGACGCGCGAAGGACTGCTCGCAATATGACTCGAGGTTTCATCGAGACGAAATTCTGCATGGATAATATCTGGAGAAACTGTTGCAACAATATCTACTCCGACGGCTGTAATATTCTCAGCGCTTAAAATAAGAGAAGACTTGGGCGTGGTAAAAGCGAGCATATTGGCATATTTTTCATCCGTACCATTTTTATAGAGAGCATAATGGTACGTCGTACCAGGAGAAAGCGGACCGATCGGGAGCGAATAAAATGTGGTAAAGCCGATTGTTTGGGAATGGTCAAGATTTTCGGGATCAGTGCCCCACTTGAGATCGCCGGAAGTGATATCGTCGGAAGCGGTGACTTTCAGCGTCGCACTGGTTTGAGTGATGCTTTCAGCAACGATGGTGAGCTCACTTTTCAGTGTAGTAAACGAATTGACCCCTTTGTAGCTTGTACCATCTGTGGCATTCTTGGCTTGATAGAAATATTTTGTATTTGGGGTAAGGGCGACGCCGATCGGCAAAGTAAACACACAGGGATCGACTTGGCAAAACGGCACCGACACAGTATTGGAAAGCGTGTTTGAATTCTCCCCCCACACGATAGCTACTCCACCAGGTGGATACCCGCTGATCGAAACTTGAAACTGAGCAGATGTTTGAG
This sequence comes from uncultured Candidatus Saccharibacteria bacterium, assembly GCA_964496425.1. Classification (GTDB taxonomy): domain Bacteria; phylum Patescibacteriota; class Minisyncoccia; order Phycocordibacterales; family UBA9973; genus CAZBZO01. The sequence continues at coordinate 82,238 of CAZBZO010000005.1, read as the reverse complement.
TGATCAGAACTGGAGAAACCTCGACCGATGTAGCAGAAGCACGGTTTGAAATCGAAAAAGCTCCGAGAAGAGTAGAGACAGCAAAAATCGCAGCAAGGAGGATTCTGTGATGATGAGGAGCTCGCATATTCATAGTAAAAATTATTGCAAAGTCTTAGAAATAAGCTGCGAAAGACGGCTATGGGCTTTGGTGACTGACTGACTGACGCTGAGCGCGCCAGAAGAAATATCGCTTACCATATCTTGAAATATTGCCGTAGTCTCTTCTTTGTCAGGATCGATCCAGGTACGAGCAAGAAGTGCCGCTTGATAGAAGATAGCGAGGTAAGGATCGGTCGGCTTTTTTGCGATTTGATCAAGCCTGATAGGCGGAACCGTTAGTGTTGTCTGATTCTTTTCAATAAAACTTTTTTGAAAATTCACATCTGAAAACTGGGACGCTACTACGACTGCGCTTATTTTATTTTTTGATGCGTTCGTCACACTTGTAGCGTAAAAATGTCCAAGTGTCGTCGGCAAGAGGCCACTGATCGCTCCATGTGGTACTTGGGCAACATCAAAATTGAGATTGGGGTTTACAGAACGGATTTCAGGCAATTCGCTCGCAAATCCGAAGTAAAACGCTAGCGTGCCTGAAATGAAACTTTCTTTCGACTCAGGCAAAGCACGATTCCACGAATACGCATCTTTTACGGGATTGGAAAAAGCCATATAAAAATTCATAGCGTTTTCAGCTTCGATTGACGCACCATCAGCTGATCGATCCGTCAGAGTAGAAACGAGCCCTACCGTATCAGCTTTTTTCGTGATTGGATTGCCGACTCCCAAAAGCAAGAGCGCCATAACATCCTTTGCGTGAGTAATATTATCAAAGGTACCAAAGGCTACCGCACTTTGATCGATCGAAAGATCAATACTTTTTTTTGTAAGCTTCGGCACAGAGTCGCTCATTTCAGTCCAGGTGGTTGGTGGAAATGGCATCCCCTCGCGCGTCAAAAGATCGCGATTGTAGTACATGACCATAGGATCAACCAAGAATGGAAATCCGACGACGCCGTCAGTATCGAGAAAAATTTTAGCACCTTCTACAAACGAATCTTGAAATTTCCGTATCGGATAGCTTTCAAATGGCACATGAACAAGCTTATCTTTGTATCGCCAGAGATCCGCACCTTCATAAATAATCGCATCAGGACCTTTGCCTGAAGCCAAAGCATCGATGAGTTCTTCATCAAACGTGGTTTCCTTTTTTTCCTCATACTCAATACGGACATCTCGATTGAGAATAGAAAATTCACTGATGGATTCATTGAGGTAGCGCTTAGGAATAGTGCCCCATACCACGACTGTGCCCGAGGCATTGTTTTCCGGCTTTCCTTGGCCGATCGGAATAATACCGGCGAAAATACCGACCGCAACAACTGCGAAAACGATGAATGCAACAATGATTCCGATTTGGAAATTGGAAGACATGAATAAGTCTAAAATTAGGAGGTACTACCTATGGGTGCGAAGTTAATCATACGTACTATTATAAAACTATTTATCTAAAAAACCCAGTATTTAATTAGTAATTCGTAATTTTTAACTTTTAATTAAAACAACTCCCCAATGATGCGAACCAGCATCAATGCTGCGATCTGCCACAAATCCAGCGCGGCCAAAAAGTGTTTCAGCGTCTTTTTGTAAAACAATATGATCTGGGTGCGGCCCCATATGATTGTAGGAACCCTTCCAATCCACTACCAGAAGCTGCCCGCCCGGCTTTATTATCCGAGCAATTTCTTTGGCGCATGCCTCTTTATCTTCTATCGTAAAAAGGGTGTTGGCTAAGATTGCTTTATCAATAAAGCCGCTGGCAAGTTTGGTACCACCTTCACGTTCGAGGTTGCCAAGAAGTATTTCCACATTGGATACATGCGCGGCGCGAGCTTCCTTCTGGATCCTAGTCAAAAGATCAGGGACTAAGTCGATTGCGTAGACCACGCCACCATCTTCAGCAATAACTCGTGCAGCGGCGATAGTATAGTAGCCTCCACTCGCGCCCAAGTCAGCGACTTTGATTTCGCCGTAGACACCGAACTGTTTAAGAATGTATTTTGGATCAGAGAACATGGATAGTGAGTAGAAAATAGTAAATAGAATACTCAACAAAGTATAGCAAAATTATTTTGATCTTGCATTTTCTACTTACTACTACCTACTTTCTATTTACTATTCTAAAGGCATACCAATGATGCAATACCGTCGCCAGGACGGAGCTTCATGATAGTCACTCCTTGAGTCTGGCGACCGGAGTTGGGAATCGAAGCGAGCGCGGTACGAATGACCTGACCTTTTTTTGACATAGCAATCAATTCTTCTTCGAGCTTCACAACTTTAGCGACAATCAGCTCGCCGGTTTTCGGAGTCACTTTCGCTGTTTTGATACCTGAGCCACCGCGTTTTTGCACTTTGTATTCTTTCAAATGTGTTTTTTTACCAAAGCCATGAGCCGAGAGTGTCAGGACCAATCCTCCCTCTTTCATATCTTTATCGATCACATCAACACCCACAATGCGATCAGATCCGCCGACACGGATAGCACGCACGCCACCTGCTGTGCGTCCCATTTCTCGCACGTCAGCTTCTTTAAACCTGATCGATTGTCCGCGCGCTGTCGCTAGCATGACTTCGTCACCCTTACTTAAGAGTTTTGCAGCCATCATGTGGTCATTTCTATCGAGTTTGATTGCAATAATACCGCTGCGGCGTACATCTTTGAAATGCTCATATGACATTTTTTTAGCGGTACCATTCTCGGTCACCAACAATAAATATTCTCCGCTTCCCTTCTTGTCCTTTGCGACCGGCAGAATCGACATCACTTTCTCATCTCCTGCAAGTGAGAGAAAATTCATAATAGATTTTCCTTTGGTCGCGCGTTTGCCTTCCGGAATATCGTACATTTTTATTTGATAGGCTTTGCCCATATTGGTGAAGAAGAGCAGATCACTATGCGTGTTGGTCGAAAGTAAAATCGTCACAAAATCTTCTTCTTTTGTTTCAAGATCCACCACGCCAACACCACCGCGCTTTTGAGCGCGATATTCGGACGGATCAGTACGCTTTACGTATCCGCCAGCGGTAAAGACCAGGACTGATTCTTTCTCGGGAATTAGGTCTTCGTCAGAAATAGCTTTCACTCCCCCTTTGATAACGCGCGTACGTCGGTCGTCGCCGTATTTTTCGCGGATGTCACGTAGCTCAGTGCCGATCACCGCAAGGATTTTCTTTGGGCTCGCCAAAAGCGCGGTGAGCTCTGCGATCAGTTTTTGTTTTTCAGCAAGCTCAAGCTCGACTTGTTTGCGCTCAAGTCCAGCAAGCTTTTGGAGACGCATTTCAAGGATCGCGACAGCTTGGAGCTCTGAAAACTTAAACTCTTTCATAAGATTGAACTTCGCGAGCTGTGTATCTTTCGATGCGCGGATGACACTAATGACTTTGTCGATATGGTCGAGAGCTTTTTTGAGACCAAGAAGTATGTGCTCTCGCTCCTCGGCTCTTGCGAGATCATATTTGGTGCGACGAGTCACTACGATTTTTCTGTGTGCGACGAATTCTGAAAGAATTGTCGGCAGTGAAAGTGTTTGCGGTACACCGTCCACAAGCGCGACGATATTGAAATGAAACATTGTCTCAAGCTGAGTGTGTTTGTAGATAAAATTGAGAACTTTTTGCGGATGAATACCTTGTTTCAGATCAATCACGATGCGGATGTCTTTGGTGGATTCGTCGCGAAGACCCTTCACTCCTTCGAGTTTCTTTTCTTGCACCAGTGCTGCCACAGATGTAATAAGGTCTGATTTGTTGACGCGATATGGAATCGAGGTGATCACAATTTGCGCGATACCTGTTTTTTGCTCAACGATTTCTGCTTCTCCGCGCGTCACAATACCGCCGCGGCCAAAGGCATAGGCATGCTGCAAATCTTTTTCGCCATAGAGAATACCACCAGTCGGAAAGTCTGGCCCTTTGATGAATTCGAGTAAATCGTCGGTGGTGGCATCAGGATTGTCGATCAAGTGAAGCGTCGCATCTACCACTTCGCGAAGATTGTGAGGAGGAATGTTGGTAGCCATACCAACAGCAATACCCAAGGTACCATTTAAAAGCAGGTTTGGTACGCCGGCTGGAAGCACGGTTGGTTCTTTGCGAGTGCTGTCGTAGTTGGGACGGAAATCAACGGTGTCTTTCTCAAGATCTCGCATGAGATCGCTTGAAAGCTTGGACATTTTCGCTTCAGTATAACGTTGCGCGGCAGGTGGATCCCCGTCGATCGAACCGAAGTTACCTTGACCGATAATAAGCGGATAGCGGAGTGAAAAATCCTGTGCCATACCAACCATGGCATCATAGACTGACATGTCCCCATGCGGATGGTATTTTCCGAGCACATCTCCCACGACGGCTGATGATTTCCGAGTCTTGGCTGATGCGGTGAGACCCATTTCTTGCATCGCATACAGAATACGGCGATGCACTGGTTTCAATCCATCGCGCACATCAGGCAGTGCGCGAGCAGTAATAACGCTCATCGCATAGCTGATATACGAATCTTTCATCTCAGTCGTAATATTGATCGGCATGACCGACTGACGTTCTATTGGAGCACTTTCTTTTTCTTGATCTTTTTTTGCCATGATGTTGGTACGTAATTTATTGAATTGGTGTAATTTCTACTGGTTGATTGTAACTACCGTCCGGTACAGGCGTCGCATCTTTTTGAAAAATACCTGAGACAGCGCTCTTCAACATACTAAACGGCGATGCGCTTGAGCGCGCGGTGCTCTTGCCTCCCGCAAAACGATTGCCGAGCGTCGCAAACCAGAGTACGAGGACGAGCGCCATAAGCACAACCATCGTTAAGATCAATATCCGTTGACGGATATGTTCTGGCTTTCGGCGTAGGTTGTGGACAAATTGTTCCATGTATTTGTATTTTATGAATTATCAGCTAAAACAATGACTTCTCCGTCCTTAGCTTCGATTTCTTTTCGTTTAATCGTAAGCTTGTCGATCGCTTCAAGTTTCTCGTTACCGTCTTCTTTGAGAAATGCTTTCAGCGCGCCATTTTCGCGCTCCGCTCCATAATCCATCGGAATAATAATTTTCGGCTCAAGCGACACGGCGAGCTTGTACGCTTCTTTGGGTCCCAAAAGTCCATCGCCGCCGATCGGGATAAATAAAATATCAGAATTTTGAATCAGCTCTCGCGCGCTCGCATCGAGGGTTTCAGACAAGGCACCCAAGAAGCAAAGCGTAATATCGTCAAATGTGACTGTATACATGGTATTAATGTATTTTTTCTTGTCGATCGTAGTTTCTGCCATGCGACCGCTCACAAAGACACTGTTGATCTCGTAGTCACCAGGGCTCGTAATAGCAAACGGTACCGTGTCGCCATAGGTGACTGTTTCGATACCATTATAGTCTGGATGATTGATAGTGGAAATAGCAATACCTGCCCCAAACCGAGCGATTTTGCCGGCACCTTTGGCGTCTTTACTGATCGGATTGAAGGCAATCGTAGTGTCCCCTTGCGAGACTTTGAAAAATTGTTTGCCGAAGTAGGTAATTATCATGGGTAGTAAATAATAAATAGAAAGTAGTTAGTAGAGAAAATGCTTTCCAAATATGTGGGGATTATAGCAGAAAGATCATCTTTTAAAAAGACCCAAAGGACCAGTATGATTACCACTGCTTTCAATTAAACTATTGCTTTTGAGCCAAAGAGTCGCTTGCTTCGGGATTTTGTTTAGATGGATTATTTTTATCAAAATCCATCACCTCTTCCCCGCTGGCTCCAGGAAAATCGTAATTAGCTTTACCTTTACTCTTTTGAGACTGTACTGAATTGGGATATTTATCTCTTAGATTAGATACAGCTTCTGCCAGCAATACTTCGTCAGGAAAGTATGTAGTACTATTATCTTCTCCTATCCCTGAAGTTATTGTGTACTTGGAATCTGTATTAAATTCAGTTTTAGTAACTGGAAGTTCAGGTAAGGTGTTTTGTTTAGACTCAATTAACTGGGAGTTTTTAGAATTAAGTTTATTAATGTTCTCTTTTAATCTTTCTCCATGAGGGGTTATTGTATTCGTGGAATCTCCATGTGGGGTTATGGTATCCGTAAATCCATGACTAAGAGTAGCTGCAGGACCATTACCATTTACATCCCTATATTCGACTGGTTGAGTTGGTTTTGCAAATTGAAATACTCCAAAATCAGAGTCTACTTTAGAATCTAATCTTTTATAACCAGGAGCTTCCTTATTTAGTTTCTTTAAATTATCCCAAGACTTATCATATTTGTGAGGAACATTTATATATCCATTAGTTCCACTCCATAGTTCAGAAGCTTTATTATTTTCTCCCTTTTTAAGAAGGGGTTCTATTTTATTAAAAAAATAATCCTTAGCTTCTAATCCTCCTTTATAAAGATTTAAACTATCCTGATATGCTTGTAATTTAGGATCACTAGGATCATTTACTATGATTGGCTCGCGTTCGTTTGCCGTATTGGGCAGATTTTGCGCTCCGACATGCCCGGAAAATATGACAGCCACGCTCGTTGCAAAAAGCTTTAGTTTCGACTTCAGTGCCTCGAAATTCCTTTCGATTTTTGGCGGGAATCCTTGTTCCATACTATTCATACTTCATATTGTATCAAATAGTTGCATTTAAAGAAGGATATGGTAAAGTACCTCTGTTATTTATTAGCAGTCGCCCGCTCTATTAATAGGAGCAGGCCGTAGTATGGTGTAACCCTCGCCGAGAGAGAAATCTCGCGATATCCATGCTCAAAGGGTACTTTATATATCCGCTGCGGCGGATTTTTTTATTATGCCTACAGTTACAAAAGATGAAGAAGAGGTAGTTATAGAGGCTCCAAGCGCCTACAAGATCATGATCGACAAGGGACCATCTCCCCTGGCCGTTGATATGCTCGTGGAAGGTCCCGTTATTGCGATCGAGAAGTCATCGCTCTACGTCGAACTGACACCATTTGGTACCGGTATCATTTATGGACGCGAGTTCATGAATGCACGCGATATTATCAAAAAGATCAATATCGGCGATGTCGTCAAAGCAAAAATCGTGGACGCTGGGAACGAAGACGGCTACATTGAGCTCTCGCTCAAAGAAGCAAAGCAAGCGCTCATCTGGAGCGAAGCAGAAAAAGCGATCAAGCAAAAGACCGTGCTCGACATTCCTGTCAAAGAAGCCAACAAAGGCGGACTCATTCTTGAATGGCAAGGTATCCCTGGATTTCTTCCTGCGTCACAGCTCAAGAGCGAACACTACCCACGAGTCGAAGACTCTGACAAAGACAAAATATTGAAAGAGCTCAAAAAGCTTATCGGCAAAAAACTTTCTGTCACCATCATCTCCACATCGCCGAAAGAAGGCAAACTCATCTTTTCTGAAAAAGAAAACAATCCTGAAGAGCGCCAGGAAGTACTCTCAAAATACACACTTGGTGAAGAACTCGATGCGACCGTCGCTGGTATTGTGGACTTCGGCGTCTTCTTAAAGATTGAAGAAGGACTCGAAGGATTGGTGCACATTTCTGAGATCGACTGGGGACTTGTGGAAGATCCACGCACCATGTTTAAGATCGGAGATAAAGTAAAAGCCAAAATCATTGAGATCAAGGAAGGGAAAATCTCTCTCTCAATCAAAGCGTTGAAAGAAAATCCTTGGCATGAATTTGAAGGCAAACTCAAAAAAGGAGACATCATCAAAGGCGTCGTCATCAAATACAACAAACACGGTGCCCTCGTCTCGATCAAAGAAGGTGTAGCTGGACTCGTCCACAACTCAACGCTTGGCTCAGAAGAAAAACTTCGCCAAGCCCTCGAACTCGGCAAGACCTACAACTTCCAAATCACACTCTTCGAGCCAAAGGATCAACGTATGACACTCGTACATTTGGACGAAAAGAAATAAATATTTCTTGAAATATAGGCCTCTCGGGCAAGCCACAGGGTAATCTTCGAGCTCGCTTTGCTCGCACTAACGCGGGGCGGAGCTCTGCGATAGTAGACCTATATTTCGACTTCGACTCGGACGTTATGAACGAGAGTACTCGTTCATACGATCCTCGCTCGTCGAAATAAAAATTCCCGCTTAAGCGGGAATTTTTATTTGTTTTATTGGATAAAACTAGTAGGGATTGCACACAGCACCAGTCGTACCGCTATATCCTCCGCCAGCTACACACACGGAATCGAGCGACCCTGAAGTATTACACTCCATGCCAGTCGTTGTACTGTAATATTTATACGACGAACATCCAGCCTCAAGCGGACTACAAGATACTCCGGTCGTATTACTATACCCAGCATATGAAGTACAACCTGCGTGATATGGTGCTTGGCTAATAGTAAAAGAAAGATTTGAAGAATCACAAATCGAGCCATTGGCAACTTCGCACATTTTTACCATATAGATACTCGCACTCGAGAAAGTTGCGGGTGCAATTATCATTTGTTGAGAATCGTTTGGAGTAGTAATAGGAGCCAAAAGCACCGTGCCCACTTCATCGACGATAGAAATATTTACGGTCGTATTAGAAGGAATATTGCATGTCTTCCATTTTATAGGAATCTGCGTGCCTGCTTTATAGACCTCCAAGCCGTTTGGCGAAAGCACTTTTATTTTGTGAAGCGGACCATTACAGAGTAATGATTCATCACCCATGCCTGCCACCTGCCCTGCCTGGGAAAGATTTCTATTGCTAATGCTTGTATATACAAAATATCCCACAAGAGCAACGATGATGATAATAAGAACAATTTTAAGTGAATTAAATTCTTGGCTTTTAAACATAAAATAGCGATATTAGTTTTTAATATCTAAAGTATGATCCTATTTTTTAAGAATGCAACTTATTTCCGACTACGTTTCCATTCATAGAGCACGAGTGCGGCTGAGACCGACGCATTTAAGGATTCAACGTCGTTGTCCATCGGGATTGAAACAGTATAATCACAATTCGTTGCAGTCTTATCTCGTATCCCCTTGCCTTCGGCGCCGATCACAAAACAGGTCGCTGTATCAAATTTTTCTTGCCAAAGTTTCTTCGGAGCGCGAGCATCAAGTCCAATGACCCAAAAGTGAGCTTCTTGGAGTTTCTTAATAGTGTCATTGATGTTTGCTACACGCATAAGCGGGATCCGGCCAATCGTACCGGCCGACGTTTTATATACCGTGCCTGTCACTTGTGCCTGATTGTACTTACCGAGTATCACGCCATGTGCACCAAGTGCTGTCGCCGTGCGAATAATCGCACCGACATTGTGAGGATCTTCAAGCTCGTCGAGTATCAGTACGCATGGGTTTTGAATGCTCTCCACGGAGGCAAGCCATTCTTTGAGCTCCATAAACTCCGTGCGACTCACGCGGGCTGCAACGCCTTGATGCACTGCGCCGTCAGTCATATGATCGAGCGTATGCGCGCTTACCATTTCTACGGCGATACGCGAAGCAGCAGCCAGATTTTTAATCGAAAGTGTGAGCTCCGCATCAAGACCTGAGCGAAGAGAAATTTTTATAATATGTCCCGGATCGCGCTCGAGCATTTCTCGCACCGCATGTTTACCGAAAATAATGAGTGAATCTTTTTTGCTTTTAATCATAGTATTATTGAGTGCTCGCAATTAATTGTGGATGCTCATCGTTTTATTCAATCCCTCGCTTGTAAATGTCTCGAGTATGGCGATGATTTTCTTGGAAAGCTTTTTGATTTCCGCGAGTTCCGGCTCACGGAAATTTTTCAGCAGAAAATCTAGTACCGCTTTCTCCCCCGCTGGCTTCTTGGTTTTGCCGCCTGGCGTGTGAGGCGAGATGCCTACCCTGATGCGGACAAACTCTTCTGATTTTAAAGCCTTAATGATTGAGCCAACACCGTTGTGACCACCAGCGCTTCGATTGAAGGATATTTTAATGCGGCCAATCGGCAAATCAAGATCGTCATATACCACGACCAACTGGCTTAAATCTTTTTTTGACTTGATGAGGGGCGCCACGCTTTTGCCAGAATTGTTCATGAAATTGTTTGGCAACATGAAAACAACTTTGGCTTTTCCTATCTTGCCGTTTGCCACGAGCGCTTTTGTTTTCATATCTTCTTTCCACAGAGAAAAATCAAGCTTCAGCGCCAGCTGCTCCAAAATCATCCGGCCGGTATTGTGGCGCGTATGCGTGTATTCGTCTCCAGGGTTACCGAGGCCTACGATTGTAAACATGTCCCTATAGTAAGTGGAAAGAGGTAAATAGTAAATAGGAGTTCTCGGTAAAAATCTTCTATCGGAAATATCGATACTCGCCAAAGAACACATCATGGCCCTTCCCGTCAAGGGCATATCCATACTACAATAGCAGCACTTAAGACGACTGCACGTTCATGGAAGAAACACACCTACAACAACCCCAAGCAAATGCACCTTTGAAACGAAAAATTGAGAAGAAGGATTCTCTGTGGGACCTTGTGCGTTTTGCGATTATTGCCGCGCTCATCGTGTTGCCGATCAGATTTTTTATCGCACAGCCCTTTATCGTGTCTGGATCTTCTATGGTGCCGACATTTCAAAATGGGCAGTACCTTATCGTCGATGAGCTCTCCTACCGCCTCGGTACACCAGCGCGCGGCGATGTGATCATTTTCCGACCACCGATTGATCCAACAAAGTTTTATATCAAGCGAGTCATTGGACTTCCAGGAGAAACAGTCACCGTTTCGAGTACACAAATATCTATCACTAACAGTTCCCATCCCCAGGGTTTTACTCTCGACGAGCCCTATATCGTAAATATCGGTAATGGGACTCCTCAGACGGTCACTTTGGGCGACAAAGAATACTTTGCGCTTGGCGACAACCGCACCGCTAGTTATGATTCCCGCAAATGGGGTCCCGTGCCTGAAAAAAATATTGTTGGCCGCGCTTTCTTGCGACTCGTACCACTTAAGACACTTGGAATTTTACCTGGAGAATACAGTCAAGCCGAGTAATATAAAAGTGCCTAGAAAGAAAATTAAAAGATTACTAATTAGTAAGTAAAGAGCGGTTTATAACCGTACCTAAAAGAGGATGTCAAAAGAAAAAAAAGTAAAGAAAGAGGCTCCAACGGCACCAAAAGGCATGCGCGATATTATTGGCGACGAATATTATCTCTTTCAGGGGTTTTTTGAAAAAGCTCAAGAGGTAGCCATGTACTACGGCTTCAAGCCGATAGAAGTGCCTATTATGGAACAAGAAGAAGTCTTTACTTCGAGCGTGGGAATCGGTACCGATATTATCGACAAAGAAATGTACACGCTTCGCACCAAAGGCGGAGACAAACTCGCGCTCCGTCCCGAGCCAACAGCCGGTATTATGCGCGCCTATATCGAACACGGCATGCAAAATCTTCCGCAGCCCGTCATGCTCTATTTTTACGGACCAATATTTCGTCATGACAATCCTCAGCGCGGGCGCTATCGCCAGTTTTGGCAGTTTGGCCTCGAATCACTCGGCTCTGACAAAAGCATTGTCGATGCCCTCGTGATCAAAACAACTCTCATGATCCTTGAAGAAGCCGGAGCAAACAATCTCTCAGTCGAGATCAATTCGATCGGCGACAAAGAATGTCGTGGCACCTACATCAAAGAGCTCGTCAACTACTACCGCAAACACGTCAATTCGCTCTCAAGCATCGATCGCACTCGGCTGAAAATCAATCCCCTACGCATCCTTGATTCCAAGGATCCTAAAACCAAAGAAATCAATGAAGGCGCGCCAGACGCAGTATCCTATCTCTGCCAGAACTGTAAAAAACATTTCAAGGAAGTGCTTGAATACTTAGAAGAAATGGGTATTAGCTACACGATAAATAAAAATCTCGTCCGCGGACTTTCCTACTATACGCGCACGGTATTTGAAATCATTGATACGACCGGGTCCGAAGACGGCTCGCCGCTCACCATCGCTGGTGGCGGACGCTATGATTATTTAGCACGACATATTGGTAGCAAAAAAGACGTCCCAGCTATCGGTGTTGGTATTGGCGTAGATCGCATTATTGTTTCTCCATGGTACAAGAAGTTGAACCCTCGCATCATGAAAAAGCCAAAAATATATTTCATCCAGCTTGGCTTTGAAGCACGATTGAAGAGCTTAAACGTGATCGAGATCCTTCGCCGCGCCCATATCCCAATCATGCAATCAATATCGAAAGATAGCCTCTCTGTCCAGCTCGCCGCAGCAGAAAAAGCCAATGTACCCTATACTATTATCTTTGGCCAAAAAGAAGCCCTCGAAGAGTCTGTGATCGTTCGAAGCATGAACAATCGCTCGCAAGAAACCGTCTCTCTCAAAAAGCTACCTGAATACCTCAAGGATTTGAAATAAGAACAGTATGGTTGCACATTGGGCGATTCTGCTCAATTCGTAATTGATAATTCGTAATCTACAATCATGGTTACTATCCTCCAAAAAGAAAAAAAAGTTCTGCATACTGTCGCAGCGCCTGTGGCACTCGCAGATATCGTGTCGCCAGAGATACAAAAAATATTGCGCGAAATGAAACAAGCGCTTGGCACCCAGGCCGACGGTGTGGCTATTGCTGCTCCACAGATCGGGGTGTCACTTCGGATATTTGTCGTATCCGGAAAAATATTTGAGGATGATTTTACTCGCGGCGAAGGCTTGCCAGATGGCAGAGAGAGTAAAAAAGAAGACCTGGTCTTCATCAATCCCATCATCACTAAAATATCCAAAACAAAAAAATGGATGCTTGAAGGCTGTCTATCAGTGCGCCCGCTGTGGGGAGAAGTCGAACGCTCCACTCGAGCCGCGGTAGTCGCCTACGATGAAAAGGGTAAGAAGTTTGCCCGAAGCGCGAGCGGTCTTTTGGCTCACATTTTCCAGCATGAGACCGATCACTTGGACGGCATTTTATTTATTGAAAAAGCGAGAAACATCCATGATGGGCCAGTCGGAGAAGATTTCACTGGCAAAAAATAAAAAATAATGGAAGAGCATAAGATTAAATTTGTTTTTTTTGGAACTGAGCCATTAGCAGGAAATGTTCTATCGAGCTTAGAGTCCGCTGGATATATACCTTCGCTCATTGTGGCGGCACCTGACAAAAAAGATACTCGCAAAGATCTCTTAGTCTCACCTGTTGAGAAAATCTGGGCGCTCGCACGAAGTATACCAGTCCTTCAACCTGAAAAGATAGGTGAAGCATTCACAGCTGACCTCTCAAAAACACCTTGGGATATTTTTATTGTGGCATCCTATGGGAAAATCTTGCCAAAAGCATTGCTTGATATACCACGCCTTGGAGTTTTAAATGTTCATCCATCGCTCTTGCCACGATTACGCGGCTCTTCTCCAATCCGCTCAGCGATTTTAGAGGACGAAAAAGAAACCGGCGTCACTATCATGCTCCTCGATAGCGGCATGGACACGGGCGAAATCCTTGCTCAAAGAAAAGTGGCGGTTGATTCCTGGCCACCAGAAGGGCATATCCTCGACGAGCTTCTGGCGCGCGAAGGAGGTATCCTACTTGCAGAGACTTTGCCACGCTTACTTAGTAGCGAGATCAAAGCCACCCCCCAAGATCACACAAAAGCTACCTTCAGTAAAAAAATTAAAAAAGAGGACGGAGAGATAGATCTTGCAGGCGACCCGTATCAAAATCTTCTAAAAATCAAAGCATTTGATGGCTGGCCAGGCACATATTTTTTCACCGAGCGCAAAGGCAAACGGATCCGGGTGATCATCAAAGATGCCCAGATCACTGATGGAAAACTCGAAATAACCCGTATCATACCGGAAGGTAAAAAAGAAATGAGCTATGAAGACTTCGAACGCGGTCTTTAGTTTTATTTTTAATCTCGAAAACCAGGAATACGCTTCAAGAGTGCTTTGACTTGTGCGGCGCCACGTTTATAGAGCGAACGCTGCTTATCTTTAGAAGTCGTGATCACACGAGCCATTTGTGCTTTGGCATCATCGACTGCCGTGCGAAGATCAGTCTTTTCTGATACCGTGCGAAGCTTTCGTGATCCGATCGTAAGGTTGATTTCAGCACGATAGACTTCCCCGCTCTTATGATGCTGGGTGGTCTTGCCAACTTCGACGTTGGCCATCACCGTTGCCGGATCGGCATGGATAAATTTATCGAGGCTATTTACTTCATTTTCGGTGTATTCACGGATCGTATCGGTAAGTTCAATATTGGTGGCTTTTAAATTGATATGCATATATAGAGTATACATCCGTAAGGATGATCGGCCAACTGTACAGAGTGCCAGCGGTGATGCTTAATTTACAGGAGTAATTCACGCCGACGAGAATGAATATAGGTCGTTGAAGCACCTAAGAGAAACATTTGAGCGGAATAATAGACCCACAGCATGATAGCGACGATCGCACTACTAGCCCCGTAGTCTGAAAGATGCGCGGCGCGTACTAAAAATATTCCCAAAATCTGCTGACCGAGAAGAAAAAGGATGGCGGTAACAAATGCTCCCAAAAGAAGTGTGGAGAAACGCAGTCTTGACGGTGAGAGTACTTTGTAGATCAGTGCAAAAAAAGCACAGAGGAAAAAGAGTGAAACGAGAGGAGCGACGAGGGCGAGTGCACCTGGAAATGGTAAGGCTTTGATGATGACATTGACGCTGATAGCCACTACTACCAAAAGAGCCAAGAAAGGGACAAGAGAAAAGACCAGCATTTTTTCTTTTATTATACTTTTGATTTTTTTCCAACCGCGCTCAACTTTTTTCGGAGCATCATGCTCTCTCCAGATCTTATCGACTGCATTATTGAGCTCATTAAATATACCCATTGATCCAAGGATGAGTCCTACGCCCGAAAGCAACGCTGCAGTGACCGTCGCACCTTGGCCTTGGCTACCCAATATCCCACCCAAGAATTCTTGGCTTCCCTCTCCGAGCATATTGCCGACCGAAGCTAAGACCTGATCTTCCACGATAGTATGGCCTAAAATGAGGCCCGCGAGGAGTATGAGGAGGTATATGAGTGGAGCAAGGGAAAAGATAGTGTAATAGGAAATAGCAGCACCAGAGCTCGTGGGATTTTGCTTCATCCAATGTCGGACAGAAAGTTTAGCGAGTTGGAAGATTTTCTTCATAGTGCCCCTAGTATAGCAAATTACGGTAAGTCATCGGAAATAGCACAAATTGCATTTTAAGGCTATTTTTGTTACGATTCGTGGGTTCTGCAAGTGAAAGAATAGTATTCCGCGGCCCGCCTTGTCTGGGCTTGCGCCAGCAAGTCGAGGCAGGTAGCTCGTTATGGCAACTGTGTATATTCTGAAAAGTGAATCAAGGTTGATAACATATGTTGGCAGTACAACTGATATCAATCGTCGACTTCAAGAACATAACAGT
Source organism: uncultured Candidatus Saccharibacteria bacterium (assembly GCA_964496425.1). GTDB lineage: Bacteria > Patescibacteriota > Minisyncoccia > Phycocordibacterales > UBA9973 > CAZBZO01. The sequence continues at coordinate 66,789 of CAZBZO010000005.1, read as the reverse complement.
GGCAAGAATACTTTTACGAGACGGTACATTCCATGGGTTGTGGTATACACAGAAGAGTTTGAAAACCTTCAAACAGCGCGCAAAAGGGAAAGATACCTGAAGAGCGCAGCTGGGAGAAGATTTATCAAACAGAATAATATTATTCCGCGGTAGCTCAGTGGTAGAGCGGTCGCCTGTTAAGCGATTGGTCGTAGGTTCGAATCCTACCCGCGGAGCCAAGAAGGAACAGACGCCTCTGATACATCCAAATGCTGGATGGTATTTTCATTTCTCATGAAGTATACTTTCGCTATGTATAGAAGAGACAAGATGTTTATGGTTGTTATAATAGGTACCTCAGGGGCGGGCAAGACCACCCTTGCTGAGTTTTTGAAAAATCAATTAGCTAACACAGCTCATGTGGCTTACGATAATATTAAGAGCTTTGTTTCTCAATTCAAAGAAGTGTATTCACACAAACAAACAAGTGTAAATGTTACTTACGCTATGACCAAAGAATATTTTAAAAATAATATTTCTGTTATTGTAGATAAAAATATGACCAATGAAGAAGTGGATAAATATAAAGAAATTGCAGAAAAGTATTGTGTAGATTTTTTCTTATATAGGGTGGAAATTCATGAAGATATTCGGAAGGAAAGAATTACGAAAAGGGCTTACAAGGAGAATAAGCCGATACCATCGCAAGAAACCCTAGATAAGTTCTCAGAGACATATAACAAGAATATACATCAAAGTAATACTACCTTTGATTCGGGGGTATTGAGTATTGAACAAATGGCAAATTTTATCCTAAAAGATTTAGGGGTTTTAAAAGACTAACTATAACATTTCCCACTCATTCGCGCATAGGTTTTGACTCAATAAAATAAATATGAAAAGTTAGCGGGTCTATTGAGTATCCTTCTCCTAAAGACCTTATTTCCAAGCTCAAAACTGCCTTCCACTTTCAAGAATAGCCTTCCGAACATCATCCCAGGTTCGGAGCATCACAAAACAAAGCACCCTTGCGGGTGTTTTTGTTTTGATGACCTCTCCTGCGGGAGCGAGTGAACTACTTCACTCGCGTTAGGATTCGAAAGACTTTTCATTATCGAGCTTGCGAGATTGAAAAGTACCTGCGGCAGTAAGCCGAGAAATTCCTATCCGCGGAGCATTTGACTTTTTGTATATTTTATGCTATTATTTTCTCAGTAATAGTCCTTTGAAATATTTGGTTATTTATTGTTGATTTGTTGGGTTTTCCCTGTTCCCTGCTTGGGATTAGAGACAACTCAATAATCTCATTTTAAATAAAAAACCATGCAAAACTTAAATCAAAAAAGACATACGGGCTGCCAGCTTCTCAACACATACTTCATTAAGGGGCTAGCACGTGAGAATCGTAGAAAAGCATTAAGTGATGAAAGATTCCTTCTAACACGTGTCTGGGAAATTGAACAACTGATTACCGATGAAAAAACTGATAACGAAATCCTTGTTGAGGATTTGGTTGTAGATGGTACAGATCATAAAGGGATTTCTGCGTTATTGTGTTGCGAATATTTAGATTCAGCAAACACAATTGTGGAAAGAATTCTACAATTGTTAGAGAATCAAATGGATGGACAACCTGGCAAAGTATCTCTTGAAACTGGAACGCATATCATCGGGAACATGGAAGCTCCTAATGATCCTGGTTATGTTTTACAATTTAGCTTTCATTGGAAAGCCGATACAAAACAATGGCAGGTAGTAGCATCTCAGCTCATTCACATCTTTAAAGAAAATCACTTATTCTATCGTATAGCGTATTTTGATTAAAAGACAGAAGAATTAATTCTCTAGAATAAATCCGTAGTTATCAAGACTGCGGATTTTCTTTTGTTTAATTATTCAAAATTGCATTTCGAACTTCATCCCAAGTTCGGAGCCAAATCAACCGCTTTATCAAACTCCTTTAATTTGCTACCCTTAAATTATGACAACAATAAATCCTTGGATTAACTTCAACGGTAATGCCGAAGAAGCACTCACCTTTTACAAATCAGTTTTTGGCGGTGAGTTTACAAAAATTATACGTTTCAAAGATCTGGCGAGCACTGAATTCCCAGTGGCAGAGAAGGAAGAAAATAAAATAATGCATATTGCTTTGCCTATTAGTAAAGATAATATACTGATAGCCAACGACGTGCCTGAGTTTATGGGGAAAGTAAATGAGAATGAAAACCGAAGTAAAATTGTGATAAGCACAGAAAGCAAAGAAGAAGCTGATAGGTTATTCAATGGTCTTTCGGCTGGAGGAGAAATGGAAGGACCTATGGGCGATAGTCCGTGGGGTACCTATGCGGGGATGTTTAGAGATAAATACGGTATTGAGTGGATAATCGAATTTTCTCCCGGAAAATAAATACTTTATTGATCTTATTTTATCTCTAGAATACTCTTTCGAGCATCATCCCAAGTTCGGAGCAACATTTGACAAATAGGTCCTATTATGCTATAATGTAAAGAGTTGTGTAGTTCTTTGATATTTGGATTTTATTGTTAGTTTTTATTAGGTTCTCCCAGTTTCTTTATGGAGATTGAGAGAACTTAATAAATAATTTTTACTCACAATAAAATAACCAAAAATGAACATGTTTGCTGACTACAAATCACAAGCCACCTGGTCGAAACAGACAGGTGAGTTAATGAATTTAACCTTGTCAACGGGCGAAAAAGTAATGCCCGAAACGAAAGTCAATTCAATTCTGGGGCTACTGGATTTCCTTTGGAAAAAACATAGATCAGAATTGACCTGGTGGGGAAAAATTTCCTACTGGATGAATCAATAAAAACTAATCCACTTCGTGGTAGAAAAAAATCTACTACTAGGTGGATTTTTTCTTTTATGAATTCTAAACTTGCCTCCTTAGGAAGTTCGAACCTAAATTATTTTTGTGTATAATATAAAATATGGAGAAAGGAATAAAATTTACCGCTCTCTTTGTAAAAGACAGAGAGGATTTATTGAAAAGATTCCCTCCTAAACACGAGAAAATTTTTGGACATCATTCGACAATCGAATTTGAACCACATAGTTTAGATGGAATAGAAATAGGAAAAGAATATAGTATAAAAATAATCGGACGTGCGTATGATGAATGGGGAGATGACCTACTTGTCGAGAACTCGAAATCAAAGAATACATACCCTCACATCACTCTATCTCGAGCAGATAATGCTCCCCCGCTCTACTCAAAGATACTATTTGAAAAAGCCATAGCTTCTAATGCCATAGAATATTTTGACGAAGAAGAAGTGAAAGTGATCGAGGGTTATTCAGACGGAAATAATTATATTATCAAGAAAGTATAACCATACTAATATTTTCCCAAATTCGAGGTAAAAAGTTATACAATAAAATTATGTCAGAAACCACAACAGGTCCTTGGAAAGAAAGAGAATTTATTGACCTTTGGTCACTTGTGCACTTTTTTGCATGCTTCGCCATCGGTGGCGCATTTCTATATTTTCATCTCACTCCATACCTCGCCTGCGCCATCGCGGTTGGAATGTTTACTACTTGGGAAATTTTTGAGTATTTTGCCGAAATTCATGAACAAGCTGCCAACCGTGTGAGTGACGTCATTGTCGACTACGCCGGTTTTTTCCTCGCCCAACTCTATGTCTATGCCTGGCATGGCACCATGTATTGGTATATTCCGGTCATTGTAGGGAGTATTGCTCTTTGTCTTGAAATATGGGGGATCATCGACTACTTGAAGCGCAGTAAGAAATAAAATCAAAAGTTATCTCCCTGCTTGGCGTTTAGAGCACTATCACAAGATAGGCTAACAGTTTTAAAACAGCTATAATGAATCCAGGAGATTAAAAGCTAAGATAATTAGAGTAAAAATCTATGATAATCGTACACGATATTTTTGTTTGTAAGCCAGGTAATGCTTCAAAGATGGCGAAGCTTTTTAAGGAATGGGCAGATATTAAGCCTGAAAAGAATACCTATGTCATGACTGACATGACGGGGCAATTCCATAGAGTCATCATTGCCACCAATCACGCTTCTCTCGCTGCGTATGAAGAGGATATAAAGAACATGATGGAAAACCAAAGCGCTGAAGAAAAAGCGATGATGGATAAGTTTAAGGATATGAATGATATGTATGTATCCGGTTCGAGAGAAATCTATAAAGTTTGGTAAAATCCGTAAAGTAACGAAGTTACTGTTTACGGTCTCTTTTTGGAGAGTTTACCGAGTATGTACTTTTGCGATGAGCTGATTGGCTTATCCGTCCGATGCACACATCCTATCCAACAACACGGGCGACGCATGCCGCTACTAAGTTTTGAGAGAGCTTTCTTGATGCGAATACTTCGCGTCTCTGCTTTCATACCGGAAATCACCCAGCAGATCCATTCATTGCGAGCAAGGGGTGTGATATCTTGCCACACTACAGTCGCCTTTGGGGAAGAAGCAATAGCCCTTCGCAAATCCTCCGGCATCTTGTGTGGCGTATTGACCATATACTCATTGTACCAAATCTTTTGGAGTATAACTCTGGCAATATACAAAATATAATTTAATGATAAAATAAGTCATATATTAAAAAGTTAATCATTTATTCAAACTATATATGAAAACAAATAGTAAAAAATACGTAGATGGGTTTGTGATACCACTTAAAAAGAAAGATGTCGCTGCATACAAGAAAATGGCAGAGTGGGGAGCAAAGACATGGATGAAATACGGCGCGCTTGAATACTATGAATCCATCGGGGACGATTTGAAAGTGCAAAAAGGAATGGGGCAAGGGTTCGGCAAGCTTGCTAAGCTCAAACCTGGAGAGACCGTAGCCTTTTCATGGATCGTGTATAAATCCCGCAAACACCGCGACGAAGTCAATAAAAAAGTCATGAAAGAAATGGATAGTCCTGAAAATAAAAAGAAATATGAAAACATGCCTATGCCATTTGATATGAAGCGATTCGCAGTTGGAGGATTTCAATCGATCGTCGAAGCCTAATGAGTGAATAATAGTATTAATTGATATCTATAGAATTATGCAAAAAATAGCCACAAAAGTTTTTATTTACTCATCCATTGCCTTTGGAATCGTTGGGATCTTGATTGTTTTGACAGCAGGAGGGCCGGACACGCCAGATACACCTATAAGCGAAATGCTGATTCGCCTTCTCTTTGCCACTGTATTTATCATCCTACCGTCATTTGCTCTTAGCGTCGCCAGTAAGTACCTCAACGGCAAATTATAGCCCCGACTTCTTTCTATATTATAGTTTCCGCCTTGTAAAAAATCCTAACCCAGGGTATTATTTCGACATATGAAAAAATACAAAATAATTTTTTGGGTGTTTACAGGGCTCATTTTTTTACTCGAAGGTGTGATGTCAGCGCTTACTGGACACAGTGAAATGTCGGTTGCGGGTATTACCGGTCTCGGCTATCCCCTCTACTTTGTAACAATTATTGTCGCATTTAAAGTGCTTGGTTCCCTTGCCCTCATTATTCCTCAGGTACCTCCACGCGTAAAAGAATGGGCATATGCTGGATTTGGTTTCGATTTTATCTGTGCGTTTATAAGTATTTGGGTAGTTGGCGGCTTCTCCGGCGCACTGGCTTTGCCGGTCGTCGCCCTGGTCATCCTTGTCCTCTCCTACACTTCATATCACAAGCTTCATCCTGTGTTTGTAAGTGATGTCCCGAAAGCATAGCTATGGCAGAAAAAATCACAGTAGAAACCTCAGTCAATGCACCAATTGAAAAGATTTGGCGGTATTGGATAAACCCAGAGCATATCGCCAAGTGGTGTAACGCCTCCCCTCTTTGGCATGCACCGCGCGCCGAAAACGATGTACGGGTCGGTGGAAAATTTATGACCCGCATGGAAGCTAAAGATGGATCGGCCGGATTTGATTTTACGGGAACATATACCGATGTCATAGAACATGCACTCATTGAATATGATATGGATGCAGACCAGCGGCATGTCAAAATAGAATTCATGAATACACCAGAGGGTATAAAGATTATCGAAACATTTGATCCCGAGAATGAAAACCCGATCGAAGTGCAGCGCGCTGGTTGGCAATCCATACTAGACAATTTCAAAACGTACACAGAAACACAATAGAGAATCCTACAACGTTCGTAGGTAGAAGATGTGGGATATAAATATAACGGCTTACCCAATAGGTGTAAGGGTGTTTATGACGAGGAACTTCTACTTTTAAATTTAAAAATTTGATAGAGATTGAATGTCACACCGCAATTCACCATGACGGCGCCAAGTATCAATGAGAAATCTTTGTAGTAGATGCCTTTCACAAACAAGATGCACTGCACGATGAATACTGCGATCGGAAGAATGATTGAGACATGTGTTGCACTTCGCGCTTTGCGAATGATGAGTCCTTGATGAAAATACCCAGCCGAAACAACTGCCCAGCATAAAATAAGCGCGATGCTCCATGCAAGTTGTTCATTCCAAAAGAATGCAACTTCCGCTAGTTGGCTATACGCCGCAATAGTTGCAAATGTGACGAAGAGGATCGTACCTAGTACCTCAAGATATGCTTTGCTCATTGTTCTCGGGTGAAGATTTTACAGCGAGTAAACATAAGACCAATATATATATAATATGATCATCAATCAGAGGGTTGTTTTCTGGCGGCAGGACCGCAAGATACATTAAAAAGAGCATGGCTGAACCAGCGATACTCCCCCATTTTACAAATTTATTGGTTAAGAGTGTTAGGCCGACAAAGAGGAGACCGAGCATAAAGAGCCAGTCTACAATTTGAAGTCCTGCAAGCGACTGAAATACCACGGCCAAAGGCCCATGTGTTCCATGCATAAGAAACCCTGTTGTCGGCGACCCGCCATTGATCCACGCTTTATCGGCTGTCGTCGCAAAACCAAGCCCAAACGTTTTATCAAAAAATGCCCACAAAAAGATGAAGGCCATACCAAAACGTAGTAATAAAAAAGTAATGTGTTTCATATATCTTCAGTATACAACTATTACTGTAAAGATCTATACCGATGAATACAAATGCGCTAAAATACATTTACATGCTTAAGAAAACACCAGCAAAACAACATACCATCTACCACAAAGACGGAAGCGTGTGGGCCAAAGGGAAAATGGTAGATGGTGTATGCGAAGGCTATTGGGAATGGTTTAGGAAAGATGGGAGTAAAATGCGTTCGGGTCATTTTAAAAACGGTAAGCAAATCGCCGATTGGATTACGTATGATGCAATGGGCAACGTGGTCAAAATTACCAACATAAAACAGAAATGAATAATATGTCAATTCAAGAAACAACATTTGGGCCAAAACGATACCTCACATTGAGAAAATCAATCGCCATTAGTCAGGTCAGTGACCATGCCCTGTACGACGAAGCGGGAAAGAAACTCGGCGGATATTTAAAAACACATAACATCAACCCGGCTGGTCCGTGGACAGTACTTTATTTTAAATGGGATCAAGCGGCAGGTCAGGCTGAGCTTGGTATCTCATTTCCCGTAGAGGGAATAGGAAATGTTGGTGATCCGGAACTAGAGCTAGTTGATATTGCCCCCTGTAAAGCGTTTACTGACTCACTCCACGGTCCATATAGTGGACTCGGCGATATTCATCGTTCACTTATGGCGTACGCCAAAGAAAAGAATTATGACAAAGGCGGATCATCAGTACTCGCTGTTGAGGAATATGTTGTCGACAGTATGTCTGACACACACCCAACCCATTGGGTGACAAAAGTGTATTACCTTCATTCCTAACAAATTCTTCGCATGAAAAAGCAAACTCATGCGTTTACTTTATACAAAGTAGACCGTGCTATACTTTTTATATTACTGGTTAATACCCAAATTTTAAAATTTATTTTATGCAAAAAATCACCCCGTTTTTATGGTTCGACAAAGATGCCAAGGACGCAATGAATTTTTATGTTGAAACATTTAATACCGCACCGGGTCAAAGCGTTGAATCAAAAGTAATAACTATTAAGTATTACCCTGAGGGTTCAAACGAAGAGCACTTGAAAGGCATGGAGGGCAAGGTCCTCACGGGAGTCTTTAGCCTGGCTGGAGAAAAATTTATGTGTCTTGACGGTGGCCCACTCTTTAAACCCAATGAATCAGTATCATTTATGATTGAATGCAAAACCCAAGAAGAAATCGATCACTTTTGGAATACATTTACCAAGGAGGGTGCAGAGAGCCAGTGTGGCTGGTGCAAAGACAAGTGGGGATTTTCTTGGCAGATCGCACCACCAATGGAGCAATACTTAAATGGTTCAGACAAGGAAGGCAACGCCCGGGCAATGCACGCCATGATGCAAATGAAAAAGATAGATATTGCCAAACTTGAGGAAGCGTATAAAGGATAATATGAAAAAAATATTAAAATGGATTTTTATACCACTCGCCATTGTTATTATCGTATTTGTAGTGGCTTTTATCGTATATTCATTTATCATCCCAGATGGACATCCGAAAAATCCTGATGCAGCAACACTATCTCTTCTTTCTGATTTTCGTCGCCAAGCACCAGTTTTTTACCAGGAAAATACATCGTACGCAAACTTCTGCACAGATACTGTTACGCAAGAAAATATTGCTTTGATAGACGAAAGAAACGCAGAAAATGCTGTAGTTAAATGCTTCAGTGATGAAAATAGTTGGGTCTCGTCTACAAAACTTTTAGAAAAATGGAGTGGACAGGAATATATTTGCGTTGATTCGTTGGGAAATTTTAAGGGTATTAGTCAGGATCAAGAAAATTTGATAGTTGATTCAAATAGTACTTGTTTATTTTTACCAGATTAAATAAAAAACAATATTATGAAAACAATTCTTTGGATTATTATCGCTATTATCGGTCTTGGAGTTTTATTTTTTATATTCAATAAAAAAGAAAATACTTCTCCGACTTCAATGGAGGTGGCAAATACCGCACCGGTAACGATCACTCCAATCTCCCATGCCACTGCCGTGCTTAGTTGGGCTGGTATGACGCTTTACACTGATCCAACCGGCGGGGTAGCAGCATTTACAAACCAGTCCCCTGCTAATATTATTCTTGTCACTGATATTCATGGTGACCATTTTAATGCGGAGACGCTTCAAGCCGTAATTGGAGATGCCAATATTATTGTTCCACAAGCTGTCAAAGATTTGCTACCGGAAGATCTCCTGCCGCGCGCTATTGTCCTTGCAAATGGAGAAACTATAACGGAGCAAGGTTTCCAAATCACAGCCATACCAATGTACAATCTTCCCGAGACACCCGAGAGTCGACACACAAAAGGCCGTGGCAATGGCTATGTGATCGAGCGAGATGGATTCCATGTATACGTAGCAGGAGATACTTCTGGTATACCCGAAATGCGTGCCCTTAGAGACATCGATATCGCACTTATTCCAATGAATCTTCCTTTCACCATGAGCGTCGAAGAAGCAGCAGATGCCGTACTTGATTTTGCACCTGCTCATATCTACCCCTACCATTATCGTGGAGAAAATGGCTTAAGTGACATCAATCATTTCAAAGAGCTTGTGAATGCTAGTAATCCAAGCATTGATGTTGTGTTACTTAATTGGTATCAATAAAAATAGAATATCCTCCTGAAAAAGATAGAAAATTTCGTTTTTAGAATTCCTAGACTATAATAAGAATATGAAGAAATTCTTGGTGATTTTTGCTGTAATTGTAATCCTCGTTCTGGCTGGCTGGTTTTTCGTGTCGCATCCAGAGAGTATTGAAATGCTGGGCTTAGACGGAAATAAAGCGCCGCAAACTATTACGTACGCATGCAACAACAATAAGAAAATCACGGCAACCTTTTTTAAAGGAGAATCAAAACCTGCGACAAGTCCCAACTTACCACCTACTCCTGGTGGCAGCGTAAGCCTCAAATTAAGTGGTGGTCGTTTTGTTGCTATTCCCCAAACAATTTCTGCGGACGGTACACGCTATGCGACAGAAGATGAATCTTTTATATTCTGGAGCAAGGGCAACGGCGCATTGGTACTCGAAAATAATGAGGAAAAAACTTTTATTGGCTGCGTGAGAGTAGCAGATGTACCAGAAGAATCAAATCTCACAGAAATATATGTAAACGGCACAGAAGGATTTTCAATCCGTTATCCAGAAGGATACAGCGTAAATACCTCGCATGCATACCAGCTCGCGCCAGGGAAAAAAATCGCTGGAGTTGCTTTTACTATTCCTCCCCCACCAACCGAAGGCCCCAATCTTTCTAGTGACACGTACATTAGCATCGAGAGCATTCCACAAACAGACTCATGCACTGCCAATATATTTTTGGATGGCATCCACCCAGCAACAGAGAAAACACAAAATGACGTGACATACTCAGTCGCAACATCTTCCAACGCCGGTCTCGGCAGCCGCTACGAGGAGACAATATACGCCATACCGGGCACCAATCCATGCATAGCCATTCGGTATGTTGTTCATTATACTGTTATTGAAAATTATGACCCCGGAACTACTCCTGCTTTTGATAAGGATGCTTTACTTTTAGAATTTGACGCGATCCGAAGTACTCTTATTTTAGATCAAGGACGATACAATATGAGCCAAGGATAATTATCAACTGTAAAACGTACGCTGGACTACGTGCGATTGTAAACATATACATCGTTACAATAACTCTCATCAATCGTCTACTTGTGTATGGCGCGTTGGAACAAAATACTGAGTCGTGGAAATGTAGTAGACCGCCGAGCTAGCTCGGTGGGGTTTGGTGGTTTGGGTCTTGGCGGCGTTGCTATCGTCGTAGTATTTACACTTCTCAGTGGTGGCAATGTTTCTGACTTACTTCCTATCCTCAGCCAAGTCGAGGTACCAAGTGAAAACAGCGCAGACTTTGAAGGCATGGACTCGTATGAGGTATTCGCCTCTACTGTTCTCGGCTCAAACAACGACCTGTGGGCTGCGACATTTGCAAAAGATAATGAATCCTATATTCCTCCGACTTTAGTACTCTTTCGAAACGCCACAGAGTCCGGCTGCGGAGTTGCCACATCTGACATAGGTCCTCATTATTGCCCGATTGACCAAACAATATATCTCGATGAAACATTTTTCGATGAACTCCAAAGTCGCTTCGGTGCCGAAGGAGGCGACGTAGCAGAAGCATACGTGATCGCCCATGAAGTCGGCCATCATGTTCAAAATTTACAGGGAACAATGGAAGCTGTAGATAGCCAAATCACAAACAAAAATGAAAACGAACTTTCGGTTAAGCTCGAGCTTCAAGCCGATTGCTATGGTGGACTTTGGGCAAATTCAATAAAAGACCAAGACGTGTTTTTGCCAGGAGAAATCAAGGAAGCACTCGATGCTGCTGCTGCAGTTGGCGACGATAATATCCAAGCAACAACGACCGGAAGCATTCGACCTGAGACGTTTACTCATGGGTCCTCTGAAGAGAGGGTATTTTGGTTTACTCGTGGATACGATACGGGCCTTGTGTCCGCATGTAATACGTTTTAAAAACGAGAGTTAAGGGAAAATTATCGATTACCTTTGTGTTTTCGGAAAAGATATGAGGCAAGAGGAATAGCAATCACAATAAATCCTACACACCAGAGTACTGCCATGGTGGCATGGTTGCCGATCGGGGTGCCGATCATGAGTGAGCGGATTGATTCGATCACATGCGTGATTGGTTGATTTTCAGCGAAAAATTTAAGTGCTCGTGGCATACCATCTGTTGGTACAAATGCACTTGAAGCAAAGGTAAGCGGAAAAATCGCCACAAAGCCAAGCCATTGCACTGCTTCCACAGACTTTGCAAGGAGACCCATAATCGCTGAGAGCCATGAGATCGCAAAAGTAAAAAGCAAAAGTATACCAAGTATTTGAATCCATTCGATAATCGTCGCATTCGGCCGAAAGCCAACCAGAAGTGCAATACCGATCATCACAATCGATGAGAGAATATTTCGTACCAAATCCGCTACCACGTGACCCATAAGCACTCCCGAGCTTACGATCGGGAGCGTTTTTAATCGCTCGATGATCCCCTGTTTTAAATCATTGGCCACAGAGAGCGATGTGGTGAGCGCCCCAAAAGCAGCAGTCTGCACTAAAATACCCGCCACGAGATAATTGACGTATGTGGTACCCTCGGTTGCAATCGCCCCGCCGAAGACATAGCGAAACAACAGCATAAACATGACCGGAGAAATAATAATCGACAAAAGTTGATCGAGATTTTTAAAAATATGCCGCAAACTGCGCTCAACTAATACCAAGGTATCAGAAACGGCCCACGAGATTGGCGAATCAAACTTTTTAGATTGTTGAATGTGTGGTTCCATAATTATTGTTCAGTTTTTACTGTTTCAGCAGCGTGACCGGTGAGTGTTAAAAACACATCGTCGAGGGTAGGTTTATGAAGAGACAAAGTTTCGACTTCGATGCGGGCGTGCGCTAGAGCATCAAGTACACCTTTAACACTTGCCACGCTACCATCAGTTTCAATACTGATACGACGCTCGTATTCGTCTACTTGTTTATTGCTGCCTAGGATTGCGGCCACTGCATCAGCAAAATTATTTTCTTTATCAATACGAATCTCTAGGCGCTCTTTACCTGCTCGTTCTTTGAGTTCGTTGGCTGTGCCGTACGCAATAATCACCCCGTGGTCGAGCACAGCTATTTTGTCAGCGAGCTTATCTGCTTCTTCAAGATACTGAGTGGTGAGAAGAATTGTGGTACCGCTCGCTAAAAGTTTTTTTATAATTTCCCAAATCTTAATGCGGCTCCGCGGATCGAGACCAGTGGTCGGTTCGTCAAGAAACAAAATAGGTGGTGTCGCAATGAGCGAAAGGGCGAGATCCAGTCTTCGACGCATGCCACCCGAATATGTTTTGGCGATGCGATCTTTTGCTTCTGTTAAATCAAATTCTTCGAGCAATTCTTTTGCACGTATTTTAGCTGCATCTTTTTTCAAATGGTAGAGCCGCCCCATCATGATGAGATTTTCTTCGCCCGTTAAATATTCGTCCACTGCGGCATACTGACCGGTGAGCCCGATCGAAGCGCGGACGTGATCAGCATCACGTACAATATCGAGACCACGTACTCGCACTTCACCACCGTCTGGTGATAAAAGCGTGCTTAAAATACGCACCGTCGTCGTTTTACCGGCACCATTTGGTCCCAAAAGTGCAAGCATAGTCCCCTTTTCCACTTCGAGATTGATACCTTTCAAAACTTCAACATTTTTAAATGATTTCGTGAGGTTCTTTATTGTAATGATTGCTTCTGGCATAGTTTTTATACTATAGCATACGATTTTGTATTTTTGTCTTGAGAAACCAGTCGTCTCTTGGTATCGTTTTGAGATTTTATCGAATATGGTAGAATCCAGACATGAAAAATGATTCTATGATCGTATCTCAAAAAGCTCTTATAATTCTTGGTGCCATTGTGTTAGTCGTTCTGGGTATAAGTATCTATAGCCTCTACCGTGTTCATGTCGTTGCCAATAGCATGAAAGACCAGGTAGCTATGACCACGAAAACTCAATCTGAGTATGCGACCAAGCTCGGCGAGCTTGAACACAATATTTCGGTTACCCAGGACCAAAACACCAGTATTACAGACTCATTGCGTAATCAAGCAAGTGCATTTCAAAACCAAATAGAAAATTTTGGAGCAAGTATTGAACAGGTCACCGGTACCGTCGGCACACTTCAAAAACTTGAAAACACAGATCCTGAACTTTTGCAGAAATATTCTAAAATATATTTTCTGAACGAAAATTATACACCATCAGGGTTAGCAGACATCGACGAGGATGATCTCTACGACACGTCCAATCCTCAAGAAATACATGTCAGTGTTTTACCGTTTCTTGAAGACATGTTCGCGCATGCGAAAACAGACGGGGTAGATCTCTCTGTTGTATCAGCCTATCGATCGTTCGGTGAACAAGCCGCGCTCAAATCAAACTACACAGTGATCTACGGAGCTGGCACTGCCAATCAATTTTCTGCCGATCAAGGATATTCAGAACATCAGCTGGGGACTGCGATTGATTTCACAAGCGATGAAGCTACGCCATTTTCAGGATTTGATTCGACCATCGCCTATTCCTGGCTCGTTGGTAATGCCAATAAATACGGTTTTGTACTTTCATATCCAAAAAACAACACTTACTATACGTATGAACCATGGCACTGGAGATTTGTCGGAGTCGCGCTTGCCGGCAAACTCCACAAAGATCTAAAGAATTTTTACGACATGGACCAGCGTGATATCGACGCCTACCTCGCAGCGATTTTTGACTAAAAAGCTGTAACGATACGGTCTCCTATGCTAGGATACAGACATGGGTTTTGAAATTTATCTTCTCGACCTCCTCGGCACGATTACGTTCGCTTTCTATGGCGCCTATATTGGCATTCAAAGAAAATTTGATATCTTTGGTATTTTTATCGTTGCATTCCTCACCGCTGTAGGCGGCGGGACCATCCGAGAAATATTGCTCGGCCACACACCGCAGTATTTTTATGATATGTCGTACTGCATTGCTATATTATGTGGCACCTTTTTAGCGATTATTTTGTATCCAGTATTTTCTAAAATCAATCGTTTTGCGCTCGCTATAGATGCGCTCGGTTTAGTAACATTTGCCCTTATTGGTGCATCAGCAGCTCATGTTGCGGGCCTTGGATCAATTGCGATAATATTCCTCGCAACAGTAAGCGCAGTTGGTGGAGGTCTTTTACGTGACATTGCAATTGCCGAAACTCCCCAGATTTTTTATAAAGATTTTTATGCCTCACCTGCAATATTTTTAGGACTACTGTATGTCATTTTTTCGTCGTATCTTAAAAATCCTTTCGTATTGTATGGAATTCTACTAGCAGCGTACGCACTACGCCTGGGTGCGATATATTTCCATATCAATCTTTGGGGACCATGGAGAAATACTAACCAAATGTAAAAGTGTAGGCTTCAAGCCCCGCATTATTAGCGCGGATTTCAATCGTATGTTCAGCCATCGTTCCTCCAAAATCAGCAATGTTGTATAGATTGGCCCCATCGATACGTATATGGCCTTGTGCATCCACATCGCTTCCTTTTTCACCTTCGGCTATTGGACGCCCATCAATTAATATATCAGCATCAACAGGCCCACTACTATTGGAAGCCACTAGGTATACTTTTGAAGCAATGAAGTGATATTGGATGCTTCCGCTTGGACTTGTTAATGTCATAAATTCGTCCGACGCACTCCATGTGCCGCCTAACGCAAAACTGTTTTGGGGAATAGTTGCGGGAAGGGTGTATATGCATGCACCAGCTTTGCAACCACTAGCAGTATTTTCATTTACAAAATTACCCTGCCTCGCACTTCCGAGATAGGTTTCGGGACTACTCGTGAGAATTGATACAGGAGTGATCGTATCGCTGCCGTTTTCATTTTGAGGAGCCGTCATACCGAGCCGCACTGCTCGCTCAGCTAATAATTCTACAATTTTTGCTTCAGTCTTTTCATACTCCCCTTCACCAATATGATCGTAGACCACATAGCCATCAATATCAATGAGATATTTGCGTGGCCAGTAACTATTTTTATACGCATTCCATGTGCCGTAGTCATTATCAAGCACGATCGGAAACATAATCCCTGCGTCAGCCATAGCGTCAGTTACATTGCCAATGTTCTTTTCAAAAGCGAATTCTGGTGTATGAATGCCGATAATCAGAAAACCGTCATCCTGATACTTTTCATACCACGTATTTAAGTATGGAAATGTTCGCTTACAATTAATACAGCTATACGTCATAAAATCAATCATAATAACTTCGCGACCGACATGCTCCGCAATCGTAATCGGTAAACCGTCTGTATTTACAAATCCAGATGGATTGGTAATTTCTGTATACTGTGGATATTTTTTTGCTTTGTCGATGAGGGTCATAAATTGCTTCGCAGTTGGCATACCTGAGGCAGTGGGTAAAGCCTCTGCAAGTATATCTGGCATATCTTCTGAGACACTCTGTGTTGTAGGAGGCAAAGGGTCCGAAAGTAGTGATGTGGTTTTATCGGCTTGTTGCAAAAGCTTAGTTTCAATTTTGGTAATATCAAATGTTCCATTCAAAAGCTTCTCTTCTATTTTTTTGTCATAGCCTGTAAGAATTGCGATACCAACTAAAAGAAATAAGATTCCGATCGAACGCTTAAAAATACTTCGTGGATCCGACACTGCACCGATGCGCCCAATAATTTTCTGTCCGACAAATACAATTATCAAAAGTGAAAGTCCAAGCCCCAGAGCATACGCGAGGAGATAGAGCAATCCTTTACTAAAACTCTGTGGCAAGACTGTAGCGAGAATGACAAAATAAGTCGGGCTACATGATGAGAAGACTGGCCCGAGCGCCGCACCCATAATAATATCGCCCCAGAGACTCTTTTTCTGATACCCCGTACCGAGTAATTTGTTACTTTTCAATGAAAGGACGCTTGTGAACGGAAGTCGTTCCCAGAGTCCGGGAAAAATCATGGAGATTGCAAAAAGAATCAAAATGGAACCGGAAATAAGTGTCCAGACATACTGTGGCACGTTGATAAAAGTTGTACTCCACTTAAGGATGAGAGTAAAAATAATAATAGAGAGCATAAGTGCTCCGATAATAACAAAGGACTTATGTTTGTTTTCACCTTCGACGATCGAGCCGCCGACAATCACCGGCAGAAGCGGCAAAATACACGGCGCAAGCACGGTTAGTATGCCAGCAATAAATGAAATAATTAGAAATGTCATAGCATTAGTATACTGGAGCGGTTATTTATTCGCTAATAATTCCTCAAAAAACTGCGCAAGAACGGTGAAAACGTGTTATACTGTAAGCGTTTAAGAACAATTTCGATATTTTATGTCAGAAACTCAAGTTTTACTCGGCCATCTAGGCACTCTTTCGTATGTTGGGATATTCGTCGTGGCTATGCTTTCAAACGTTGTTATTCCTGTACCCGAGGAAGTGGTTCTTCTGGCGTTTGGCTACCTTGCTGGCACTGGAAAACTAAACGTATTTATCTTGGTTCCTCTCATTATGGCCGGACTTCTGGTAAGTGACATCGCCATGTATGTGCTGGCGCGCAGAGGCAACCGTATCATTACTTTTTTCTACAATAAATTTTTTGCCAAACGCCTCAAAACCAAACAAGCGTGGATAGAGACACATATTTATAAAGTCATTTTCTTTTCGCGCTTTCTCATGCAACTGCGGTTTCTTGGCCCTTTTATGGCTGGTCACCTCAAGGTTCCATTTAAAAAATTTCTCATGTACGAACTCGCTGCAATTGTTATTTATGTACCGCTCTTGGTTTGGCTTGGAGCATATTTTAGAAATCGAGTGGAAGACATCGTAAGTGGCGTCGGAAAAGCGCACAATCTCATATTGATCGCTATGGGAATTATACTTTTGATTTCTCTCTTGCAGTTTCTCAACCGCTGGCTCTTTAATATAAAAACTAAAAACCTTTCCAAATGAAATGACTGTATTTCATGCATTACTTCTCGGCGTCGTGGAAGGTATCAGTGAATTTTTGCCGATTTCTTCAACCGGACATCTCATACTCGTAAGCCATGTCTTACAACTTCCGCAGACCAACTTCCTTAAAAGTTTTGAGGTCATTATTCAGCTCGGCGCAATCTTGGCTGTTATTGTCCTCTACTTCAAATCACTCTGGAATGTGAGTATGATTAAAAAACTTCTCGTCGCGTTCATTCCTACAGCTCTTGTCGGTTTTTTACTCTATCGATTTATCAAAACATACCTTATCGGCAATGTTTTCGTTGTTTTAGGCGCGCTCGTCGGCGGCGGCATTGCGCTTATCATATTTGAAATGCTCTACAAAAAGAAAAATATGGCAGCAGAAGCCAGCGAGGAAATCACGTATAAAAACGCTTTCATTATCGGCCTTTTCCAATCTATCGCCATTATCCCTGGAGTGTCACGCTCTGCAGCCACCATTGTCGGCGGACTTTCGCTTGGGCTCTCGCGCGAAACGATTGTGCGATTTTCATTTCTCCTCGCTGTCCCAACCATGATCGCCGCGACTGGACTCGACCTCATAAAAAATATCGATACATTCACAAAAAATAACATTCCACTCCTTCTCATTGGGTTTATTGTTTCTTTCCTCGTTGCCCTTCTCGCTATTACCTGGCTCTTAAGATACGTCCGCAGTCATTCATTCACAGCTTTTGGCTGGTACCGAATTGTGATTTCAATTATTTTCTTTTTTATATTTATCTACTGATGCTTGATCTAACCAAACAAGAAAAAGCTTTGTTCAAGAAGCTCAATACTCCGAAGAAAATTCAAGATTTTCTGGAAACGTTACCGATCAATTTTGAAGAAGATGGTGAAACATGCAGATCGCCGCGTACGGTACTTCAAAAAAAGAAAGCCCATTGTGCGGAAGGAGCGCTCTTGGCGGCGGCCATTCTTAGCTTCCATGGCGAGCCGGCGCTCCTCATGGATCTCAAAGTCTCGCCCAGCAATCTCAAAGACTTCGATCATGTCGTTACACTCTTCAAGCGCCATGGGCATTGGGGCGCCATTTCCAAAACCAACCACGCCGTCCTTCGCTATCGAGAGCCTGTATATAAAACACCTCGAGAGCTTGCCATGTCATACTTCCATGAATATTTCCTCAACGATGGTACAAAAACGCTTCGCAGTTTCTCGCGACCATTCAACCTGGCAAAATATAACAAGAAAAACTGGATAACGAGCGAACATGATCTCTATTACATCATCGAGGCACTTGATGAATCACCACATGAGCAGATCTTAACAAAAAAGATGGTTACAGGACTCCGAAAAGCAGATCAAGTGGAAATAAAAGCCGGGAAATTAGTCTCCTGGAACAAAGGTTCCCATTAAGATATTCCCTGTGCTAGTATAAGGACTATGTCAAAAGAAGCTTGGTATGAGGGGGAAAAAATAAGAGGTAAAGTAGGAGAAATTGAACTAAAAATTGCTGCCGATCTAAAGGATACTTTTGGAGATACGATATCGACTGACAATAAGAAAATTATTTCAGAATTTCTTTCACATGAAGATCAGAGCGATATTTTAGAATTTTTCTCTCAACTCAAACAGCAGTTTGCATCTATTTCTAGTGAAGCAAGCAAACAACAAACAATAGATACCCTGCTTACCTGGATGCAGATAGATGATATAAAAACGGTCATTAAGAAACTCCAACCGAATGATGTCCCCAAAAAAGACATCAGGGACATTACCAATTCTATGAGAGAAGCTGCTTAAAAAACTATGAAACCATCACGTGTTGCACTTATTTCCGTATACGACAAAACTGGCATTGTAGACTTTGCCCAGGCACTTTTAGCTGACAAAAATTATTCCTGGGAAATTCTTGCGTCTGGTGGTACAGCTAAAATCCTCACTGAGAATAATATTGTGGTCACAGACGTCGGCAGTATTGTCGGTGAGCCCATACTCGGGCATCGTGTTGTCACTCTTTCACGTGAAATTCACGCGGGTATTTTAGCCAAAGACACATCTGAGGATCGAAAAGAGCTCGCCGATAGAAGTATTCGCTTCATTGATCTGGTCTGCTGTGATATGTATCCCTTGGCGGCAGAAATTGCTAAACCTGAAAGCACAAAAGAGTCTGTAATCGAGCAAACTGATATTGGCGGACCGACAATGATCCGCGGCGCAGCGAAGGCTGGACGAATCGTAATTTGTGATCCAAGTGATCGTAGTAAAGTCATTGAATGGCTTTCAGCGGGTGAGCCTGAGAAAGAAATCTTCCTTGGCGCACTTGCCGCCAAAGCTGAACATATTGTCGCTTCATACGTTCTCACATCGGCTCGGTATCATGGAAAAAATAAATATGAGGGCTTTGTCGGCGAACAAATCGCCGAGTGTAAATATGGTGAAAATGGATATCAAAAGCCGGCTTTTTTATATAAAAAAAATACTGCTGATCCCTTAGCATTAGAAAATTTCAAACTGATCGAGGGTACACCGCCATCATTTAACAACTACGCTGACATTGATCGCCTCCTCATCACTATCACCCATATCGCCGCTGGCTTTGATATCAATTATGGCTCCGTGCCGTTTGTGGCTATCGCCGTCAAACATGGCAATGCCTGTGGAGCAGCCTTTGGAGACTCCAAAGAAGAGGTGCTTAAAAAAATGGTAGATGGTGACAAGCGAGCGATCTTTGGTGGTTTAGTGATGACCAATTTTGAAATAGACGAAACACTTGCAGAAATACTTCTCTCCTATGGTATGGAAAGTGGCCGCAGGATTCTCGACGGTATTATTGCTCCATCATTTTCTGACTCGGCGATCACTACGCTTCGCCGCAAAGGCGACAGGTGTCGTTTCCTTGCCAACCCTGCCCTTTCAACACTATCAAAAGATTCACTCGATACTGACCATCGCTTCCGCTATGTCCGCGGCGGATTCCTCATCCAACCCAACTACACTTTTGTGCTTGATTTTAAACAAGTGGAACTTGAGAAACATGGAACAGCAAGTCTGGAACAAGAAAAAGATATACTTTTGGCCTGGGCCATCGGCTCAACATCGAACTCAAATACTATCTCACTTGTAAAAGACGGTATGCTCATCGGCAATGGCGTCGGCCAACAAGACCGCGTGGGAGCTGCTAAGCTTGCACTCTCTCGTGCCACTGATGCCGGACATGATATCAATGGTGCTGTAGCTTATAGCGACAGCTTCTTCCCGTTTCCTGATGCACCGGAGACATTGATCACCGCCGGAGTAAAAGCAATATTTTCTGAATCCGGTTCAGTCAACGATCCAAAATCCATTGAAGTCTGCCAGAAAAACAATGTTCCTCTCTACCTCATCCCCGACCCCCTCGCCCGCGGCTTTTTTGGGCATTAGAAAAGGGCTACAAATATTTTGTAGCCCCAAAAGAAAACTCCTTGCGTTACGCCTGCCAACCTTTTGTTTTATACCACTCTGTATCAGAATAAATGGAATTTTCAATCTGGGTGGTAATCTTCCTAAATTCACCTCCATGCATAAAACCATCTCCGAGATATTGGGCTTCGATTTCCCTTAATGAGACGCGTCGTCCTTTTTCCTGTGCACGATAATATTCTTCAAATTTTTCCTTGAAGTGAAGTTTTACAACAGAATGAAGCTTGGAACATTCATCATCTTCATAAATCTTGCACAACATTTGAAGGTTGATAACAACACATTGAAAAAAATGGTGGAATGGTTTTTGCCAGTCATTTTCGAGGTCCCATTGAAACTCTTTTAGCAACTTCGGAATCCAGATTAAAACATAATTAATTTTCCTAAAATTCTTTGGGGCTAATTCGCCTTTCCTGCTTTCTGCAATCATTACCAGTCTTGAAACTAATTCGCTGGTAGCTTCCACAAGGACTTCAGATACCTTGGGGTCTGTAATCAGTTGTTTTCTCATTTTTTTCTATTTTTTGTAAATGTAGGTTTTTGTCCAATACAAAATAACATACTTTTTATTAGTATGTCAATAATCTTACGTCAAACACCGTTTTACAAGGGCTTTGAGATTTTGTATTTATCGAGCTGGAGATTGCCGGGGCCGCCCAAGGATACTACTTCCTTGATGGCTTTCACTGGATCCCCTACTTTGAGCTCATGGAGATGTTCTTTGACATGCGTATAGGCATCGCGAAACGGCATACCCTCTTTTACAAGTCTATTGGCTTCATGCACTGCAAAGAATTCCGGTTCGAGGGACTTCATGAGTTTTTCTTTGTTTGGCTTCACCTTAGCCATCACTAAAGATGCGATTTCAAGTGAACGACGAGCAATGCCCATACCTTTGATCAGTGGCTCTTTGGTGAGCTGCGTATCGCGGTTGTAGCCAGAGATAAGATTTTTGGAAATATCTTTGACTTGCGTCTGAAGTGCCACGATGACGTTGACGTTGGAGCGAAGTATTTCGAAAACATCAGGATTTTTCTTCTGCGGCATGATAGACGAGCCAGTCGTAAATTCATTTGGCAAAAAGAAAAATTGAAACTCCGGCGTCGTAAACCAAATCATTTCGTTTGAAAGGCGGCCGAGTGTCATCACGACTTTCGTAAGAACTGAAAGAATATAACTCTCTGTTGGCCCACGACTATTCACGGCGTAGAGCGAATTGACCTGAGTGCGCCCAAAGCCTAACAGCTTACTGGTATACTCTCGATCCAAAGGCAAATTGATACCAAATCCAGCCGCTGCACCCATTGGGTTTTGATCGTTTAGTTTGTAGGCAGATTCCAAAAGCATGTGATCATTGATGAGTTCTTCCACATACGCAGCGGCCCAGTGACCAACCGAGCTTGGCATGGCACGGCGAGTGTGAGTATAGCCGGGCATTGGTAGAAATTCATATTTTTTAGCCATCGCCAAAAATACTTTTTGTGTCTTGATGAGTTCGATACTGATTTGCTTTAGCTTGTGGCGCGTATAGAGACGCGTAGCGACAAGCACTTGATCGTTTCGTGAACGACAGGTGTGGATTTTCTTTCCAAGTCCTCCTAACTTTGCTACCAAATAGTTCTCGATTGCGGTGTGGCAATCCTCGTCTGATTGTTTTATTTCAAACTTCCCCGCTTTGTGGAGCTTGAGGATTTCCAGCAAGCCACCTTTGAGTTTTGTGAATTCTGCCCTTGTGAGGATTTTCAGTTTTACCAGCGCTTGCCCGTGAGCAATCGACGCTTCGATGTCATACGGCAAGAGACGCTTATCGAGCTCATAATCATTGCCGACAGTATATTTTTCCACGAGTGGATGAAGTGCGGTGCCTTTTGCTTGCCAAAGTTTTGCCATAAAAAATTAGTTATTTAAGTAATAATAAAAAACACGAAACGCATGTTTCGTGTTTACATATAATCCAAAATCTTCTTGCCGTTTGTAGATGCAATATCAACAAGCGGATCGAATACATAAAATCTGCAGGCTTCCTGCAAAAATCGAAGTTCAGTCCACATATCCCCATCCACAAACGGTTCGTAAAAGTCGAGGACATTATCTACTCCAAGGCCGACGGTCACTCCCGCTTCCAGCATTTCTGGTACGTTTGCGATCGAGTTGTGTATTGGTCCAGTTTTATCGTCGAGCTGGCGCATTGAAAGCGCTGCTGTTGGACAACAAACCACAGCTATACCAAGGTCAGCGAATTTTTTGTAAATATCCGCGCGGTAAGCTTTTGGTTGGGCAGAAACAGATATCGCATGGATCGCCACCGTGCGGCCTTCGTATCCATGACGCTTCACTGCCGCGATAAGTTTCTCGCTATCACGTTCGTCAGGATTGTTTTCTTGATCGATATGGACATGAAGCGGCTTATTGAGATTTTTGGCAATACCAAAGAGTACATCGTAGTTCTCGTCATCACGTGGACGGTCTTTGCTCGGCAAGCCGCCAGCAATGTCAGCTTTGGCGGTGATCGCTTCGTAGAGTGCTCGTGCTTTTTCGTCGAGCAGGCCGCCGAGTGGCTGAGTAATAAGCTTCACTTTTATTTTATCTTTGTATTCTTCTTTTACTTTGAGTCCAGCGTCGATCGCTCGGTGGTCCACAGCGTCATAAGCATCCACAAATGTGCAGGTATAAGTACAGCCTTGGGCGACCAACATATCCAGCCCGCGGCGAATCCGTTCTTCGATCTCTACTTGGGAGGAATTCCTTTTAATATCGTCCGACATGAGCCATTTCTGTTCCATGTCGACCATAGCCTTATCAAGACCGTCTTTGGTAATGTAATATGCCTTATCGAAGTGAGCGTGGCAGTTGGCAAAGCCGCCTTTTTCCGCTATTGCGGCGAGCATGCGAGATTTGAGGTCCCAAGGGTTAGTTTCCATACTGGTCATATCCTAGCATGGCAATAAAAAAAGTCGAGTGGAGACAGTGTGGATCCATTACCTCAAAAAATTCTTATCATTCTATTATTTGGATCTTGTCAGCTTCGGTAAGTGATGGAGACTCGTCCTCAGTTGTTCGTGCGCGTCTCAAGAAAATAATACTGCTTGCTCCTAGGATGATAAGCGCAGCAAGCAAGAACCATGAAAGATATGACTTTGACGTTTCAGGGATCTTGACTGCTTGAGCTACCAAAGTTTCATTTGGTATTTTAATATCTGCGAAATTAGCATTTGAAGTTGGCGCTAGTTTCAATGGAACAGCTATCGCAACTGGTGGAAGAGTTATACTAGAAACTTTTGCTACAGCAACCACTGGTGGCAATACTGTAATTACTGAAGCAATGGTGTTGCTACTTGGATCTACAAGCCGCAGTGATGATTCTTCTGCTGCCACAAACCCTGTACTGCGTGCAGTGAGCGTGAGCGATTTGTTAGCGAGAATAATTGTTGAAGGTGGGATATTATAAAAATGTGTTGCAGTGAGAAGTTGCCAGCCAGTGAGATCGATTTCATTGGCAGTAGTGTTGGTGAGCGTAACGTCGAGCATACCTTCGGGAGTCGCTTTCGCGGCGATAGTCATTGTTGAAGATTTTACGCTAAACGTGTGCCTAACTGAGACTTCTTTTTCAAATGCTCCCGTACGCCAGTAATCAAGCACGATGACATACTCACCTGGATATTCGTATGTGTGAGTGACATTTTGATATTGAGTACCGTCATAGATTATGCCATCACCCATATTCCAGACATAGCGCCCCGGCCGAACAGTGTTCCCAAAAAGATTTTCTACTTCTGTAGTAAACGTCGAAGGGCTACCGACTACGCCATACGACTCTGCAGTGAGTGCAAGCTGCCACTCATCATGGATTTCTACTTTCTCATCTGTCACTTCCTGCGCTGCGCTTTCGCTGGTATTTGAATCATCATTTGAATTGCCATCATCGTCATCATCAGTGTTCCCGCCGCCAGTATCATCGTTTGATCCTTCTGCATCTTTATTGCTATTAGTTTTCCCAGGCGTCGGATCAGCCGCCACCCATGAGCCGCTATATTTCTGCAAGCTGTTCGCATCATCAGATGCACCAAGTGTCGGATCATAGGTCACTGTAAAAACAATTTCGCCAGCACTATTTTTTAGAGAAAGTGATTCCCCCGTCGCATTGCCGAGTGAAAAGCTCGCATCAAAAAGTGGCACCGATCCTGCGCTCCATTCACTAGAAAATGTTGCAGGATCAAGAGCAATGATGGCATAGCCCCCAGCAGAGATTGAAGCGCCGCCGGAATAGCTGGTCAAGCCATGGTTTGTATCAGCTTCAACAAATTTCCAGCCGGAGAGATCGACACTTCCAGAACCATCGTTGTAGAGCTCTACCCACTCACGGTTGGTGTCAGATCCGTCTGGATCGTACATAATTTCACTAATAGAAACTGCGGCAAAAGCACGATTTATGGATAAGAAAAAAGACAAACTAAACAAGGCAATAATGAGTAGTTTCTTCATATATTTAAATTTTATAACGGGAAATTGGGTTTGCAAGAATCCACCGTACAAGTCTGTGGAAATCTTACGCATATTCTAAAAAACAAAGCAAAATAAGAAATATTTCCTTATTGACAAAAATAGAAAAATGTTATAGAAATAGATCAAAATTGTTAACGATTTAAAACTAAAGAAAATTATGTACGCGATTCAACAAATCATGGAAAAAGTTAAGTCACAAGGCAGCTTAATGTGTACCTTTACGTATGCTTGCCGGGCATATACTGCCGACATGGCATATACTCCCAGCAATACATCTATGCCGGATAAACGTCCAACAGCATTGAGTATTCTTCAGGGATTGAGCGAAGAAAGCATATACTTTAATGCAAATAATTTGGCCATTGACCTTATCGACCGCAACTGCAACACAATGGCATTCGCTGTTGACATCCACACAACAATCGGAAAAAAAACTATCAACGCACTGGATAATCTTAAGTCAAGACACCCGCTTATAAAAGTTATCCTACTGGGCCATCATCTCGAATCGGTACAAAATCCCGCACTCCGCGCTCTTTACCTTGAAATTGCACCGTTACTTGATGCTTTCAGTCCGGCATTGTTTCGCGAAATTGAAGCGGATAATCTGCAGCAGAGCCTGGAATTCTTTTTCAATTTGAGTGCGAAAACCGGCAAAAAATTATTTTTCCAGGTTGATCAAGCCAATGATTTCCGCGAGGAAGAAACCATCGCTGTCCTTGATTTCATGGATACTGCAGGAAAAGATTTTGATGGTAAAGTACATTTCATATACGGTACTTCAATCGGCGCGTATTCGGAGCAAAAAAGGTTTGATGTTTACCAAAGAATGGTAGACCATAAAACCGGGTTAATTGTTTGCCCAAAAGCTCAGATCACTACCAAGTGGAAAGAGTGGAAAGACATAGACTACATGGCCTGGCGTGAGAAGTTTGGTGAAGAAATAATGCCCCCAATTAACATGCGAAACAGCCTGCCGAATATTATGGAAATGTATAATCACGGAGTATTGGTAACACCAACAGGTCTTGCCAATGTCACCGATACATTCTGTCCTCATACGGCAGCTTCCTTAAAAAAAGGGTTTGTAACAGTCCTCGAGAATTGCAGGATTGGGGACAGTAAAGAAGAAATTGAGGCAATGGTAAAAATGATTGTTGATTACCCGAAGCAAATCTTCGGACTTTCATAGTAAGCCAAACAAATGTCCGGTCAGAGTAACTTCTGATCGGACATTTTTATTTGTAAAATTTACCTGCCAGTCCAATATAGTTTCTTGGAGTGAATTTTTTGAGTTCAGTTTTGACTTTCGCAGATACTGAAAGACCATCAATAAATGTATGAAAATCAGCTAAGGTGACTTTTTTGCCGCGGGTAAGCTCTTTGAGTTTTTCATAGGGCACAGCCACACCTTCTCGGCGGAGAACAGTCTGGATCGCCTCAGCGATGACTTCTGGATGATCGTCGAGTACTTCAAGGATTTTAGTTTCATTGACGGCGATTTTTGATAAACCTTTCAGCGTCGATTGATACGCGAGAAGTGAGTGGGCAAACGCTACGCCGAAATTGCGCTCGACTGTTGAGTCTGAAAGATCACGCTGAAGACGAGAGATCGGAAGCTTGGTAGAAAAATGAGTAAATAAAGCATTAGCAATACCCAAATTACCTTCGCTGTTTTCAAAATCAATCGGATTGATTTTGTGCGGCATAGTGGACGAACCAACTTCCCCTGCTTTAGGCTTTTGTGTGAGCCAGCTGTCTGAAATATATCGCCACATATCCTGATCAAAACCAATGAGTATAGTATTGGCTCGGCGCATGATATCGAAGAGTTCGGCGTAGGTATCATGGGATTCGATTTGAGTCGTCATGAAGTTGGCTTCGAGCCGCGCACCTTCACGTTTTGAAAGATCCGCAACAAAATTTTTTGTGAATGCTTTCCAATCCACGTTTGGATAGGCAACCATGTGAGCATTATAGTTGCCGGTAGCGCCGGAGAGCTTCACCAGCATTGAGTGTGATTTCAATTGCCCAATCTGCCGCTTCAATCGAAATGCAAAGACGCCGAACTCATGGCCAAGCGTTGTTGGGGAAGCAGACTGGCCATGTGTGCGAGCAAGCATGGGGAGCTTGGCGTATTGTTTGGCAAATCCATCAAAGGTTTTCTGCAGTTCCTCTAGGCTCGGAAGTATTACTTTGCCAAGTCCATGCGAAAGCATTAGGGCGTAAGCACTATTGTTGGTATCTTCGGAAGTCAGGGCAAAATGGATCCATTCAATGCTGTCTTTAAGTGATGTCTTGCCGAGTTTATCTTTCAAAAAATATTCCACCGCCTTCACGTCATGGTTTGTAGTAGCTTCGTATTTTTTGATCGCGAGCACATCAGCAGAAGAGAGATCATACAAACTTCGAATCTTATCCTGCTCGAGAGCTGAGAATTTGCGAACATGCGTTTTGCCGGAAAGTGAAAGCGCAATCAAGTACTCACCTTCCACGATCACGCGATAGCGCATAAGGGCCGCTTCGCTAAAAAATTGCGTAAGTTCTTTGGTTTTTTCACTATATCGTCCATCGATCGGACTGATGGCATCAATTGATTGCATATGGTTTGATATTTTTTAAAATACGTTCTTGTATATTTTCATTAAAATCCGCTTCAAATATTTTCCCAGTAATCATTTCATATATTTCAATATATCGCCGAGAAAGTTCAGCTACCATTTCTTTTGGCGCTTCTGGCAAGACGACGTCGTTGTAGGGATCAGAGTTGGCCTTAAACCAGAGACGCAAAAATTCTTTATCAAAATACTCAGGCTCCTCGCCATTTGCGAAACGTTCTTCATAGCTACCACTTTTCCAATATCGCGACGAGTCCGGTGTGTGGATCTCGTCAATCAAAACGAGCTTGCCACGCTCATCGATACCGAATTCATATTTCGTATCAACAAGTATCAATCCTTTTTCCGCAGCAATTTCCTGCCCGCGAGCAAACAGTGCAAGCGCTGTGGTGCGTATCTCTTTCCACAAATCTTCACGCACGATGCCTTCTTCCACGATCTCACGTTCAGTGATCGGTCGGTCATGTTCGTCGGACTTGGTGGTCGGTGTGAGTAATGGTGTTTCGAGCTTTTGATTTTTCTTCATACCTTCTGGCAATACAAAGCCGCCAAAGTCGCGCTCGCCTTTTTGATACAAAGTCCAAAGTGCCGTCCCGGTCACACCAGTAATATAGCCGCGCACTACCACTTCGATCGGCACCACCGAGCACTTTTTGGCAACCACAACGTTGGGATCGGGATAGGCCATGAGATGGTTGGAAATGATATCTTCAGTTTGTTCAAACCAAAAATGGCTAATAGCGGTAAGCATAGCACCTTTAAAAGGCACAAGAGCAAGGTTGCGGTCAAAGGCACTATAGCGGTCAGTAGCGACCAAAATGAGCTTATCTGGCTCGGTATAGATATCCCGTACTTTCCCCTGCCGTCGCTCACCTAAGCCGTCAAAATGAGTCTCCGCGAGCGTGTAATCCACATGAGCCTCGAGTGTTTCTTTTGGGATCATAGGTCAATAATACACTATTCTCCAGGTGGTGCCAGTGTAATATTTTCCGGCTCGAAGATCACTTTTCGATCTCCGGCCTCAACCACACCAATATCGGCGAGCGTGTATCCACACTGTTCGCCGATTTTTATTATACGGTCCACTTCCGATGCTGGTGCAAAAATATAGTAGCCCACACCCCAGTTAAATGTCCGAAGACAGGTTTCAAGATCAAGGCCGATTCCATTTCTAAAATATTGAAAAAGTGGGGGCACTGAAAGCCATGAATGAATACGGTATGACATTGGTCGTTTATCAAACGCGATTTTTGCCACACCGCTTCCGGTGCCTGGCAAAAGCGCGCTGATTTTTACTTGTGCTTCAAGGAGCGCTTCAATAAGCGCTACGTATGAACGTGTCGGGATCAACGCTTCATCGCCGAGTGTGGTGCCTCCGGGGAGTTTGGTCAAAAATTTATCGGGAAGCTCAAGTGCTTTCTTGATGACAAGCGACACGCCATTAGCATGAAGTCCGCTTGAAGCCACACCGATGATATGATCGCCGACAGAAAGATCGCGACCTGTGATGAGGCGATCTTTTGGCGCAATGATTCCAGTCACACAACCAGAGAGTGATGGCGCAGCCGCGATCGGTGCTTCGGACTTGAGTAAATACTTAAGTGCTGGTGTCTCACCGGCCGGAAGCGCCATACCAACTTCTTGGCATATTGAGAGAAATCCGCGCGCGAGATCCTCCGCGCGCTTTGTGTCTGCAAACCACGCACTATCTCCGACTGCCACTTCATCTGTAAAGACCACAGGCATGGCGCCTTGAGCGATAACATCGTTCACGGCCATGAGTGCGGTATCGATCGCCATCGTATCGTAGTGCGTCCGGCCAGTGCCGTCATGCATGTACATCCACTCGGCGATCCAGTTTTTATTGCCCAAGCCTTCTTGGGTGTTGCACCAGATATGCGACGCGGTGCCGCGGTATTCGAAAATAGCGCCGTGCGAATGCATGACGTCTTGGTTGATATAGACGTCGCGCTTATTTGGAAATGTCGTTGTCTTCTTACCCGCAGCAATCATCCGTTCTTTAAACGGCTCAAGTACACTATAGTCCACTCCAGCTTTGGCGTATTCGTTCATTACTTTTTCGATTGCAAATATTTCTTGCCACCTATCTTTTTTAATTTCTCAGCCTTTGCTTTTACTTCTTCATTCATGCGGTCGCGATAACTACTAAGTTTCGTAGAAAGTTTTACATCCACGAGTGCCAAGATCTCCACAGCAAGGAGTCCAGCATTTTTGGCACCATTAATCGCCACAGTCGCCACAGGTATCCCTGGCGGCATTTGAGCGATAGAAAGAAGCGAATCAAGCCCGTCCATGGTTTTGGTTTTGACGGGCACACCGATGACTGGCAGCGTCGTCATACTCGCGGTCATACCGGCCAAATGCGCAGCACCACCCGCACCAGCAATAATAATTTTCATCCCGCGCTTGCTCGCGCTCACTGCGTATGCAAACAAACGATCTGGCGTTCTGTGTGCGGAGACCACCGTGATCTCATACGGCACACCAAAACTCTCGAGCATGTCCGCTGCTTCCTGCATGACCGGTAAATCCGAATCCGAACCCATAATTATTCCCACAATTGGTTTTTTTTGCATTTGAATCTTTACACTCTGGGTACTTGTCTTTGGGAGTCTCTTGCAGGCCGTCTACAGGTGCCTATCAATACCGATAGGCCCGACGAGTCGAGAGGGAGCAAAATTTCAGCAGAAATTTATGCGACTCACAAAGATAAGTACCAAAAAATAAACTAAATTGTAATCAAACTCCTCGCCTTCCGCGCCTTGGCTTGAACTTCTTCGAGAGTACTCCCAATAGCTGTAATATGCCCCATTTTCCGCTCCGGTCGCGTTTCCATCTTACCATACATGTGCACTGCCACTCCACCCAAAGCTTCGGCCTCTTCTATACCTTCAGGCTTTACTTCCCCACTCCGATCCCCCAAAATATTCACCATCACCGCCCTCGGTACTATCATATCAGTACTCCCAAGCGGCATGCTTGTGATAGCACGGATATGATTTTCAAATTGGCTCGTGGCGCAGGCTTCAATCGTATGATGGCCCGAGTTGTGGACGCGCGGCGCGATTTCATTGACCAAGATTTTTCCATTTTCTGTGAGAAACATTTCTATCGCATACACTCCTACTCCACCCAAATGCTCCAGAGTTTGGCGACCAAGTGCTTCAGCACGCTCACGCACATCTTCTGCCACAGGTGCAGGCGCAAAGACTTCATGGCAAATGTTGTTGCGATGAATCGTCTCAACGATCGGATATGATCTTATATCGCCGTCCATTCCGCGCACCACCACCGCCGAGAGCTCTTTGACAAACGGTACAAACCGCTCAACATAGAGTGGGCTTTTGGAAAGATGCTCGTACGCAAAATCGATTTGGTCTTCGCTTTTGATGAGCGCATTGCCGCGACCATCGTAGGCATCAAAACGAGCTTTCAAAAGAAATGGGTAGCCGAAGATTTTGGCTTGCTCCCAGACATCGTGCTTGGTTTCGATCAATGCAAAATCTGTCACCGGAATATCAGCGTTTTGCAAAAACGCTTTCTGTTCAAATTTGTCTTTGATTATTTTCAATGTGGAAGGCGATGGATTGACCGGCTTGCCATCATTTGCAATCTCTTCCAGCACTTCGGCATGCACTTGCTCAATTTCAAAGGTCAGAAAATCCACGCGATCGGCGAGCTCACGAATCGCTTCAGGATCTTTGAAACTTTTTATGATCTGCTCGGTTGCAACCTGCCCAGCAGGAGCGCGTGGTGTCGGATCAAGGACAATCGTCTCAAAGTGAAGCTGATCTGCAGCTTCAACAAGCATACGCCCAAGTTGTCCTCCGCCGACAATGCCGATTTTTTGCATAGTAAATAGTTAGTAGTAAATAGTAAATAGAGAATGCTAAATAATTTTCATTTCCTTTCCGATTTTTCCAAGTATAGAGATCGCACGATCAAGATGCTCTTTGGTATGCGCAGCAGATATTTGGAAGCGAAGGCGTGCCGATCCTTCTGGGACCACCGGAAACCATAGTCCCACCACATAGAGTC
The DNA here is from genome assembly GCA_964496425.1 of uncultured Candidatus Saccharibacteria bacterium. GTDB lineage: Bacteria > Patescibacteriota > Minisyncoccia > Phycocordibacterales > UBA9973 > CAZBZO01. The sequence goes on along the minus strand of CAZBZO010000005.1, from coordinate 34,605 downwards.
CCTCGGCAAGTAATGCTCGGCTCATATCCTGTGCCACTTTGGCATCACCGAGCATGATAGGCACAATGGCATGCTCGCCTGGGATCAGAGTAAATCCGAGCGCTGCAACTTTTTCTCGAAAATACGCACTGTTATCTTTCAGATTCTTGAGTAATTCTGGTTTTTCGCGGAGCATGTCGAGCGCTTTCATAGAAGCAATGACAACAGATGGCGGCACGGTATTTGAAAACATATAGGTGCGGGATTTTTGGCGGAGAAATTCAGTGAGAGATTTTTTCCCGGCAATATAGCCACCGACTGCCCCACCGAGCGCTTTGCCGAAGGTACCCGAATACACATCAATTTTTCCCTTCACTCCGAGACGCTCGGGAGTACCAGCACCGGTTGCTCCGAGCACGCCGACAGCGTGTGCGTCGTCGACAAATAGAAGTGCTTGATATTTTTCCGCGAGCTCTACAAGCTTTGGCAGATCAGCCATACTTCCCTCCATACTAAAAATACCATCAGTCACAATAATTTTATTTCTATAATTACTAGCTTCATCTGCTTTCAAAAAATTCTCAAGTTCCTCGAGATTTCCGTGTTTGTAAATCCGTTTCTCAAGATTTTCTTTTTTACAAAGTTTGAAGGCATCGATGATGGACGCATGATTGAGCTCGTCACTGTAGATCACATCTTTCCACTCTGTGCTTCCCATTCCTTCATTTACGATGCTCGCAAAGAAGCCGAGGTTGGCCATGAAATTGGTCGAGTAGAGTATCACATCTTCGGTACCGAGAAACGCGGCGAGCTTTTGCTCAAGCTGTCGGTGAATCGTCTGGGTGCCAGAAAGAAAGCGCACCGAGCTTAAACCGTAGCCATATTCTTTCATTCCCTTTTCAGCTGCCGCAAGGATTTCTGGATGGTTTCCCAAACCAAGATAATTATTTGAAGCAAACATAAGCACAGGTTTTCCAGCAAGCTCCACCTCCGGCCCCTGCGCACTTGCAAGCTCCCTCTCTACCTTGAGCTTCCCTGCTTGCTTCAAAGCTTCAAGCTCTTTTTCAATATTCTTAATAAATTCAGACGAATACATATGTGCTAACTTTAACAGAATAAAGTTTAAATCGAAATGCCTTGACAGTAAACAAATTTTATGATTAAATTCTCCCGAGGTGTCTCAAATGCCCTCCTTGAAAATGAAAAAGTTATTTATAGTCTTTTTTGCGACCCTCGTCTCTCACGTAGTTGTTGCACAGGAAAGCTTCCAAATCACCACAGCAGACCAGGTCTGCAAAATAATAAAGCAATTCCAGAACAATAATATCTGCAACTGCGGATCAGGCCAAAAAGTGCAGTATGTAACGAAAATCTATGGTGACAAACGCTTCCGTATAAAGGTCAACTATATCCAGATCAGTGAGGATTGTCATGTTGCTTTTCAGATGTATGTAGAGAAATATACAAAAGGCTTCCGAAAGCACAAGTTATTATTTATTCACGAATACAATGACAGAAATGAAAAGATCTGTACATACATCGTTGACCAGACCGGAAAGTTGATAACCGTTGATGAAGACAGGTTCACTGGCTTATATTGGTCATACGGAAAAGATATTTGGGGTAAAAGTAAAACACTACCCGAATCTTATTTTACCCGGGCAAAAGAGGTCTTTGCAAATCTTCAGTAAAGTAAATCAAAAGGTATTTATATGAAAAAGCCCGTCGGATCAACCGTCGGGCTAATTTTTTTTAAACTCACCTTTCTTTTTAATAGGTACTTGCAATCTCAAAAAAAATTTGACTATAACGTAAATTGTTGGTATTGTAAGCAAAATTCTAAACCTTTCAAAATCCGAACATATGAAGAAAAACAAACTTGATTTGCTCATCTTTACCGTAGTACCCGTAGTCATAATGATTATTGGTCTAATAGCTTCATTCACCGGCTTATTTCTCCATTACATGGACTTTATGGGAATGGGCCTCATATTTATAGTTGCCGGGGCAATTTACCTTTATTGTTTTAAGATAAAAAACCCAAAAGATTGGGAGCAACTGGGTACTCGTCTGGATACCGTCGTGGAAGAAGTCGTAAAACGATTTTCCGAGCTGAAGAAAGTTACCGCATTAGCTCAACCATCTCTTGAGCAAGCACTGCCTGTAAATATTGATCCACCGATTACGAAACCAGATTCTGTTACACCACAAAAAGATTTTTGGACTACAATTAATGAGCTGGAAAAAAAATGTATTGGCAATGAAAACGCTCTTACGGCTTTTGAAGAAGGACTCAAGAAACTTGGTTATTCTTGCAAAATCAGTAACAAAATCAGTGATGGGGGAAAAGAAATTACTGTCACAAAACCAGGCACAAATGCCAGCAAGGTTTTCAGTAAGGAATCATTCTTTCCAGACAAGAAAAAAAATCTTTCAGCAATCAAAAATACCGCATGATAAATCTTATTTTGCAACCGCCCACTGGAATCAACCGGTGGGCATATTTTTTTATATCAAATTTGACTATAATAAATTTTAGTGTTATTATAATATAAACAATTTAAAAACTACTCCACTATGAAAGACTTACTCAGCATTCATCAGGCTCTCGGAGCTGCTGTAAAAACAATTATCATGGATTTCGCACACACCAACACTCGTGAAAGCCTACAGGAACTCCAACGTGGTTTCCAGTATGTGGGCGGTGATCAAATTTTTGATCTTACCCTCTCCCAGGAAATCACTTTAAAAATTTTTACACAAAATTCGACTTGGTCGAAGAAGGAGCACTTCACAATGATTTTTACTGGGAAGTGCAAAGAAATTATTTTCAGAGAACAAATAATAGTGCTTAATGAACCTCTGTATTTTTATGCAAGCTTAAGCAGCCGATCCGGTTTTGGAAAAATAAGTTTCGCAGAAGAGATCCAACATGATTTTATGGAAGGGCATTTATCCGGAGTATGAATAAAAAGCAAAAGTAATAAAAAGAGCAATCAACAAAATCGATTGCTCTTTTTCAATTAAAATAGTTATCTTAATTTTTCTTTCAAATGCGCGAGCATATCCGCGGTCATTTTTGGAAGATCGTACTCCGGCTTCCAGCCCCATTCGGCGCGCGCCACACTGTCATCGATTGACGCAGGCCAAGAGTCGGCAATAGCTTGGCGATGGTCGGGCGCATACGATATTTCAAAATTTGGAATATCTTTTTTTATTTCCAGAGCTACCTCTTTCGGTGAAAAGCTAATCGCAGAGAGATTGTAGGACATATGTGTGTGTATCTTTTCCGCCGGTGCTTGCATAAGCTCGATCGTCGCCCGGATGGCATCATCCATATACATCATCGGTAGATAGGTATTTTCTGAAAGGAAACAACTGTATTTTCCATTTTGGATGGCTTCGTAAAATATTTCCACAGCATAGTCGGTCGTGCCGCCGCCTGGTGGAGTTTTCCAGCTGATAAGCCCTGGGTATCGCACGCTTCGCACATCAAGTCCCCAACGCCGATTGTAATACTGACACAAAAGCTCACCAGCGTACTTAGTGATACCGTACATGGTCGATGGTTCAATAATAGTTTTCTGTGGAGTATTGTCGCGCGGCGTTGTGGGACCAAAAATAGCGATGGAACTTGGCCAGAATATTTTCAATTTTTCTTCCACCCCGAGCTCAAGGATTTGTCGCAAACTTCCCATATTGAGATCCCACGCAAGCTTCGGGTCTTTCTCCCCTGTCGCAGAAAGCAGCGCAGCGAGGAGATATATTTCGGTAATGCCTTCTTTTTTTACGAGCGCACGTGTCGCTTCGGCATCCATGGCATCGAGTTTGCCATACGGTCCAGTGCCTACCAAGAGCGGATGCTCTTCGCGAATATCGATAGCTAACACATTTTCACCGCCGTGAATTTTTCGAAGTGCAAGTGTGAGCTCGACTCCGATTTGTCCGCACGCGCCCATAATAAGAATTTTTGACATAAATTTTATAAGCTCTAAATACTAAACTCTACACCCTAATAAATACTAAATTCAAAACTCAACTTTTTGAAACGATTGAACCAAAAATTTTCATAAGCTCAGTTGCTTCTTGTAATAATCTATCACGATTATTCGAAAGTGAAGCATCTGTGATCTCTAGGAGTTTCAGCCAATAACAAGTTTCTTTTGCTTCTTTTCGACAAATTTTTATTCTCATTAAAAAATCTTTCTTACTGAATGCTTCGCTTGCTTCAATATAATTTGCCCCGACTGATCCTGAGGATCGAATAAACTGTTTTATGTCATCTATAACATATATATCTCTTGGTAATGTTCTAGCAAACTCTCTCACATCTTTCGCAAAAATAAAAGTTCGCTCATCAAGATCGTATTTCTTTTGCGTGTTTTGATCTTCTATCATTTGAACTTATTTAGAGCTTAGAGTTTAGTTTTTAGAGTTTATCAGAATTGCAACTTCCCTTTTTTGACTTTAGCATTTTTACGATCCGTTGCTGTTTCATTAAACAGATGAAGAAGTAACTTTTCATCTGTTTGATTATATGGGATGTCTCTTCGTTTCGCCATAGCTTTCTGAATCTTCTCTGCAAGCGGCAGTGGTAGCTCGTACTGCGAGCCGACCGACACATAGCTTGCAAAACCCGGAACATCAGACGTCACTGCTCCATAGATGTGCGCAGAGGGGCCAATCACTTTCCCTGTATAAATAGCAGTGTTAATAGCTGTCTTCACATAGTCAGCGATGATGGCGCCGAAGAATTGTTCCCCGGTATCCTCACCGAGGACCCGCACCGTGCCATAGGTATTTTTTAAATTCGACGTATTAGTACCAGCACCCATATTGACCCAGCGGCCGACATAGCTATGAAAAAGTCCGCCGTAGTGTTGTTTGTTGGAATAGCCTTGAATCACAGAGGCTTCGATTTCACCACCAACTTTACATACCGGCCCAAGTGCCGTATATTCTTTGATACTTGAAAATTCATTGATGACTGAATCACGTCCGACATAGATCGGGCCTTTCAAATACGCAAATGGTTTTACTACAACATTTTCTTCAAGAATAATCTGCCCATGCTTTGTATCAAAGAATACGTTTTGTGCGACGCGGACATTTTTGCCGACATACACTCCGCGGCGAGATTCACGAAGACCTTTTTTGAGAATTGAAATATTGGAAGAAAGTATCTGCTGATTTTCTGACACGACTTGATACCCAAACTCAAAAAGACGGGCGTCAGTTTTGCGTTCGAGTAGGTCTAGACTTTTGATAGTGCGTTCAACTGTGCCAAACGTAAGCTTCTCCAGCTTCTCCGACACTGCCAATGCATCTTTTTTTGTGAGGTAAGCACCGATCACTTGAGAGCCATTTACAAACCGTACACTTTTCCCCTTGAAAGAACGAGCAAGCTCTACAAATAGGCTGATATCAGGCACCATGGCTGTATTTAAAAATAATACATCATCGTCAATTTTACCTATTCGAGCCGAGCGTGGATGGCGTTCGTACGCAAGAGACTCAAGATATGGACGAACGATAAACGAGGGTGAAATTTTAGGAAATTGCCGGCCGACTAGATCGCAAAGCGTCGCGCCACCGCAAAATATTTCTGAAGCCGGCCGAGTAGCTACGATCGGCCAGAGATTTTGTACTTTTTTTGTTTCGTAAAAAATTATTTTCATTCTTTTCTAAGTTTACTATTAGAAATTTGCGCCCCTACTTACTATTTACTACTCACTACTTACTGTCCAAAGCCCGTTTCCCTATATCTCTCCGGTACTGCATGTCGTCAAAATGTATGAGCGCTGCTGCTTGATACGCTCGCGCCAAGGCTTCTTCTAGTGTATCAGCTACAGCGGTGACTCCAAGCACGCGACCGCCTGAAGTAACAAGTTTGCCTTTTTCCATACTCGTCCCAGCATGAAACACCACCACTTCCGGTAATGCTTCCGCTTTCGAAATACCGGTAATTTTTTTTCCTTTTGCATACACTCCTGGATAGCCGCCTGATGCAAGGACCAGACAGGCAGCAAAACCTGGATACCATTCAATAGCAACCTCAGAAAGCGTACCATCTATACACGCATCGACAATATCTAAAATATCAGTCTTCAAAAGCCGCATATAGACTTGTGTTTCTGGATCACCGAAGCGAGCGTTGAATTCAAGTACGCGCGGGCCACGGGTAGTCATCATCAGCCCAGGATACAGCACACCGGTATACAGCGCCCCTACTTCTTTCATACCTGCGAGAGTAGGTCGAACAACACTTTCAGCGATAATTTCGATTTCAGCGTCACTTACAAACGGAAGCGGTGCGATCGTACCCATACCACCAGTATTTTCACCTTGATCACCGTCCAGTACTCGCTTATGATCTTGCGAGGTTGGAAACATGCGAAATGTTTTACCGTCACAAAATGCATGCGTAGAAATTTCCATACCGTCCAAATATTCTTCGATCACTACCTGACTTCCAGCTTCTCCAAATGCCTGGTCAATCATTATTTTTTTGAGTGCCTCTTCAGCCACCTCGAGTGTTTTGCAAATGAAGACGCCTTTGCCAAGTGCCAAACCACTGGCTTTCACCACCAGCGGGAAAATCTGCGTTTCGATATAGGCACGAGCTTTATCGTATTCATTGAACACTTCAAACGATGCTGTCGGTATGGCATGGGCATTCATGAAGTCTTTAGCAAAAGCTTTTGAACTTTCAAGTTTTGCTGCACTTTTTTCTGGGCCAAATATTCGAAGTCCGCGAGCTTTAAAGAGATCGACGATACCTTCCGCAAGCGGATCGTCGGGGCCGACAATAGTGAGATCAACATGATTTTGTTCTGCAAAGTCGCCAAGCTCATTGAGAGCTGTGGCCTTGATAGGAATATTTTCGCCTAGGGTGGCAGTGCCAGGGTTCCCAGGAGCAATATAGAGCTTACCGAGTCGTGGGGATTCGGAGATTTTTTTGGCGAGCGCATGCTCCCTACCTCCCCCTCCTACGAGCAAAACCGTAAGCTTTTCATTCATGCCGGAATAGTAACACAACTAAATTTAAAATAGTAGAAAATTTGACTTATTTAAAATTTAGTGTTAATATCGAAAAAATAATTTAAAAAAATGAAAACTATAAATCTTGGTTCACTCTCCGAAAAACATGACCGGAACGAGAAAAAATGGCTTACGGGCTATTTATTAATCAAACTAAATCACTATGGCGTAAATGAAACAAATATCCGTCAAGCTGTAATGGAGAATTCTGAAAAGGCTCAGACTGAAGGATACGAGAAAACAAATCCAGAATTTTTGGGGAATGTATTTGGTATAGGTACCGAAGATTTAGGTATAAAAAATGGTAAAAGTACTGGTAAATTTATAGAGCTTCCTGCGCATTCCTACATGATAGCTTTCGCGGGGCCACAAATGAAAGAAATGCTTGAAGAAAGCATAGAATTTCTGACTCAAGATGGTCATGAAGCAAAGAAAAAAAACCGTACACAAAATAAACTCCTGGTAGTAGTTTCTCAAAAATAAAGACTAAAATTAGTCACAATCAGCGACCTTATCAACTTAAGGTCGCTTTTTTTATAAAATTCTACCCATTTGGATATAACTGAACAGCTTCTTTTTTACATACTTTAAGAATTCCTTCCTCCCCAGGGAAGACGAATGGTGTATCGCGAATAATTTCCTTTACGGCTTTATTTGCAAACATTTGTAAGGTTTCAATCTGCACTTCATGTTCGATCGGAAGCATGCGAGCGGCAAGTGTTTCGGCAGTATCGTCAGGAAGTATCTCTACACGCTTGCTGTGAACCACAGCACCTTCATCGAAATGCACTGCCACTCGTTGGGCCGTGGCTTCACTCCAATATTCCCTATCAGTTTTCTTCACAAAGCACAGTCGTGCCTGATGTACTCGCATACCGTACATTCCTACTCCGCCGAAGTCTGCACGGCCAGGATCAAGCGGTCCCGGATGTTGGTTGGTCATCATGCCTTCATATTCACGAATCACATTTTCTGGTGTTTTTATCATCCAGCCGTACTGGCCGACAAAATCCACATTTCTTTTTTTGCATTCAACAATAATCGCCTGACCGAACTCTTCACTGCCCGCAAATGTTTTTGGATCAATGACTACGATATCTTCCTCTTTTATGCCGGCTTCTTTGGCTCGGACAATACCGCCACTGTCGGCACGGCTGGCGATCACAAGAGCTGGCTCGACACCCGAAAGCCGCCCGCTCGTGCAAGCTTTGATGATCGCTTCGGCTGTTGTTCCACTACCAGATATAAGTAATGCAATGCGCATAAAATAATGCTGAATTAAAAATTACAAATGAATACTCGTCCTAGTAGTTATTATTTCAATTTGTAATTAGTAATTACTAATTTGTAATTCCAAACTCCCTATTTATACCCCATACTTGTGACTTCTCCAATAATGTTTATACTAATCTGGTGACACATATTATTTTATATTTACTTGCTGCGGCACTGGTACCAATGGCTTTGGTGTTGCTTTTGCCTCGCAATCGAGAATTTTTCCAAAAAAGCGCAGTCCGCGGCTTTGGTCTCGGTGTCTATGCGACGCTCGTTATTTTACTTCTCCGGGAAGCCATTGAGCAACGTGGCGTACTTCCTGCTTCCCTCTGGGCGCTTGCCGGGCTCATCATAAGTATTTTGATCGGCGTGTATTTCAAAGAATTCCACCACCACCACGAAAGTGCCGAGGGAAAACATCATCACACCAAAGCCAGTACCTGGCGGATCCTTCTTTCTGATTTCCTCCACAATATCGTCGACGGTATCGCTATCATTTCGGGATTTGGTTTTAGTATCGGAGTGGGACTGACCTCCCTTGCCGGCATCATCGGTCATCAAATGGTCCAACAAAGCGGACAGCAAGTACTCCTGGTGGATAGCGGTATCAAGCCAAAGCGTGCACTTTTCATTTCATTTTTTGTTTCTTTAAGCGTACTCTTAGCACTTTTCCTGAAAAATGGAGCGGCACTTGAAAGTATTCTCATTGCGCTTTCAGCCGGAATCATTTCTTGGAAAGTGAGTACCGACATTCGCCATACGAAATGGACCCAAAATACCATTTGGGGATTTGTCGTTGGAGCTATTCTTCTCTCGGCAATTTTGATACTTATTCCCCACGAGCATTAAAAACCATTTAAATACAAGGTTTTTTATCCTTGACAAATAAGGATATTTTTGCTATAATTACTATTAATAACTGTTCTCTGACAAAAATTAGTTTTGAGTCGGTTTGTGAAAAGCCTTGTCTATCCCCTGTGGTAAACAGAGCTTTTCACAAACTAATTTCTAAACTCAAAAATCAACAATCATGATCACTGCAATTCAATTCCGCAATCGTTTTCTGGGATGGTCAACCGGATTATTAACACCAGTATTCATGGGAGTAACTACTTTGGCAATCATTCCCCTCTATTACAAAATGTTTCAAATTGGAATACTTTGGTATTGGCTTTGGGGAATCATTGGGTTAGCAATTCTATTTATTATTTTCAGAAATAAACTGGAACGTTTCTCCGAAAGAATAATCCCAAAATTTATGCAAACGAAAGAATTCCTTGACGGATGGCTTTCTGGAGTTTTGTTGGCATTGGTAATGATGGGATACTACTTTCTCAAAAATGGTGGTACAGTTGCAGGTTTAATCGGCTTAGATCAGATTAAATTCTGAATCTAATTAAAAATTGAAAGGGCGGTCTGAATTATCAGACCGCCCTTTTTTTATGTAAAATTAATTTTTTGGCACATCGTGCGAGAAATCGTGTGCGCGCTCGTGGAGATCGATCGGATACTCACCGGTAAAGCACGACATTGAAAAGTGATCTTTCGGGAGACCCGTGGATTTCACGAGGCCGTCGAGTGACAAATAGCCAAGCGAGGTGGCGCCGAGGTATTCGCGGATTTCTTCCACGGTTTTTTGCGAAGCGATCAGATCTTTTTGATCAGGCGTATTGATACCATAAAAGTCTGGGAAGCGGACCGGCGGCGAGCTGATCAGAAAATGTACTTCTTTGGCTCCAGCTTCAAAGAGCATTGCCACGATCTGTCGTGAAGTTGTACCACGCACAATAGAGTCGTCCATGACCACCACACGCTTGTCAGTGATCATTTCAGGCAAGGGCACGAGTTTGAGCTTCACGCCGAGATCGCGTGAGTGTTGTTCCGGCTCGATAAAGGTTCGATGCACGTAACGGTTTTTCACCAGTGCCATTTCAATCGGGATTTTGGAGACATTGGCGTAGCCGATAGCGACCGGTATAGCCGTCTCTGGGATTGGGATCACGATATCAGCCTCAATATGATATTCTCGTGCCAACTCTTCCCCACAGCGCTTACGGACTTCATAGACCAACTGTCCGTCAATTGTACTGTCCGCTCGGGCGAAATAGACAAATTCAAAAATATCAAGCTTAGGGTTTGGCGGAACGATCTGGATCGACTGTACGCCTGTATCGTCAATCACTACCATTTCACCTGGCAAAATATCACGTACAAACTCCGCACCAATCGTTTTAAATGCGCAGGTCTCCGATGCTACGATATGACCGCCGTTGAGTTTCCCAAGCGAAAGCGGACGAATACCACAGCTATCACGCACAGCGACTAAAGTATCTTTGGTTGCTACCACCAGCGAAAATGCTCCGGTAAAAAGCGGATAGGCTTCGCGCATAGCTTCCGGCAGGCTTTTGCCATTTTTTACATAATACAAAATCGCTTCGGCCATAAGTTCAGAGTCCGAACGTTCATCAAGCAAAACACCTTTGTCTTTCAAAAACTCTGTAAGCGCCGTGACTGATGGCAAGTTGCCATTGTGAGCAAAAGCGACTAAGCCGCCGATACTTCCCTCACGCATCTCATTTTGAAAATCAAATGTTTCTCCGATCGCGATCGGCTGAGAATGACAGAGGACCGATGCACCAGAGGTCGAGTAACGATTGTGGCCGATGGCAATATGCCCTTGCAGGCGTTTTAGGTTTTGCTCGTTATACACTGCTGACACAAGTCCTGCACCACGATAGGAAATTATTTTTTCGCCATCGCCGACCGACATACCCGAACTTTCTTGTCCGCGATGCTGGAGCGCAAAGAGGCCGAAGAAGGCCAAGCGTGACACATCCATGTCGCGACCATAGATGCCGAAAATACCGCATTTTTCTGTAAGGTCGTGCATATATTATTGAAAATATTTTATAGCGTTTCTAAAAATCTGGAGTCCTGGTCCTTCTTCGGGAATTTCTTTTCCGGCACGCTTGGCTTTTTCTTTTTCAAGCGAAAAGTTTGGCAATTGATGAGAAAACATGGCTCGTTCTGGGTGCGGCATCATGCCGAGTATTCTACCATTTTTTGCCGTCACGCCTGCTATGTCTTCCATAGCACCATTTGGATTGGCTTGTAAATTTTGATACTTACACATGTCGCCTTTGGTATAGCGAAGTGCGATACTATTATCACGCTCAAGTTCTTTTTTTATCTTTGCATCAAAAATATATTTACCTTCACCATGAGCAATAGGTACGGAAAGCGTGGTAATGCCAGAGAGCCAGGGACTTCTTTGATTTTCGATTTTGAGATCTACCCAACGGTCGATATATCGCGCACTTTCATTGTAGGTCAGCGCGCCAGGTAGAAAGCCAGCTGAGGTGAGCACTTGAAAGCCATTGCATATACCGATCATGAGCGTATCGCGAGCAATAAAATTCTCTAGATCATCCATGAGGTGATTTTTCATTTTATTGGCATAGGCTTTGCCAGACCCTGTGTCGTCACCGTACGAAAATCCACCTGGTACCGCTAAGATCTGATAGCCCTTGAGCTTTTTGCGTCCGTCGATCAGGTCATTGATATGGACGATGTCAGCCACCGCGCCAGCCCATTCGAAAGCGTACTTGGTCTCTTCTTCGCAGTTGAGCCCGTAGCCAGACATGACGATGACTTTTGGTTTTATTCGTTGCTTTTTGCCTTTTGTTTGCATTTTTCTACTTACTATTTAAACTATTTCCGCATTGTAACATTCTTCGCAATATATCATCTCCGAGCGCTCCGGTGAATACGGCGTTTGAAATGTATTGGAACAAGGTCCCGAGTGAGTATGAGTATCCCGCTCGCACGTACAGGTGCGATTCCAAAGCCGAAGCGGATTTTTGAGCTTGACCCGACCATAGTGGCGACATGACGGACAGAGTCGTGGGAGTGGAAGTTTCATGGTACGGTAAAAAACGAGCTCGTCAGAGGTAAGACGAAACGCCGTCGCGCATTGTTCGCTACATACTCCTTGGTGTGCGCATTCGATCACTTCTTTTAAAATATCGTCGCTTGCTTCGGCGATACCGTCTGGGATCGCCTCGCTTTTCATCGTAACATTGTAGTTTTTTTCTTCCGCGTCTCGCCATCGATACCCACTCGCCTGTGCATCATCTTTGATTTTGGGAAAATAATCCTGTGCTACTGTTTCATTGTACGCGAAGGGCGAAATGCTTGCAGGGAAAAATTCTCCGTACTCACCATCTATTTTCATTTTTTCAATGATTTGCGCTATCAATACTTCATACTCTTCTTTCGAGTATTGGGTATTAAAAATGCAGTACGATTTGCTTCGGAGACCGACACAGCCAAAGATATTGTTGCAATCGAAACAATTGTACGAATAAAAAATGTCATTGCCGCCCCAAATATAGGCGGAGAAATAAATACGCTGACCAGTACAGCTCACTACTTCGTACATCATTTCTGATCCACGCCAGGCCACAAACCCATCCCAAATATCTTTAGAGTTTTCCCAGACACGATAGCAGTACTTTAAGTTCTCTACGCTATTTCGCACGACGAAGCATTGGTGGCAGTTGCGAGCATTTAAAATATCGTCACCGGAAACATTCTCAGCTTTTTGAATGACAGCAAATTTTCGCGGCACCCGGAGCTTCAGTTCTTCAAATTTTTCTTTAGCCGCGAGTAGAGTCTGATAGCTTCCCGCTCGCAGCTGTTTCATTTGCTCAAGATAGTCCTCACGCGAATGCTGCTCATTCCATATACAGTACTGTTTATTGCGAAGTCCCACACAACCGAAACAATTGGTGCAGTTGCGACAATCATACAAAAACATCGAATCTACGCATCCTTCGCAATTTTGTCCAAATAAAAGCCGGTTGCATTTGAGGCAATCCACAAGCTCATACGAGAATTCGTCATCGATAGATTGATGCAGGTCAAGGCAATTTTTTATACGAATGTTGCCAGTAAAGCAATAACTGCAATCCTCCCCCGTATCAAGACTTGAACAATAGTAACAATTCTTGGCATTGAGCGTCGCATTTGAATAGTCACTATTGGCGTTGTTTTTCTGAATCAAGTTGGCATGCGGCACCGCACGCATGAGCTCGTCGAATTGGGCAAAAAAGGAGCGCGACGAGTCATAGACGTGCCCATATTCCATCGGATCCCAGGCATCACTCTTCCAATAATTGAGCTCATAGACTTTGTATGGCACATCAGATGCAAACATAGAAAGCAGAGGTTTGCCAGTCGCATCACAGACACGACGATGCCAGGTGCGTTCGTTGCGAAGCTGAAATCTGCGGATCATGCGACACTCCGGACAAAACGTTGGCGGCGGAACCTTTACCTTTTCATAAAAATCAAAGTCATCCGACTCTATAGTGAAATCTTTTGCGCAATTCTTACATTGTTTCGTTTCTTTCTTCATATATTCTGACTTTTCTCTTGATTCATCCGAGAAAAATATGACTTCGGTTTACTCATGAGTTCGGTGTAATTCCCCTCTTCCACCACGCTGCCATCGGCTACCACGGCAATGCGGTCCGTGTAGCGTAATGTACCTAGCCTGTGAGCAATAATAACAAATGTCTTATCCTTGCCATACTCACCCAAAAGCTTTGCCATGATCTTGCCTTCAGTCTCACTATCAAGCGCTGAGGTGGCTTCGTCAAGGAGAATAATCGGGGCATTTTTATAAATCGCTCGAGCAATACCGAGGCGTTGGCGTTCGCCGCCGGAGAGCATGTAGCCCTTCTCCCCGATTTTGGCATCGAGACCTTCAGGCAAACGGTCGATCACCGCGCCGAGCTCGGAGATTTCTACAGCACGATTTAAAAGCTCGCTATTTTCGGTCCGCATCATAGTAATGTTTTCGCGAAGTGAAAGATTAAAAAGCTCGGTTTCTTGGAGGACAACAGTAATATGATCGAGCATGTCGTTGTGGGAAATATCATAATAATCCCTCTCACCTACATGAATTCCACCCGATTTGATTTTATAGAGTCCCAAAATAATTTTCGCAAGCGTCGACTTACCCGAGCCGGAGGTCCCAGCAATGCCCACTTTAGAATTACGTGCGATTTCTAAACTAAAATCCTTGAGTCCATGCTGGCCTGATCCATAATCCATCGAAATGTTATTTATCTTGATCGCATTCCAATATTCTGGGAAACTTTCATTACCGGTTTTAATAAATTCCGTCTCACGAAATATCGGCATCATATGTGCCAAATTTGACCGCACGTCTAGCATGTCAGAATGTAAATCGCTCATATCTGCCAATGATTCACCGAGTTTTGAGAAATAAGTGTAAAACACAAGAACCATTCCTAAAGTCAACGCTGATGAAAGTACAGAAAATCCTGTCATTAATAAGAATACTCCGATCGCAGCGCCGCTAATAACGTTTAAGACTCGCCATTTAAAACTGTTCGCATTGAGTTTTTTTATAGAAATGTTCCTCGAAAGAATTTCTCTATTCATTACACGATTGACGATACCGCTCTCTCCACCGAGCGCTTTCACTGAGAGTATGTTGCCTGCACTTTCCATGTATGTTCCACTTGCTGACTGATTTAGAGTATTAAATTCATTACTCAATCTAAAAATTCTCTTACTGATAATAAACTCAGCATATAAATATACAGCACTATATATAAAAACTAGCACGACAAATTTTATATCTGTAAAAACGAAAACCGCCAATACCCCCACGATACTTGAAGCAATTTTTAACAATCTGCTTCGTATTATTTTCATCAATTCGTAAATCGCATCTGAGCCCGTGAAAATTCGCTGAAGTTTATTGCCAGTATTTTCCTTGTTGTGCCATTCAAGTGAAAATTCTGTAAGACGCTCAAACCCCCATATCCGTGCATTTGATCGAGCATGTTGACCTATTCTCATTATTCTATTTTTTGCATAATTGCGAATTATTGCGGCAAGTATCCACGTAGAGCCAACAAAAAAGGAATAGAAGTAGAACAAATTGAGAGATTGCCCTGGTGTATACGCAGTAAAAAAATCAACGATCTTTCCTACAATATATACAGGTACGAGATCGTAGAAAAAAATACCGAGTAAAATAAAAAAGAAAACGCCAAATTTCGCTTTATCTTTATCAAGAAAATACCAAATCGCCTTCGGCACATCGAGCCAAGAAAAATGTTCTGTTTTGGTTGTTTCTACTTTAGATTCCATATTAAAATACTTCTTTCTTATAACAATCTTCGCAATAAATTATCTCTTTCTCTGGATCATACGCTGTTTGGAAAGTATTGGGACATTTGCCGGCGCCATGAAAATGTATTTCGGTATTTTGGTATTCTTGATTTATCGAGCGAGACCCGCCGCAGTGACATGTTTCTTCATGCAAAACCGGCGGCACCATAAACGTTTGACGCCGTGCGAACCTACAGTCTACACACATTCGTGGAAGTGGCAAGGAAAGATTTTTAAGAAATTGAAATTCATTTGCAATAATCCGATACGCCTTACTACAAGAAACACAAGCAATAAGTTCTTTGGTGATATCCTCTCCTACGTCTAAAATTCTCTCTGGAAGATCTCCTGCTTTCATTGTGGTTTCATACTCCCGACCGAGAGTATCGCGCCAGAGAAATCCTTCTTCTTCAGTACCCTTCTTAGTAGATGGAAATTGATCATTGAGAAGTGTTTGATTGTAGGAAAAAGGAGAAAATTCACTCGGGAAAAATTCACCATATGTATATGTGTTACCTCTTTTATCTTTATATGGCATTTGATCCATATGCTCTTTTATTTTTAGAACGAGCTTTTCATATTCTTCTTTAGAATACTGAACATTGAAAATGCAATATTGTTTATCTTTCACCCCGACGCAGCCAAAACAATTTTTTGAACGACGTACATGGATACAGTATTCAAGTTCTTGACAACCTGGCCAACATTCAAAACAAAATTTCAGCTTATCCACTTGTTCACCACAAACCATACATTCATAGAGTTGAGATGCGCTCACTCCCCACGATGTATAATCATATGAATTGCTGGCACCACCAAATGGGACATCTTGAACGTATTTTAAATTCTCGCCCCGTTGGACAATATAAGAGTATTTTACATTCTTACTATCTTTAATATCTTCACCTAATACATCCTGGTTCCGAAATCCTAGCATGTATTTAAGGGGAAATGTATTCCAAAAATCTTCAGCTTGTTTTTGCGCAGCAGAAAAACCTAACCACGTATTAAGATTCAAAGATTTAATTTTTTCGAAATAATCTTCTTTGGAATATTGTTTGTTGTAAATTCGATATGTCGCATTTCGTTGATTTACACACCCAAAACAATCAGTACATCCTATGCAATTTTTTGAGAACCATACATCAACACAACTCTCGCACGTAATAGATCCTATTGTGTGGTAACTTTTGTCCACCCGGACATTGTCGTAACAAAATTCACTGTTATAACAACTTGTGAGATCAAAACAGTTTTTCAAAACACTTCCATTGCAACAATATGCGCTATCTTCCATAAAAGTAGCGTTAAAACAAAGATACGTGTTCTTCATATCGTCGCATTGATTCGAATAATCCGAATTGATACATCGCTGCATAGATTTTGCTGGACACGGAACCGAATAATACAGATCGTGCAATTGTTGGAAAAAAGGAGTAGAAAAATCATATTCCTTTCCATAATCCAAAGGATCCCAATTATCACTATTCCAATATGACTGCTCGTATAAAGTATGATTGGCTTCGGGAGGAATCCCCGTAAATATCTCTTTTTTTGTTATTGCATCTATACCTCGAAATAAATGTCGGACATTGCGCCAAATAATACGTCGCTTATATCTACACAGCAGACAAAACGTCGGCGGAGGAACTTTGATTTTTTCATAAAATGCAAAATCATCTGATTCAACTGAAAAATCAGATTTGCAGTTTTGACAGGTACGAGTTTCCATATTAGTAATTCTTGAAAGTTTTTTTGTATGCCTGATCGAGTGCGGAAACCGTAGTATCAACCGTATTTCGTCCTGAGAGGCCTGCTATCGTCACTTTTTTATCCGCTCGTACTTTCCCAATGAGTTTAATCGCTTGGCCTTTGAAATGTGCTTCAAATTTCTTCTTATTTTTCGGATCAATCGTCACCACGATGCGACCTTGGGATTCGGAGAAAAGTGCAAAATCGTTCTGCGATACTTTGCCTGGGATACCTTTCAGGCTAATTTCAAGTCCTAGCCCACTTGCAATCGCCATTTTTGAAAGCACTACACCGAGCCCTCCCCGACCGACGGATATGGCTGAAGCAATTAGCCCACTTGCTCCAGCTTTTTCAAATGATTGATAGAGTTTTTTGTTTCGTACACCATCAACTTCCGGAATATTGTTGCCAACATATTTTTTCTTAGCCATATCTGAAATAAACGCAAAGTATTCCGAGGCGCCAAGTTCGTCATGTGTTTCGCCAAGGAGATACACTAAGTCACCCGGCATTTTTGGATCAAGGGTAATAGCTTTTCGAATATCTTTTATCACGCCGATAGATGAAATCAAAAGTGTTGGCGGAATAGAAATTTTTATCGGGCTACCTTTTTCGTCGTAACCTTTAAAATCGTTGAACATACTGTCTTTGCCGGAGATATATGGCGTGCCGTAGATGAGTGCATAGTCATAGCACGCTTTGATAGCCTGTTTAAGCTCGTAGAGCCGCACAGGGTCATCCGAACTGCACCAGCAAGTATTGTCGAGGATGGCGAGGTAGTCGAGTGACGCACCAAGAGCGATGGCATTACGCACTGCTGTATCAATAGCAGCTGCTCCCATATGATAGGTATCGATGTCCGAATACACCGGCACTATGCCATGAGAAAGCACGGCGCCACGACGAGAAGAAAGTACTGGCTTTATCACTGCTCCGTCGTTATCGACGCTACCAGCTCCGACCAATGGCTTCACAACCGATCCTGATTGAACTTCATGATCGTATTGCGTGGTTATAAATGCCCGACTCGCAATATTTGGTCGCGCCAACATATGAGTAAGCACAGTAGTAAGTGATGAATTGTTTTGCTTTGGCGGCTCAGGGTGTATCTTCTTCTCTTCTTTACTCACGAGATGCCTTAAAGGCAATCCGTCATGCAGAAATGAGAGCGGAATATCCATGATTTTCTTTTTTTGATAGCTAACAACACAACAACCGGAAGCAGTAAACGTGCCAATCGCTGTTGCTTCCACGCCACGGCGATCCATGAGAGCCTTAAATGCTTTCCATTTACTTTTCGGCACCGCAAGCGTCATGCGCTCTTGGGATTCGGAGATCCAAATCTCCCATGGCGCAAGCCCTGGATATTTCAGTGGTACTTTTTCAAGATCAACAATCGCTCCCCCACATTCTTTTGCCATTTCCGCAACCGAACAAGAAAGTCCGCCAGCACCGTTGTCGGTAATACTATGGTAGAGCTCTTGATCGCGAGCTTCTTTGACTAAGGCATCGGAGAATTTTTTCTCAGTGATCGGGTCTCCGATCTGGACTGCGGTAGCGGGAGAACCAGAGTCCATTTCCACCGAAGAAAATGTAGCGCCGTGAATACCATCGGCACCGACTCGTCCCCCGACCATTACAATCAAGTCTCCTGCTTTAGCTTTTTTGATATCTGAGCGTTTACCATGAATTTTTCGGGGAATCAGTCCGACGGTACCGGCAAATACAAGGGGTTTGCCGCGATAACGTTCATCGAAAAATACAAATCCGTCAGGTGTCGGAATCCCGGAGCAATTGCCACCAGCATTGATGCCTTTGATCACACCTTCCATGATCCGCGCGGGTGGCAACATTTTTTGCGTGAGAGCACTATCGCGATACAGTGGCCGAGTATCGGCAGGCAGAGCTAAACAAAATCCATACGTGTTAGCGATCGGCTTAGCACCCAGACCAAATCCCATAGCATCGCGATTGACCCCAACAATACCCGTGATCGCTCCACCAAAGGGATCGAGCGCTGATGGCGAATTGTGAGTTTCGACTTTGTGCGTGATCAAATATTTTTCATCGAAAACTATGGCGCCTGAATTGTCAGAAAATACTGAGACACAGAAATCACTCTTCCCTTTTTTCTTTCGGATTTGATTGGTCGCACCTTTGATATATGTTTTATACAGTCCGTCTTTTATTTCATCCAGTGGTGAAGCGAAAATCGTATGCTTGCAGTGCTCGCTCCACGTCTGTGCTAAAGATTCAAGTTCGATATCAGTCGGTTTACGTTTTGCGGCACGAAAATATTCTTGGATTACTTTCATTTCAGAAAGTCCGAGCGCCAATGGTCCGCGGCGCGTCCCGTCGGCGTTGGCGACGCCTTCTTTGCCGATACGAGCAAGCTCAGCATCAGACACGTCAAGATCGACACGGTCAGCACTCGCAGTATCATGAAGCTTCACTTTTGCCACGCGAGTAGGAAACTTTTTTGTTTTGGAAAATTCTTGATATGGAATAATACTGGCACGCTCAATCAGTGGATTGTAGAGTGCACTAGCGATTTTTTCTACATCCTCTTGCGAAAATACACCTGAAATAATAAAAACTGTGCTTGTATACACTCCTTCACTTGGTTTAAATTTTCTCTTCAAAGCGTCCTCGATCGTCTCGCGGACTGTCGCTGCGACATTATCTGTTACGCCTGGCAAAAATCCGATTTCAATCGCATATGAAAATTTATTTTTAAGCGGATTTTTATTTACGTATGCCTCTTCAAGGACTGGGTTGGTGAGTAGTATGGCTACTTTTGAAAGGGCTGAATCAGAAAGTGAAGCTTCGATAAGATATGAGTTGAGTATAGTGACAGCTAAGGGTCGCCCTACAACATTGGAAAATAATTTCTCTTTGACGAGCGCTCGTCCGTCGGAACCGATGGTTAGAATATCAATTCTCGAAATCATGCCACTTCAGTACGATTGCGAATAATGGTCGCTTCCCGCTCAGGGCCCGTAGAAAGATACGTCGCCCGTACACCAAGCTCGGTTTCAAGATACGAAACAAATGTTTTTAAATTCTCTGGCAATGCCTCATACGATGTCGCCGCTTTAATCGACGTCTGCCAACCAGGGAAGGTTTTATAAACTGGCGTCATAACAGAAAGATTTGGGTCAAACGGCAGCTCGGTCGTTTCCACTCCATCTATAGAGTAGGCCGTGCAAACCTTGATCTCTTCAAAAGTATCTAAAATGTCGAGCTTGGTAATAGCGATTTCGGTCACACCAGAGAGTAAAATTGCTTTTTTGAGGACAGGCAGATCGATCCAGCCGCAGTCGCGCGGTCGGCCGGTCGTCGCACCAAATTCATGGCCAATCTGTCTTAATTTTTCTCCCCATTCATCAGTGAGCTTTGTTGGAAACGGACCAGAACCCACGCGAGTGCAGTAGGCTTTGGTAATGCCGATCACACGACCGATTTTCTGCGGTGCAATACCAAGCCCAGTACACATGCCAGCCGACGTCGTGCTCGACGAGGTCACAAATGGATAGACAAATCCATGATCGATATCAAGCATGCTTCCCTGTGCTCCTTCACCTAAAATTTTCTTACCAGCATCAATTGCAGTATTCATATACGTGGAGCAGTTAGCAAGTGTAAATGTTTTAATGACTTCAATAGCTTCAAAAAATTCCTTTTCGTTTTTTGAAAGTAGCTCCGCATCCACAAGAAACCCTTGAGCTTCGAGTAGTTTCAAGTGTTTGGTTTTAAGCATTTCGTATCGAGTAGCAAAGTCAGGCGCGCTGATGTATCCAATGCGAAGTCCATTGCGGCCGGTTTTATCCATATATGCCGGCCCGATTCCTCGCAAAGTTGTGCCGATTTTAGCTTCACCTTTAGCCACTTCTGCAGCCTTGTCGAGAATTTTATGGGTCGGAATAATAATGTTGACTTCACGGGCAATGAGGAGAACCTCGCGAATATTTTTGACGAGCGGCTCCACCTGGGCAAGCTCCTCTACAAAACTTATTGGATCAAGCACGACATTGGCACCAATCAAGTTGGTCGCACCAACAAATACTCCAGACGGAATAGTGTGGAGGACGATGTGTTTGCCATCAAATTCGAGCGTATGCCCAGCGTTCGGCCCACCTTGAAAGCGCGCCACGAGATCGTAGTCACGAGCAAGCGCATCGACGATTTTCCCCTTACCTTCATCGCCCCATTGGAGTCCGAGCACAACATCAACAGTGTGAGTATTTTTCATAACACGTACAGTATACATGCTAGTAGATTTTGTTCCAAAATTTAAAGGAAAGCCACAAGCGACCCAACTCTTCATACTCACACAAGCAAAAACCACCATAGAATGGTGGTTTTTGCATCAAATTTCAGTTTAAGAGTAGGTTATTTAGAGAGTCCCACCATCAACTGTGTTCGCTTCACTCTCTGTTTGGCCGAGACCTGACCCAATTGAATTGAGCTCAGCTTGTACTTCAGCATCGGTCGAAGCCGATCCCCCTACTTGATCTGTACCTGTGTTGTTACCATAATTCATTGTAGAGTTTTTACCTTTCATAGCGAAAACCCCAACAACAATCACCAAGACGATAATAACAACTGCCCAAATGAGACCATTATTACTTTTTTGTGTATTATCCATAGAAATTATTTAGGATACGTACTCGGATGAGCACGTATATTACTAATAAATTTAGTTCTGAGCGCGATCACCAAAAGTCGCGAGCGCTTTAGTGTGGATCGCCTTTACTGCTTGAAGAAAGTCAATAATAGCTTGTTTTGCTTCACGGCCTTCTTTCATGACAGAAGCATTCATTACGTCACCTGCAGCAGTACGCGCAGCTTTAAATTCATTAATTTCTGTTTGAGCTTTACTTCGGAGATTTCCAGCAACACTTATTGCAGTATCGATTTCTGAAACATCACGGCCATTTGCTTCGAGTTTGTCCGAAATAGCACTCAATCTATTTAGAAAATCACCTACCCGTGCGTAGATATCATCCATGCGACTAATAATTTCTCCTGGAGTTCGTGTAGCCGCTGGAGTCTGAGCATGAGCCTGAGAACCACCAACCAAAAATGCGAGAGCGAGAAGTCCAACAATAATCTTGTTTTTCATATTTTTTCTTTCCTATTTATTCCTCATTATTTATAAGGTAAGACATTGCGTCTTACATCTCATATAGACGAGCGGATAGAGACATCCGTGACGCCCAGGAAGAGATACTCCTAGTATAGCGCGCTCGAAATAAATAGCGAACGCAGGCCTGCTTTTTGGAAACTTGCGGAAGCTGGCGAGCTGAGCAGCCTGCCTGCCGGTAGGCAGGGAACGAAATTTCTGCAGAAATTTATGTGTTTTCCAAAAAGCAGAGCCAAGCGAGCCTTTAGCTACTATAGTTTGGCGCTTCTTTCGTGATAGTCACATCATGGGGGTGACTTTCAGCTTTGCCGGCTTGAGTGATTTTTACAAATTTAGCTTTTTTAAGTGTCATGATATCCTTTGCTCCGCAGTAGCCCATACCGGCACGCAAACCTCCTACCATTTGAGTCATTTCTTCAGCAAGAGTACCTTTGTACGGGACGCGACCAACAATACCTTCCGGCACGAGTTTTTTCAAATCATCTTCAGCGTCTTGGAAGTAGCGATCTTTTGATCCTTGTTTCATAGCTTCTACGGATCCCATGCCACGATAAGTTTTAAATTTTCGTCCTTCAAAAATAATTGTCTCACCCGGAGATTCTTCAACTCCAGCAAATATGCTTCCTGCCATCACCGTATCAGCTCCAGATGCCAGCGCTTTGACAATATCTCCCGAATAACGAATACCGCCGTCGCCGATGAGCGGTACACCAGCTTTTTTACAGGCACGTGCCGCACCCATAATAGCCGAGAGCTGCGGCACGCCAATACCCGCCACCACCCGCGTCGTACAGATCGAGCCCGGACCCACGCCAACTTTGACGGCATCAACGCCTGCGTCGATAAGAGCTTTCGCGCCTTCTTCGGTCGCCACGTTCCCGCCGATAATATCAATAGTTTTAAATGCTTTTTTAGCCTGGCGAACAGCATTGAGGACACCTTTCGAGTGTCCGTGGGCTGTGTCGATACACACCACATCGACACCTTCTTTTACAAGTGCACCTATGCGGTCAATCATGTCGGACGTCACACCCACTGCGGCTGCACACAAGAGTCTTCCTTTTGTATCTTTTGCTGCATGTGGATATGTTTGGACTTTCAAAATATCACGATAGGTAATGAGGCCAACAAGTTCATTCTTTTTATTGACGATAGGAAGTTTTTCGATTTTATGTTTTTGGAGAATATCTTGAGCAGCGGAGAGCGAAGTACCTTCGGGCGCAGTAACGAGCTGGGTCGTCATGATATCGCGGATTGGTTTGTCGAGCGGTTGTTTTTCGCGAAGATCGCGATGAGTCACAATACCAACAAGTTTTTTGTTGTCATCGACAATCGGGATACCCTTGATCTGAAATTCCCGCATGATGATCACTGCATCACCAACGATCGCAGTGTCGGAAAGTGTGATCGGATCAGTAATGAGACCATTTTCACTTCGCTTGACCTTACGTACTTCACGCGCTTGGTCAGCAATCGACATATTTTTGTGGAGAAATCCAATGCCACCCAAACGTGCCATCTCTATGGCCATGCGAGCATCGGTAACTGTATCCATAGCAGCAGATACAAGAGGTACATTTAAAGAAATCCGCCTTGAAAGACGGGTTTTAATAGAAACTTCACGAGGCAATACATCGCTTGCCGCCGGCACGAGGAGGACGTCGTCAAACGTCAATGCTTCTTCGAGAGTAGTGACTACTTTTGCCATACACTATTATACATGATTCGATAAAGGTGATCAAGGCAAGGCGAAAAATAAAAAATCCTCCGATAGGCAGGAAGATTTTTTATTTTTCGCACATATAATATATAAAAGATAGCTCTGCTAAACGACCTTTGATTAGTATGACGGACATCCCAACCTCTCGTGACAAATGTGTTATACTTTTTACATGAATCTTCACCCAATTTTTGTTCATTTTCCGATCGCGCTCCTTACGATATACGCCATCCTCGAGCTTTTGCGCTTCAAAAAACTTATAGCGCTCTCGTACTGGTTTTATATCAAAGCCACGTTAGTTATTGTTGGATCAGCAAGTAGTATTCTTGCTCTTATTACGGGAAACATTGCTGAAGAAGGAATTCCTCCTGGGACCCTACGAGATATTGTGGAAATACATTCGACCTTTGCCCTCTCCACTCTCATTATCTTCGGCATTTTAGCGCTTATCTATATTGTCGTCTGGATCGATAGAGAAAATCTGGGTTCTCGCATCGCTCTTTCTCCAATGGGAGAGGCGTGGAACAATATCGTGAAATTTGCTCATCGAATGTTTGGAAGTCCCTTCATGCCGATCATGGCAATCTTTGGACTTATCATCATTACTATCACCGGAGCCCTGGGCGGCTCTATCGTCTACGGACCGGAAACCGACCCGCTCGTTAAACTCATTTATAAGCTCTTCGGATTGTAGGGCTCGACAAAACAAGAAAAATTGATTAAGATTCAGCTAAATCGAGTCTTTCTTAATCATTTCTAAATCTTTAGTTATGAGAAAATCTAATTCTAGATCTGCGCAACCGATAAACGGTGGTAGTAGCGGAAAAAAAAGACGTAATGCAAACAAAGCTGGCAATTTAGGGTTATCTTTCGTTTCAACGATAAACCCAGGATTTGAATTCAATGAAACATACCGTGGCGATGAAACTCCTGATTTTTTTATTCATGGCACACACCATGGGAGACACAAAAATTAAGTAATAGATTCAAACTTATGGTGGCCCGCTAGAGGTCACCTATTTTATTTTAATAACAAAACCCCCGCTTTCGCGGGGGTTTTGTTTAGGTTTACATATTTGTTGCAACGATCGTCTTGGCTTCATACGATTCGATGGCATTCATCACTCCTAAGATCTTCGCTTTGTACTGAGGATCTGCCTCAGGAGGATTGTAGGTAAGGATTATATCTTCAAGTTCCTTACCTTTGTAATGCTTGGCGGTGTTCGGATTGTGACCACCTAAGTTCCATGAGATGACTTCAATGGCGTGGTCTACAGAATCAAAATGGATTTTCCCACTTCCCCAACCAAAACAGTTGTGAGTGCTTGGGATTATAAACTTACAACCTGTGGATTCGATGAAACCCATCGAAGCAACAAGTGTAAGCGGAATGCCATTTTTATCGGCTTCCGTCACGAGCTTCATACCATGACCGGCAAGCGGTACATGCTTATCATAAAAATAATTGTCAATCTTGTGTGCCATCTCTTCGAGTTCAAGCTGGTGGTTATCAGCGAGCTCTTGGATCTGGGGCCCATTTTGTACGGTCGATGGTACTACTACAGTGGGAAGCTTCCCAAGTCCAAGGAGGACTGTAGAGAAGTTTGTTGCTAAAATAGGAATGACAACAAATGCCTGTAGAGAACGTACTAATACGTGTTTTTGCATAAACTGGCGGTTATATGCTCCGCCAACAGCTGGATGGATTTGTATTTGGGATATGCCCCAAATAAAAAAACCTTTACGTATGAAGCGTGAGCCTCGTTACATCAGGTTTCACATATAGTAGCATACCTTGGTTTAAAAGTCAATAGTTATACCACTATTTTTAGTACTGTCAAACCTAAAAAACACTTATAAAATAAGTGTTTTTTAGGTTTCCTAGCTTGACAGATTGATATTAAATATGTGTTGTTTTTGAGCCTATGATAGCAATTTTCCACGATCCACTGACTCGATAGATGAATCTACTGCTTTCATGCCTTTATCAAAAGTCACTCGGCCAATAAATGGCTCCCTGAGAAGAAAATAAGGCACCCAAATATCATCTGATGGCCACATTTTATCAAACGGCACTTCATCTACCCCAAACCATCGCGGTATCATCTCTTCAGTTTCCACTGGTTCCCCTTCCCAAGCACACCCTTCAAAGATCCGGACTTCAATAGTAATGTCAGGTAAAGTAAAGTGCATGGTCCCAAGATATTCGTACCGCTGAAGTAAGAGTCCTGCCTCTTCCCGAACTTCTCGCACCAGCGCCTCCTCTACTGTCTCCCCGCTTTCCAATTTTCCACCAAAACCATTCCACCAACCCTCGCCAAACCCGCGCTTCTTCATGCCAAGGAGCACTTGGTCGCCCCGGCGAGGAATACAAAGGGTATCAACTCGAGGTTTCATAGGATTTGAGATTTTTCATGGGATATCATGCCGATTTTTTGAAGCGAGGACTCGCATGCATAAAACGTAAAAACATTTCAGCCAGAGCGAACCGGAGCAAAAAAATCGGCAGAAAAGAAAAGTCTAACTCTGATGATATTTCTTTTCACTCGTGAGCTTTTGGTGCTCTTCGGTATTTAAGAACCCGCACTTTTTCCATTTCTTGCCAGATCCACACGGACACGCGTCATTGCGTCCGACTTTTGGTGCAGCATCCGCTAGTTTCGTGCTGCTTGTTTCAGTACTGCTGCCAAGCGCACTTGATTGTTCATGCGTGGCGATAAGGGTCTGTGAAACAGGAGCGGGCTCGGGCGCAGCTTTTTTGGCATCTTGATTGATTGTTTTAATAAGAGAAAGTACTTGGTCAGCAAACATCGCTTCCATTTCTCGGAAAAGCCTGAGCCCTTCTTTTTTGTATTCGACGAGTGGCTCGCGCTGACCGTAGGCGCGAAGATTGACTGAAGAACGCATATATTCCATGGTTTCCAAGTGTTCTACCCAGAGTGTATCGGTGACATAGAGTACGATCCGACGAGCAGTAGTGTAAAATGCTTCTTCTCCAACTTCTTTTTTCTTCGCTTCAATCTCAGCAGTCAGTGTTTCATCTCCGGCAATCAATCCGTCTAAGAGCTCAACAAGCTTTTCTCTATTGCTCTCAAGCATAGCGCGGCGACGTTCATAGACGGCTTTCCGTTGGTGATTCATGACGTCGTCGTATTCAAGGGTATATTTACGCGCATCAAAGTTGAATCCCTCGATCTTAGCCTGCGCGCTTTCAAGCGAACGGCTAATGATTTTATTTTCAATCGGCTGATCCTCTGGTATGCCAAAGCGTCCCATCAGACTTTTCATGCGATCAGATCCGAAGACCCGCATCAGATCGTCTTCAAGAGATACGAAAAATTGCGTCGCGCCCGGATCGCCTTGGCGACCCGCGCGGCCACGAAGCTGGTTGTCGATACGGCGAGCTTCGTGCCGTTCCGTTCCCAAAACAAAGAGTCCACCGAGTGCCGCAACTTCCTGGCGCTCGGCTTCAGTAGCAGTGGCGCCACCCAACTTAATGTCGACACCACGGCCGGCCATGTTGGTTGCTATGACAACACTTCCCTTTTTACCGGCTTGGGCAATGATCTCTCCTTCCTTTTCATGATTCTTTGCATTCAAAATAGTATGGATTACCCCTTCTTGCGTCAAATGAGCAGAGAGAAGTTCGTTGCGCTCGATCGATACCGTGCCGATCAATACTGGCTGGCCTTTAGTTTGTTGTTCTTTTACTTTCTTGGCAATAGCCTTAAACTTTCCTTTCTCGGTTTGGAAGATAAGATCATTGTGATCAGTACGCTTCACATCTTTGTTGGTCGGAATACTGATAACTTCAAGTCCGTACACTTTATAAAATTCTTCACTTGAAGTTTTAGCGGTACCAGTCATACCAGCGATCTTATCGTAGAATCGGAAATAGTTTTGAAATGTGATTGATGCCACAGCGCGACTTTCTTTTTGGATTTTAGCTCCTTCTTTGGCCTCAATCGCTTGGTGGAGTCCTTCACTCCAGCGCCGGCCCGGCTGCAGTCGACCGGTAAACGGATCGACGATCACCACCTCTCCTTCTTTGATGACATAATCCTTATCCCGCAAATACAAAGCTTGAGCACGGACCGCAGTTTCAAGATGGTGAACATATTTTATGCCCTTTTCTGTGTAAATATTGTCGATACCGAGAGACTTTTCAGCTTTGGTGATGCCTTGATCTGTCAAAGAGATTGCTTTCAATTTTTCATCAACAGTAAAATCCTCATCTTTCGTAAGTGAGCGAGCAATATCAGCAAACTGTGTGTAGAATTTTTCAGAATCGCCTGCTTCAGAAGAAATAATAAGGGGTGTACGTGCTTCGTCGATCAAGATAGAGTCGATTTCGTCGATAATAGCGTAGACATGGCCACGTTGGGATAGTTGTTCCATACTGCCCACAAGATTGTCGCGAAGATAATCAAAACCATATTCGTTATTGGTGCCGTACGTGATATCTGCAGCGTATGCTTCCTTGCGAGTCACCGGACGGAGAAAATCATAGACAACTTTAAATGAAGCTACTTCGTCTCGTTCTTTGTCTTCTTCAAAATGTGATGGGTCGTAAAGGTATGAAGTACTTTGAGAATTGATAACGCCAATACTCATACCAAGATACGCATACACTTGCCCCATCCACACCGCATCGCGACGAGCCAGGTAGTCGTTGACTGTGATCACATGTACACCGCGACCAGTGAGTGCGTTTAAGTATGCTGGCAATGTTGCTACCAATGTTTTTCCTTCTCCGGTACGCATCTCGGCGATTTTACGTTCGTTCAATACCATGCCACCAATAAGCTGAACATCGTAATGACGCTGACCCAGTGTTCGCTTTGCTGCTTCTCGCACAAGTGCAAAAGCTTCAGGAAGCAGGTCTTCCAGAGTTTCTCCGAGCACCAAGCGGTCCTTGAGATTTTGAGTTTCTTTAGGAAAATCAGGTGCTGTGAGGGCAGAAACCCGCTGTTCAAGCTCATTGATCTTTGCTACAGCGACACGGGCTTTTTTGATGAATCGAGTGCTTTCGTCTCCTATAAATGAGGTTAAAATTGACATGTCCGAAGATTATAACATAAAAAAGTGGCTTAAAAAGAGCCCTGGTGCCGCATGAAGCTTAAAAACAAAACACCCCTCTCAAAAAATGAGAGGGGTAATTTTGTAAGTGGGAAAAGAGTTAAGATCTCTTTTTCTTAGCTGCTGCCTTTTTCTTCTTTGGAGCTGCTTTCTTTGCCTTTTTCTTTGCTGCCATAAATTTTTTTATATAAGGATTATTTGTAAGTTATGCAACGATCACGACCTGGTAAAATATTTTTTTGAAAAATTATTTTACAAAAATAATCATCGCATCTATGTTTATAATTATCCTACACTCGCTCGCTACATACAATAGATAAAGACAGAAAACTGTGGATAACTTTTAAAAAAATAATTACGTGGAGAAAAACATTTTAATTTTATTTTGTTTTATCGAAGTAATGTGGAAAATTTTATTCGTTCCAAGAAAGAAAAAATAAAACTTACAACGACATACAGCCAATGCGAATATGAAAACAACACGACCCATCCGTATGCGGATAGGTCGTGTGATTCACCATCTGTGTGGCAAGCGAGTGCTAACTCCAACACAAATGCCTATGTGAGTGCAGTCGCCGGCCACACAAAGGGCGAGCTACTGCAGTTAAAGTATACCTTTATACTACCTTTTCTCAAAACTCGAAGATGTCCTAGAGGGTGAAAGGTCAGATACGGTAAAATAAGATTTTTTAAAGCTTTTATGGACTTTCCCCCACGTAAAAACCCCCTTGCGGGGGTCTTACGTAGGCATTTGTATTTCTGATAACAGGCTAGAGCCTTTTACTCACAAGACTAGTATACCAAACCTAATAAAAAAGTCAAATCTTGGTTTGTTTTCCTACTACCTGCTTATTACTTTGGTTGCACACCTCCGCCGGAGCGGCCTTCGGTATGAGTTTCATGTTCTTTGTGAATATGCTCTACTTCTCCTTCAAGTTTTTCAATAATTTTTTCCATGCGCTCTATGTCATGAGACTCTCGTGCGAATTCTTCCTGAGCTTTCTCGACGAATTTTTTCTCTTTCTTTAGCCCTGACATAATGATGACATCTCCGACAAAAAAAGATACAAAGAGCCCCGTTGCAAGCAAGGCAACAACTGAGATTATCACGGTTACTTCCGGTGAGAATACAAATCCTAAAATTCCGCCCTGACTTTCAAGCTTATCCGCCCAGTGCCAGACACCCCGCCAAAAAAGAACGATGGCGATACCGGCAATAAATGCATACAAAATCGGTCGACGTGATAAATATGCTCGTACTCGATCTTCAAATAAATCAAAAAACCGATCAAGTCGCTGTATTAAACTTTTCTCTTTTGGCATACGAGAATTATATCGGATTACTATCTGAAACGGAAGAAACATCCCGGTAGGGATGTTTCTTCATCTGATAATCGTATGTCTATAAGCCGAATTCTGTATCTCGCCTTGCGGCGGACGATAGTCATTTATCTAGGATCATTGTTGCCAATGACCTCAAGCGGCACTTCCGCTTTCGCGGACACGGCCTTGCACAGGGATAAGGATTTAGCCGTTTCACTCTCATGTTGCCATAAGCTTATTCCAAAAGCTTGGAACTCTAGCCTTTCGGCGTCGACGTCACTGCTCGCACCTCGCTTCCCCACCGATTTGGTGGGGAGGGACGGGTATTACCCGCTACCTTTCTCTCTTAAAAAGAGCTGTGTTCGGACTTTCCTCACCTTATCTCCTAAGAGATAGGCGTAACTATCCGACATACGACCACCAGTATCTTATAGCAACTGGCTTAAATAATCAAGCAACCACAAGGTGTAACAGACTAAGCTCCATATCGTCATATCAAATACATAGCGTCAATGCCTTGACAAAATATATCAATATGCTATAATGTACCCATGATGAATAATCAATACAACAAAATAGCTTTGCGAACACTGACGTTTTTGGTTATGTTGGCTGGGCCGTTTTCTCTTGCCTTTGCTGGTATCCCTCCTACTATGAGTGTCCTTCCAGCAACAGGGATTACTACCTCAACTGCAGACTTGAATGGCTATTATGTTTCAAATGATCCTAATTTAGTAACAACAGTATCGTTTCGCTACGGACTTTCTACTACTGCCCTTAGCCTTACAACACCTGGGCAAATGAAAAGTACTGCTGAAGGTACGTATAGTGCGCATCTTACAAATCTTACCGCGGGTACTACGTATTACTTTCAGGCTGTAGGTGTAAACACTTCTGGTACCGGATATTCAAGTGTTATCGGTGCATTTCAAACAACAGGAAATATCCAAGGTCCTACTCAATGTAATAATGGTATCGATGATGACTATGATGGTAAAGCGGATGCACAAGATCCTAATTGTCACACTGACGGAAATGCTAGCAATGCCGCTTCTTACAATTCTGCTGATACAAACGAGTTCTATATTACTCCCGTCCAAAATCAAAATCAAAATCAGATCCAAGTAATTACACCTCCGCAAACTAACCCATGTACGATTAATTCGTTTTATGCCGCATCAACTTCGATCGACTACGGTGCATCAACAACACTCTATTGGAACACTTCAAATTGTACGACTGTATCAATCACTAACATGGGCATACAAGCCCCAAATGGTAGCGCAAACACAGGCGTACTATATGGAACGACAAATTACACTTTGACTGCATCTGGGACAAACACAGTTTATGATTACGAAACAGTAACCGTTGGCACTATTATTCAAAACAATGGTACATGTGTCATCAACTCTTTTTATGCTGATGATGATTCAATAGACGAAGGCGACAGTACTGAACTTACTTGGAATACGACAGGATGTGATTCTGTCTCAATATCAGGTCCGATCGACGGCAACGAAGACGATGCTGACGGTTCTATCGACACCGATGATCTCGATGAAGATGAAACATTCAAGCTCACAGCTTTTGGCCCTTACAATACTGATACTAATTCTCTTGAAGTAGAAGTTGACCAGGATAATAATAGTAATGACGACGATAACGACAACAATACTGGTACAAGTATGTGTAACAATGGTTTCGACGATGATGGCGACGGATATGTAGACTACGGGGATCCGGGCTGTACTGCAACGTACGGAAGCTCTGAATATCCATATAATAGTTATGGCAACCCAGTTGTTCCAAACCCTATTATCACCTACCAACCAGTGCCAGATCCGATCGTTGTTAATCCTCCGATCAAATACATCTATACCAACACTGCTTCAGCTGCAAGTGATACAGGTACGTTTGTGGAAGATACTGGTAGTACTATGCTCCTCGTCAAACTTGAAAATAGATTTCACGAAGTGCGCCCTGACGAAACAATCTTCTACACACTGACCTATCAAAACATTGGCAACAAAACACTCTACAATACTGTTGTCACTGTCACACTCCCTGAATCTGTTACCTTCCAAAACGCCACGACTGGCAGCTTCTCACCACTCGCACGAACATTAGAATTCTCAATTGGGAAAATCCCAGTTGGCGGTAGCGGTACGATCGGCATTCAAGCGCTCGCTGATCGAAGTTTGAGCAACCGTGATCGTTTGGTCACCAGTGCTCTTGCAGTATTTACACTTTCAACCTCGACGACAGGCACTCAATACACTTCAAGCGCATATGTAATCAATGAAGTCTCAAACGGCAGCTTCCTCGGAGCATTTGCTCTCGGTGCTGGATTCTTCCCAACATCATTCCTTGGTTGGTTGGTCCTGATTGCGATCATTCTCTTTATCATCGTAGTCGCTCGCCGACTTCAGAAGAAAGAGTCTGCTCATGGAGTACATGCTTCACACTAATAGGTAATGAGTAGGTAGTAGTTAATAGTAAGTAGAAATACAAAGAGGTCGGCGCCCATGGCGCCGACCTCTTTGATTGTATGTTGTATTTTCCCTTACTGGAAAGAGACTTCGTCATATATTTCGATTCCATGCGCACTCGCGTATCCAGATGGGACTTCAAGAACGTATGTTGCAAATGCCCTCGGCTTAAACGTTTGAGGATACGATTCAGGTGTTGCGTTGTGTTTTATGTCAACAACTCCTGGCGTTCCTCTATCTGTAAGCCAAATAATATCTATTGGATAGTTCATATCTTTCATCCAAAATGCATAGGCATCTGGCTTGTCAAAAACAAAGAGCATGCCTTCGCCCGCTGCCAAACTCTCGGTACCCGAGAGTCCTTTGCCTTGTAAGGCTGGTGTATCGGCAATTTTTACACTAATCACTTCCCCTCCGATGATAACTGATGAAATTTGGGGCGCCACATTTTGCGGCTCTACAATAGACGCCGGCAAAATCTTGTCGCGCAGAAAAAAGAGACTGACAAGTACCAGGAGAAAAATAATGGAGAGCACCGTTGAGACTGTTTTGTTTTTCATGACTGTAAGTATAACAAAAAACTGCCACGCAATGGGCAGTTTTTTGTAAGGAGAGAAAGTAACTATTCTTTATTTTGTTCCGTTCTAGATCGTACATGCTCTACGAACTGAGATTTGTCTTTCCAAACTGCCAACATGCTTTTAGGACCGTACATGTTTGGTCCATTGTGTAGTCAATTGAGCTACACAATATCGACTCACTAAGTCTCATACTATAGTAGATAGATAATATGAAACGGTCTCAATTGAGTTAATCCACGAGCAGCTTCCGCTACCCGTGCCTTGTTACGACTTAGTCCCTGTCACTGAGCTTACCGTCGGCCCTGCAAACGCAGAGACTTCGGGTATTCCCAGCTCCCTTGACTTGACGGGCGGTGAGTACAAGACTCGAGAACGTATTCACCGCAGTATGTCTGACCTGCGATTACTAGCAATTCCAACTTCATGAGGTCGAGTTGCAGACCTCAATCCGAACTGGCGCCGCTTTTCTAAGGATTGGCTCCGGGTTACCCCATTGCAACCTGTTGTAGCGGCGATTGTATTATGTGTGTAGCCCAGGATATCAAAAGGCCATGCGGACCTGGCGTCATCCTCTCCTTCCTCCCAGCACGAAGCGAACGAAACGTTCGCAATTAGTAATTATGAATTACAAATTAAGAATTGAATTCCTAATTTTTAATCAGTAATTTTTAATTGCGCGTTCACGCGCTTTGTGCTGGGCGGTCTCGTGTGACAAATATAACACACGACGAGGGTTGCGTTCGTTACCCCACTTAAGGGAACAATTCAAACCACGAACTGACGACGGCCATGCATCACCTGTCAACTAGTCTTGCGAGGGCCCCGGTTTCTCGGGGCTTTCACGTTGATTTCTAACCTTGGTAAGGTTCTTCGTTTATCGTCGAATTAAACCACATAATCCACTGCTTGTGCAAGTCCCCGTCTATTCCTTTGAGTTTTAGCCTTGCGGCCGTACTTCCCAGGCGGATCTCTTAACGCGTTAGCTACGCCTCTCAGAGGGTCGAT
>CAZBZO010000004.1:0-99835 GCA_964496425.1 uncultured Candidatus Saccharibacteria bacterium | reverse complement strand
CAGCTAGGCGCGAATGGAAACCGTGCCGATAGTGTAATGGCACAAGCTGGCTTGATTGCGAGTCGTACATGACAAGCAGGTGGGAAACCAGAACATAGTGAACCGATGGTCCGCATTAGACGCGGCCGAAGATTAAGGGATAAAAGCTACTCTAGGGATAACAGGCTAGTTCCGCCTAAGAGTTCATATCGACGGCGGAGTTCGGCACCTCGATGTCGGCTCACCATATCCCGGGGCTGGAGAAGGTCCCAAGGGTTTGGCTGTTCGCCAATTAAAATGGTACGCGAGCTGGGTTCAAACCGTTCAGCAATTAATTAAAATGATTAATTGATGATTGAACAGTTTGAACCCGTTGAGGAAAAAATAGTTTGAGGAAAATTATTTTTATGTTTTTAAAACTGAAATTTCAACCATGTATACAGTCTGTATACATCACGGCGGCATAGAAAAGAAATTTTTTATGGCAAGCTAACTTATATCGGTGAAATCCTACGCGCAAGCGAGGACAATACCGAGGGAAGAATATAATTAAAAATTAAGAATGAATAATTAAGAATTGAGTGGATTTCATTTGTAATTTGTAATTTGTAATTATTAATTATTTTACCCGTAGAGACTGAATGTTAGCCTTCTTGCAAAAGAAGATGTCACAGTCCGATCCCTTCAGTAATGAAGGTTCACTCGTTTGTAGAGCGAGTGATGTAAAACAGTTTGCGTGAGACAGGTTGGTCTCCTATCTACTGCGCTCGTTGATTCTTGAGAAGATTCGCTTCTAGTACGAGAGGACCGAAGTGAACTGACCTCTGGTCTAAGGGCTCTAGTACCAACTGGAATGCCCTGTAGCTACGTCGGGAATGGATAACCTCTGAAAGCATCTAAGAGGGAAGCCAGCTTCAAGATTAGGAATCGTTTGAGAACCGTAAGAGATGATTACGTTGATAGGCGCTCGGTGTAAGGCCAGTAATGGTTTAAGCCAAGGCGTACTAATTGTTCGATTCCTATTAGGAAATATGAGAACCACAGTCGCATTTTTGCGATCAAAATATAAAAAATAAAACACATACACAAATTCTTAATTAATACACAATTCATTGTTTAGTGTTGGTGATTCGACGCAGTGGGTACACCTCTTCCCATTTCGAACAGAGAAGTTAAGCACTGTAGTGGCGATGATACTCCTATGGGGGAAAGTAGCTAGTCGCCAACACCAAGTAATGAATTTCTAAAATAGCAGCTTTAATATGAGCTGTTTTTCTGCTACTATAAAAGTATGTTCTTCCATTTTCTATTCGCTACTAACTATTTACTATCCTATGACCTGGTCCGCTAAACGTCAGCTGACCATTGTCGGTATTTTCCTCATTCTCGGACTCGTCTGGTTTTTTGTGGCGATTGTTCCCAAGTTTGTCCAGGCCCCAAATTGTACTGACGGCAAAGCCAATGGGTCGGAAGGTGGTGTAGATTGTGGCGGGACCTGCATCAATTATTGCCCGGCTGAAGTTTCTCCGCTTGTTGTACGCTGGACACGATCATTTCCTGTGACTGGTCAGATTTATAATGCTCTTGCATACATAGAAAATAAAAATGATCGAGCGGGCATTCGAAAAATCGATTATGAATTTCGCCTCTACGATGCAGAAAATGTTTTCATTACAAGGCGGCAGGGGAGCACCTTTGTCGGCATGACGGGCCCGTTTGGCATCTTCGAATCAAGCATTGATGTTGGCAACGCGATTCCCGCCCGAACTACGTTTCAATTCATGGGTCCGACTCCGACGTGGCAAAAGCTTGATGAAGATGTATCCAAACTTCGCGTGGCAGTGACTGATATTGTACTTGTAAATGAGACAAGCGCTCCTCGGCTTGGAGCGGTAGCAACCAATCCCTCAGCACTTTTTACTATCCCAGATTTTGATATATTGGCTATCCTGTATGATGGAGCTGACAATGCCGTCAATGTCAGCAACACCCATATCGACACATTGCCGCCTGGAGAAAGCAAAAATATTTATTACACCTGGCCGCAAGCGTTTCCGCGGCCTGTTGTGCGCAACGAACTCCTTCCGATTATTCCGGTTTTTAGCGTGAGCCAGTAGCAGAAATTTTGCTGTTTACTTTTCGGAAATTATTCTTCTTAAGTATATTTTTCTATGACCCTTTCATCCAACGACACTCCTCTTGTAAAATTCTCCAAAAATGTTGATTGGCTGCTTTTACTTTTTTTAGCACCAATTTTGGCGGCAGGCCTTATTACCATGAAGTCTTTTTCTCCCCTTGAAGCAGCAGGAGGTCACGGCACACTATTTACACACCAGCTTATCTGGATTGGGATTTCGCTCGGAATGTTCATTTTCTTTTCCTATTTAGATCTACGCTTTTTGAAGCGCACGGATGTTCTTGTCACTCTGTTTTTAGGGTTTTCTCTGCTCCTGCTTGTGCTTTTTGGACTTGGGTCCCGGGTCAACGGCTCACAAAGCTGGTTTGATTTGGGTGCTATCTCGCTCCAACCGGCTGACATGATGAAGCTTGTACTGATTCTTATCCTTTCAAAATATTTTTCTCGCCGTCATATTGCGATTGCCCAACCGCGCCACATTTTTATTTCCGGTCTCTACGCACTGATCCCATTTGGTTTGGTGTTGCTCCAGCCGGACTTTGGATCGGCTATTATTTTTTTCTTGATCTGGCTTGGCATGGCGCTCGTGTCCGGTATTTCAAAAAAACATCTTATGTTAGTATTTGCCGGCGCTGCCGCAGTCTTTTTTTTGCTATGGATTTTGGTCTTTGCGCCATACCAAAAAGCTCGTATTCTGACATTTATTCATCCGCTTACCGATATTCATGGAACAGGCTACAATGCCTACCAATCGACCATCGCCGTAGGATCCGGCCAGTTTTTAGGGAAGGGGGTTGGCTTCGGTACTCAATCACGGCTCCAATTCTTACCTGAATATGAGACAGACTTTATTTTTTCAGCATTTGCAGAAGAATGGGGATTTGTCGGTGTCATCCTTGTCTTTATTTTATTTGGGCTTGTGGTGTATAGGATTTTGAGCCAATCACTTCGTGGCGGCAGTAACTTCGAAATGCTCTTTGGAATGGGTGTGGCGATTTTCTTTATGAGTCATTTCATTATAAATGTGGGTATGAATATTGGACTTCTGCCAGTGACTGGTATTACGCTGCCTTTCATGAGCTATGGCGGTTCGCATTTACTTGCTGAATTCACTGCGCTTGGTATTCTGTCAGGAATGCGCCGGCAAGCCCGCAACTATCATCCGGACGATCTGAAGCAAGAATTTCTTGGAATATAAAGGTAAGTAGAAAATACCGAGACTAAATTGATAAATTACGCTATACTACTCACTATTTACTACTAACTACGCGCTGCTTACTATGTTAATTGATGGCAAAAAAATCCAGCAACAGATTCTCGCGACCGTTCGAGAGGATATTGCCGCCCTACCGTTTCAACCAGTCTTTTCTGATGTTTTAGTTGGCGACAATCCGGTCTCACTGCAGTACGTGAAGATGAAAGCTCGGATGGCAGAGACGCTCGGTATTGCATTTAAACAGGCGGACATACCTGGTGATGTTTCTACAGAAGCTTTAATCGAGGAAATACAAAAATTAAATACCACAGAAAACATGTGTGGGTTGATTGTGCAGTTACCGCTTCCTCCAGTTTTTGATCAAAAAAAAGTACTTGATGCAGTCGATCCGACGCTTGATGTAGATGCGACTGGCGAAATAAATTCCAGCCTTTTCTATAGCAATACTCCTCGATTTGTATTTCCTACAGCTGCCGCAGTGATGACTATTCTCGACACTCTCGGCCTTTCGCTTGAAAAAGAAAAAATTCTCGTCATTGGCCAAGGACAGCTGGTCGGCAAACCAGTAGCGCACTTATTGCGCGCGCGAGGCCTGACGATCACGGCAGCAGATAAAAAGACTGAAAATATGCCGGAGCGAATACGAGAAGCTACAGTAATTATTTCTGCGACTGGTCGCGGCAAACTGATCGATGGAAGTATGATCAGTGAAGGTGTGGTGATTATTGACGCTGGTACGTCTGAGTCCGGCGGTTCTATCGTCGGAGATGTCGATTTCGAATCAGTCAAAGATAAAGCGCGAGCCCTCTCGCCAGTGCCCGGCGGTGTCGGACCTGTGACAGTGGCAGAACTGTTTCGAAATGTGTTGCTTTCTGCGAAGCAGAAAATGAGTAAGTAGTTAGTAGCCTGTCTGCCGGTAGGCAGGTAATAGGGAATGCAAGAACGGCAAAACGCCAACAAATCAAACATCTAATCTACGCTAATCTATAAATTTATTTTCTCTACTTACTACTTACTGTCCCATGAACATCGCACTCTTTTATTTTCTTTTTAATCTTTCAAGCACGCCGATCGGCGCGACGCTCGCATATTTTTTTGCCACAACGTTTCAATATTTTATTTTGGCGCTGATCGTAGTATTTTTTATTATCCGCTTCCGCCCTGTTTTTTTATCTTCCCGTCCGTTTGCTGATACAAGACAGATTATTCGCGAAGCATGTTTTGTGATATTTACGACGTTTGGCGCATGGGTAGTCGCGACTCTGTTGAAA
This sequence comes from uncultured Candidatus Saccharibacteria bacterium, assembly GCA_964496425.1. Taxonomy (GTDB): domain Bacteria; phylum Patescibacteriota; class Minisyncoccia; order Phycocordibacterales; family UBA9973; genus CAZBZO01. Next base: position 95,232 of record CAZBZO010000004.1, on the reverse strand, counting down.
TATGTTTTTCAGACTGACCGGCCTTTTGTGGCACTCCATAATATTACTCCGCTTTTCAACGCTACCGGCTATTCTTTTCCTTCCGGACACGCCACAACTTTTGCAGCACTCGGATGTGCAATATTCATTCTTGATCGCAAATGGGGGATAGGATTTATTGCGGCGGCGATTGTGATCGCGCTTGCTCGAGTCGTCGTCGGAGTACACTATCCGCAAGATATTTTGGCTGGATTTATTATTGGAGGCGCTCTGGCCTTCGCCGGTACATACGTTTTTCTTAAAAAAACTCACCCCCGACGCTAGAAGTTTTTGATTTGCATTTTTCTCGAAAATGACTAGAATGGGTCTACGTATATGATAAAAACACGAATTACCGCTCTTATTATTCTCATTGCCGGCGCCTTTGTCGGCTATTTTGTATTCGCGAGCGAGCATAGTTATGTCTTTCACAAACCGGTACCTGCCTGGATACAAAGCCATTCATTTAAGCTTGGACTTGACCTCTCTGGCGGCACTCATCTCGTCTATCGCGCCGACGTTTCAAAAATAGCAGCGACTGAAGTCAAAGATAGTATGAGCGCGTTGCGCGATGTGATCGAGCGACGAGTGAATACATTTGGCGTTTCTGAACCTTCCGTGACTATTCAAGAAGGTGGTATCGCCGATGAAGAGCGTCTTATTATCGATCTGCCAGGTGTCACCGATGTAGAAAAAGCAGTGGAAGCAATTGGTCAGACGCCACTTCTTGAATTTAAAACAGAAAATCCCAACCCAGACGCTGTAGCTCCTGTCGAGGCAACTGTCGGCCCCGACGGCAACATTGTACTTCCGCCGATTGATCCATATGCCAACATGTATGTCTCTACACCGCTCACCGGAAGTTTGCTCGAACATGCGACGGTTGAATTCAACCCAAGCACTGGCGAGCCGATCGTCGGTCTCCAATTCAACAAAGAGGGTAGTGACTTATTTGAAAAAATTACCGGTGAAAATGTCGGCAAAACGATTGCTATCTTTCTCGACGGTTCGCCGATTTCTGCGCCAGTAGTAAATGAAGCTATTTCTGGTGGGAAAGCGCAGATTAGCGGCTCATTTACTCCCGAAGAAGCTAAGACTTTGGTGGGCCGCCTCAATTCTGGCGCACTCCCAGTGCCTATCACACTTATTTCTACTCAAACCATCGGCGCATCGCTTGGCGAAACTGCCGTGCACGCAGGGATCTATGCTGGTGTGATTGGATTTTTGGCAATCATTATTTTCTTACTGATCTGGTATCGCTTGCCAGGGCTCTTTGCCTCTGTGGCCCTCATCATCTATGCGGCTATCATGCTCGCGCTCTTCAAGCTCATTCCTGTCACGCTTACTGCAGCTGGTATTGCAGGGTTCATCATTTCGATCGGTATTGCTGTGGACGCCAATGTGCTTATTTTCGAGCGCGTCAAAGAAGAACTCAAAAACGGTCGCACGGTTGGCGACGCACTTCATATGGGTTTTGCCCGAGCATGGACCTCGATCCGCGATTCAAATACTTCAACGATTATTACAGCGATCATATTGTTTTGGTTTGGCACGTCGCTTATCAAAGGCTTTGCCTTGGTGCTTGGCCTTGGTGTCTTGGTGTCGATGTTCTCCGCTATTACGATCTCACGAATCTTTCTCTATTCCCTCAATATCCGCCGAGAAAATAAATTTGTCCGGTTTTTGTTTAGTGCTGGTCTCTCGACAGGTAAACATACCACCTAGTATCTCCACTATTTACTATTTTCTATTAACTATTTACTACCCTTATGTTTATCATCAAACACAAAAATATTTTCATCGGTATCTCAGTTGCTCTCGTTGCCATCTCGATTGCACTTCTTTTGATTTTTGGCCTCAATATCGGCATTGATTTTAAAGGAGGTGCGCTCACGGAGGTATCATATAGTACTCGCCCTTCATTTGAACTTATAACTGAGCGTACCAGTGCACTTGAAATCGGCGAAGTCTTGGTACAACCGACGGGGGATGAGGGCTATATCGTAAAATCACGAGATTTGTCGGATACTGAACGCACAGCTCTTTTGGCTGCACTGAACGCACCTGAGTCCGGCATGGTGGAAAAAAGCTTTACCTCAATCGGTCCATCCATCGGTAAAGAACTTCGCAAAAAAGCAATTCTCTCTATCGTGCTTGTTTCTCTCGGTATTGTCTTTTTTATTGCCTACGCATTTCGAAAAGTTTCCAAACCAGTGCGCTCATGGAAATATGGTGTGATCGCGATCATTACTCTGCTCCACGATGTGTTGATCCCGGTGGGTCTCTTTGCACTCCTTTCTCATTTTCAAGGAGCCGAAGTCGACAGTCTTTTCGTAGTGGCTGTGCTCACGATACTTGGCCTTTCTGTCTCAGATACGATTGTGGTGTTTGACCGGATCCGTGAAAATCTTCGTGCTCACACAGCGAGTACTTTTGCTGAGACGATCGGTAAAAGTCTAGAGCAAACATTTTCTCGCTCGATCAATACTTCTCTTACAGTTATTTTGGCTCTCGTTGCACTCTTTATTTTCGGCCCAGTTTCAACGCGCTACTTTGCTCTGATGCTTGCCGCCGGTATGTTTTTCGGCACCTACTCTTCAATCTTTTTAGCCTCACCGCTTTTGGTGTCGCTCGAAGAGTGGCAGGCGAAAAGACGCGCTCAGTTAAAAATGGAGAAGAAATAAGTAATTTTTGAAATGTGTTGTTTTAAAGCCCCTTCCGGCGTAGCCGGAAGGGGCTTTTAATTTGAGCCTATTTTGCTATACTTTCTTTAGCGTTGGTATCGCCTACCGACTATTTACTACTAACTACCTACTATTCATATGTATATCATTTTAGCTATTATTGTTGTTCTCGTCCTCTGGTTTGTCTTTGCCTATAACGGTTTTGTGACACTTCGCAACCGTACACAGGAAGCCTGGGCGGACATTGAAGTCCAGCTCAAGCGCCGTTACGACCTTATTCCTAATCTTGTGAGTACTGTGAAAGGCTATGCTGCTCACGAGTCGACTGCTTTTGAAAAAGTCACTCAAGCTCGCGCTGCTGCTATGGGCGCAAAAACAGTCGGAGAACATGCCAAAAGCGAAGCCATGCTTGCTGGTGCAGTCACTGGACTTTTCGGTATTGCCGAAGCCTATCCAGATCTCAAAGCCAATGTAAACTTTCTCGAACTCCAGCGTGAACTTTCTGATACCGAAAACAAAATCCAAGCCGCACGTCGTTTTTACAACAGCAATGTCCGCGATCTCAATACCAAGATCGAGTCGGTGCCAAGCAACATTATCGCCAACATGTTTTCATTCAAGAAAATGGAATTCTTCGATCTGCCTGACAATGATGCAGCGCAACAGACAGTGGAGGTGAAGTTCTAGATTCCTATGAACGCAAAAAATCGCAATAAAATTCTCTTTATACTTGCAATACTAATTTTGGTCGCCGGAATCTCTTGGATGTTTATCCAGAAAACCAATTCTCCAGAAAATGTGACAAGTATATTACCAAGCTCTGAATCTGCTGAAAAAGTAGCTGCTGGAAGTAAAACCTATACGAGCGATGCTATCGGTTTTTCCGTAGTCTATCCTGCTTCATACGGAGAAGTAGAGCTTTCCATCAATCAGGCCGATCCAAATGCTGTTCCTCCTTTCAATGTTATGACAAATAATCCAGAGGGATTTATGACCATAAAGAATTTCAAAAGTTTTTCCGGTTCCTTTAATGGCCTTTCAGATAAATATTCATTATTTTTCAATGGCGGTTATGTTTGTTGGGAATGTGATATTAGTGCTCATACTCCGGAAGATTTTAGCAATCCGCAGTTTGAGAAATTCTACACCGATACAGGTGACATTGGGATCCTAACACGAGGGACATTGGTTCCAGATCCGAATGAGGAGAATTCTGGCTATCCCTTTTCTTCTCTAAAAGGCAATATCAAAGTATCATTCTTGCTCCCGAATGATTTCCGAGTCATCTCATTTACGGCAAAAGAAACTCCTGAAAACATAGCCGTCCTTCGAAGTATTGCTATCAAAAAGTAGTTAGGATACGACCTTGGTAAGTGCATGATTTATATTATTCTTAGTATTGTTCTCATTATTATAGTCGCTAACGTCGGTGCCGCGCAGCAGATGGTGGAAGTGAAGTTATAAGAAGATTGGAAGGGTATAAAAAATAATCTTTAAATGAAAAAAATATTAATTTATTCTTCGGTTGTAATTTTAGTACTAGGTATTGTTTTTCTTGTTGGTCTTGGGGATCTTTTGCTTTTCAAAACTGTTGCTGAAGAATCTAATAAACTGGAACTTAAATGGCAAAGTTCGATTGGAGAGATGGGAGAATGTTCGTACGAGTTTGTGGGTATTAAAACAAACACTACTGTCGTAATAGGAGTAAAAGGTCGGACAATGGCATGTGAATAAATAATCTATGCACAACAATTTTTTTGGTTCAAAATTAAATACGGCTCTTCTTTTTATCCTCATTATCTTGATGGTCGCGGCGATCCATATCATGCTTCAAAACAAAAGCACATATCTTCCTTTTGTCGCCCCACACGAAGCACCGCTTGTACAACAATTCCCAGGATTTCCCGATCAAGTTATTGGTGACGAATCTATTGATATACCCAAGTCACCGATAGGAGTCACGCTTGAAAGTGCAGTGATTGCAAAAATCAAATCACAAGATAATGGTCCCCTGGAAAAATGCACGATGGATGGTCAGGCATACTTCCTCGCTCGAGGGTCAGTGTTCGATGGTAGTGATAATATTTATGATAGTAAAGGCAATCTATCAGCCTCTTGTGGTGGCGGTTGGGGATATCGGCCCGATCCGTACCCACCGCTTTGTACAGAAATATATAATCCAGGCGTGTGCGCTACTCTAGATTAGAAGTACATTCCTAGTTCACTTTTCCTCAATAGTATAAGCGTGGGTAATACTACCAGCGCTGATAGTTTCTCATGATATACTAAGCAAATATGGCTACTTTATATACACATCAATCCCAAAACGTCACCAAAACCTGGGTCCTGATGACCAGTTTTTTGGTCCTGGTCGTCGCGATCGGCTTCGTGTTTTCGCAGATCTACAGCAATCCATACATCCTCTATATATTCTTCGGTTTCAGCATTTTCATGAACATCTTCTCATACTGGTTCTCCGACAAGATCGCTATCCGCATGGCTGGTGCTATGCTGGCTGACCCAGCGCAGTTTCGCGAGCTTCACAATATTGTCGAAAATCTGGCTATCACTGCCGGACTGCCAAAGCCGCGCGTCTATATTATCAATGATGGAGCGCCAAATGCATTTGCCACAGGTCGCAATAAAGAACATGCAGCAGTGGCAGTGACGACTGGTATTCTCTCGGTCCTTGACCGCACCGAGCTTGAAGGCGTGATCGCGCATGAGCTCTCCCACATCGGCAACCGCGACATACTCGTCTCGACGGTGGCAGTGGTGCTCGCAGGATTTATTAGCATCATATCTGATATATTTCTACGTTCGCATCTTTTTGGTGGCGGCCGCGACAACGATAGCAAAGCCGGCGGTATTCTTGTGATTGTCGGCATTGTGCTTGCGATCCTCGCGCCGATATTTGCCATGTTGATCCAACTGGCGATTTCCCGTAAGCGTGAATTCCTCGCCGATGCTTCTGGGGCCCTTCTCACACGCTATCCTGAAGGACTGGCCAATGCGCTTAGAAAAATTTCTACGCATGCGCAGCCAATGCGCAAACAATCAAACGCAATCGCACATCTTTTCCTCGCAAATCCGAAAGGCAAAACTTCCGGCTTCAAAAAACTCTGGATGACACACCCGCCGATGGAAGATCGTGTGCAGGCATTACTTGGGAAAAAAGCGGTTACTTCTAACGAGGCATAACTTCCATGTTAAAAAATTTATTTCAAAATATTAAAGATAGTATCTATAACCCCGCTTTTTATCAAAGACTTGGAACAGAGATATCATTTCGTGCCTCAATAAATTACTTTTTCAGATTGGTGGGCGTATTGGCATTTGTGGGGGCGGTTATTATGGCGATGGGGGTTGCTCTTTTTTACCAAAAAGATATTACTTCTACGGTTGATTCTGTATTTGCTTCATATCCTGCTGATTTGATTGTCACGGTGGAAGATGGGCAGGTACGTATCAACCAAGCATCGCCCTACTTCTTTCCGATCGATACGGTTGGGCTTCCCGATACTGTTTCAATAGATCTTGCAGAAGAATCTATCGAGAATCTTATCGTGATCGACACCGAGCACCCATTTTCAACTGATTTGTTTCAAAACTACAAAACAGCGATTCTTGTGACCGCAGATAGTGTCGTTGTGCAAAATAAAAAAGAGATTCGAATCATGGAAATAGGTGACTCGATCTCACAGGTGATCGATCAGGCATCGGTCAAATCATTTGCTAAGACAGTGAACGTATTTATCATGTTGCTCCCTATTTTTCTCTTGATTGCGTTGTTTATCGGCTTTGTGTTCGTTTCAATATTTTACTTGTTCTATCTTTTGATACCTGCCTTTATCATTTTTATCGCTGCTATGGTGACAAAAGCTAAATGGCATTTCTCAAAAGCCTACCAAATCGCTCTTCATGCTATGACTGTGCCGCTTATACTTTGGTTTTTGACTATGGTGTTTGGTGTGAATATAAAAGTTAAATTTTTGTTTACTGCCATACTTCTGCTGGTGGTCGTAGTCAATCTCTACTATGTCAAACCTGCCTCCGATGCGTCTCCACTCCCGCCTGCTGCCTAGTATTTTGAAACATTGCTGTATTTTTTATGATTGAGTATATTATTGATAATCCGTTTATCCTTGTACCATTTTTCATGGTTGGTATTGCTTTTGTATATAGTTGGCTCTATCGGATTGGGCAGAAGAAAGAAAAAAGTCGTTTTGAGCGAGTTGTTACTTGGAAGCTTCCCTGGGTCATGAGTAGAGAAGAGGCAGAGACACTCGAAAGCAAGTCAAAGCTGTGGTATATTGTCACGGTTCCCGTGAGGTTATTAAACATACTCGATATGTCGTATGTAAAGATAACCATTGCTCTTTTACCCATTGCCCTTGTTGTGCTTTTGATTGCTCACATTGTCTCCGTTGTTAGAAAATAAATACTGGAGGGTTCGCATAGCGGTCTAGTGCGCAGACCTGGAAAGTCTGTGTGGGGCAACCCACCGAGAGTTCGAATCTCTCACCCTCCGCAGACGGTATCTGTTATTGGCAGATGCTTTGACCCTAATTTATAACGAAAAGAGGAGTAGAGGAGAAATAAAAAAGAAGACCTGTTTCACAACGGTCTTCTTGCTTTTTCTTTTATTATTCACTTAGTTCTACTAAAAAAGATAGTGTCCCCAGGATAGTCTTCATAGAAAGTGCTTAGGTGGCTATGCAGTTTTTTATCTTCATGATATCTTTTTCTATACTGCCTGAAAGTTCTCACTCCCAACTTAGTAGCAGCTTTTGATGCTTCTTGCCATGTAGAATAAAACTCCGTATCTAAAAACTTCTTCCATCCAGGAAAGTTTCCGTATTTACTATTTGGATTACTCGGTAACTTTTTATCTTTTTTGTAATTAGCTGTATAACTGCGTCTATCAGTAATGCCAAGCTTCATTGCACTTTTCGATGCTTCTTCCCAATCGGTATAAACATGCTCCAAAAACTTTTTCCAGCCAGGAAAGTCCGAATAATTATAATCAGGTGTGCTCGGGAGCATCAAATCTTTTTTATACGTGATTTGATATTCTTTGCGAGTTTTTATCCCTAATCGTTTCGCAGCTTTACTGGCTTCTTCCCATGTGTGATAGACAGTTGCTTGTAATCTTGGGGTTATTTTTTCCACTCTGTCAAAGACTTTAAGCAAATTGGTAATTTGATTAGTAAACTCAAATTTGAATCCAGTGCCTTCTACGTGAAGGGGAGTAAACGTTTCCCTTTTCTTACCATTTCTTTTTGGCATCACTTGCTGTATACGTTCAACTAAAGTTTTGATTTCCTGTATCCGTCTGATATTACCAACAAAATCCAGAATTGTTACTTTTTTCTTTCCGAGCAGCTTACGCAAGCCTCGTCCTAATTGTTGAAGGAATATCCTTCTTGAATCAGTACCACGCAAAAACACAATGAGTTCAACGCTAGGGATATCAATCCCTTCATTAAACTTATCAACAACCAAGATATGACGAGCTTTCTTTTGTTTGAAAGCTTTCATAGCTTCATCGTTTTCATCATCTGTTTGATTTGAATGTACCCATACGGATTGAGGCAGAAACTCTGCTACATGTCGTAAGTGGGTAATATTCTGACAAAAAATGATCGCCTGCTTATCTTTGCTTTCCTTAAGGATTTCCTTTACTTGCTCCTGAGTACGTATTTTAACGAATATCCGCTCATTGATTTGTTTTTCAGTGATACGAACATTATTGTCTAATACATCAGCAACAAGCTTTTGAATCATTTCTTCATTGAGGCCATCAGAGAGTACACGGTAGTCCACTGGTGTAAGCCATCCTTTGGCAATTGCTTCAGGAAGCTCAATGTTCACGACTGGTTTACCGAAAATTTCTGTAATGTCCTCTTCGTCTTCACGATCAGGTGTCGCAGTCATGGCCATCTTCCATTTTGCAATGAAATAGTCCAGAACTGATTCATAAGTTTCGGCTTTTGCATGGTGGCCTTCATCCACGATGATGTAATCAAAGTGAGTTTTAGAAAAAATATTCTTCTTTCCATTGTCGGCCAAATGTGAAGCCATGGATTGAAATGTGGCAAACACGATGTTGTGCGTGTCAGCATTCCAATCTTTTTTCTGTCCGTAGAACTTGGTGCATGAATATGCGTCACCCAAAAAATCCCTGTAGTCTTTAAATGCCTGGTCTAAGATACCAGTGTCATGACATAAAAAGAGTACTCGACTTTTGGGTTTGAGGAAATGCAATAGCACGAGAATTGAAGTAATTGTCTTACCCAATCCTGTGGCCATTACCATAAGGGCACGGTGATACTTTTGAAGTGCATTAACGAGCAACTTAAAAGATGTTTTTTGGTAGGAGTAGGGTCTAATAACCCTGCCACCTTTTGTTTTTAAAGTTCGCATAGTTATTATGTTTTAGTTACCAAATCACCCTTTAATTCACAAAAGGAAATTAGGTCACTAAAACATAATAAGTTACCCATAAACTACCATAAAAAATAAGAAAAGTCAATGTCAGTTAGCCTTAAAAACTTCTCTTTTAATCTTGGTCAATAAGTGTCTCATTTGTCTCGTTCTTGGTAGATGGCCCTTATTTTAATAAAGGATATAGTGGTCATATGCTTTAGCGAGACACCGATAAAAGTACTAGAATAGCGCCTTATAAGGGTTGAGAGCTTGAGTACTTAACTCACACGGCCCGCCATGCTGGAGCAAGGCTACGGCGTGATAAAATCCGCCTTGCCAAGTGAAGGCAGGATTCGGTTAATCAGTTATTTAATGGCCTCCCGAGGAGTAGTTAAATCTAGTTGCAAGAGATATAAGTCCTTGGATGCTCCTGTACCCATTTTTTTAAAACCAAATGATTCGGCGATATGGATAGATCTTTTATTTTCGCTTTTTACATAGAGCGTTACTTTTTTACCGCCTCGCCGTCGTATCTCATTCAAACGGGCTTCAAACATTCTTTTTCCAACACCTCCACGAAATTCTGGCTTTACATAACCAGACCACATCTTCCAAACCCCTTTCTCATCTTTTTCTTCTGCAAGGCCCATTCCAATTGCCTCGGTGCCATTCCAAGACAGCATAAGAAATTTATTTTCACCAGATAAATCCTTTTGCCATTCTTCCTTACTCCTTGCTTCTTCCTCTATAATTTGTTCATCATCGGGTCCAGATTTTGTTTTTCCAATTGCCAAAAGGCGGAGTTCCTTATATGCTTCCCAATTTTCTGGTTTAGCAACTTCCATTTTTATGTCTGATTGTTCTTGCTGAGACTTGAAATTATCTTGATTATTTGGTTGCGGCGGTTTGAATTCACTCATAATTTTATTATACCACTCTAGTATTGTCATAGAGGGTATTCTAAAGTGCTATGCGTTTAAATCTCAAATACCGTATAATCAATCTGTGGAAATAATTATTTTTATCATACTCATTGCCCTCACTGCCTTTTTCTCGGCTTCTGAAACAGCCTTTATGAGTCTCCATGCCTCACGGATCAGGCTTCTCAAGCAGGAAAATGCTTGGAATGCCAAGCTGATCGATCGCTTACGAAGCGATCCGGAGCGCCTCCTTATCACTATTCTTTTAGGCAGCAACATTGTTGTGCTTTCAGCTGGCTCATATGCTGCCGCGGTAGCGGTCAGGGCTACTTCCTCGATTAGTCTCGGCGTGGTGACTGGTATCACCACTGTTGTCATCCTTATCCTCGGTGAAATTATCCCCAAGTCTATTGCCTTTGCCAAAAATATCGCCGTGGCGCAAGTTTTTGCTTGGCCGCTTTATATTTTTAGTATTGTGTCCTGGCCCATCACCTGGGCGCTCGTGGCCTTCAATACGCAAGTCAATAAAATGTTTGGCGTCGTTCACTCAGGGCATATCAGCGAAGAAGAAGTACGAATCATGTCGCGTATGAGTGCGGAGTTCGGCGGCATCGGCTACGACGAGCATACGTTGATCGAAAATATTTTTAAATTTGATGATATTACTGTCGGCTCAATCATGACGCCCTTGCCGCGAGTCTACTTTGTCGACGGCGCCGTACCCGTCGATCAAATCGCTCACTATATCGGCGAGACAGAACATTCCCGCTATCCGGTCTATCAGGGCAGTGAAGACAATATTATTGGCTACATTCACGCCAATACGATTATGAAAATTTTAAATTCCGATCAGCGTGGCGAGCCGGTAGTCGGATTTGTACGACCAATCGCGCGTATTGATGAAAGTGTTTCTTTGGAACGAGCGTTTCGAGCCATGAATCGCCGACAAGCACATATGTATTTGGTGCATGCCAAAGATGATACTCACACTGTGATCGGATTGGTGACCTTGGAAGATATTTTGGAGCAATTGGTGGGGGAAATAGAAGATGAGACAGATTTGAATACGTAGTATAAACGGCAAAGACCGCTCGAACAATCAAAAGTGTCGTAGCGGTCTTTCGCTATAGAGGTATACCGTATGAAGAGTATGGAGTGTGACAGCTTTCCCTTGCCCCGAGCCGAATTCTGTCCTCCAATGTCGATAAGTGTGTAACGAATTCCATCGTGATGCGTTACGACTAGTGTGAGGGTTGGTATTATTAATTTATCTATATGCAGTATACGCATATGAAATTTCATTATTATAAAGACTATAAAAGGATTTCGTAAGCGCAGACTGTATTTACACAATTATATATGAAAAAATTTACATCATTATTTTTAGCTTTAGCACTTTTGATCGCACCAACATTTGCTGTCGTCCGACAAGCTGATGCGCGGGAGCGAGCACCAGAGGCAGCGCGTCAATCACAAAAAAATGCTTCACTCTCTACTACGCTTGGCACGAGTGGTGCAGCATTTCTCGCTAACACTAACAATCAAGAAGGAATTTCGCTCGATGAGCAAAATCTCCTCAACGACAATCAAACACTCGTCGGCTGTACTGATCCCGATGGTAGCGTCTATATCTTCTTCAAGCGCGCCCTTCCAAACAAGGCTGCTGATTGTGTAGATCTTACCCAAGAAGAGCTTGATGCGTATATGGCAGATGCCGCTAATGACACTACTTTGCCAGTTATTTCTGATGTCATGGTAACAGAAAACGAAGATGGCACAGTGATGATTAGCTGGTACACCGATGAGCTTACTTGGACAAAGCTCATGTATGGTACAGACGAATCATACGGCACTACCAAAGGTAAGGTAGTCTACAGCACATACCACCATGTTACGCTTTCAGGTTTGAGTGCTGATACCGAGTATCATTACCAAATCATTGCCAAAGATCTTGGTGGCAATGAAGCTATGTCAGAGGACTATAGTTTCGGCGAAACAGCAGCTGTTCTTCCAATCGTTTCCAATGTACAAGTAATAGATATTGCTAATACAAGCGCTACGATTACATGGAGTACAGACGTTGCCTCCGACTCTATGGTTTCCTTTGGCCTTGATGAATCTTACGGTAGCACTGCCTCAGATGCCGCTCTGGTGACTGAGCACTCAGTAGCCGTAAGTGGGCTCTCAGCTGAAACGCTTTACCACTTCGTCGTCAGCTCAACAGATGCTGAAGGTGACATTGGTATGGGTGTTGATGGCACGTTTACAACGACCTTATAAACCACCACAACCCTCCGCACAAAAAACTCCTCCGGGAGTTTTTTGTCGTTTCTACGGCTTGAAAAAACCATAAAAGTATGGGATCCTTATCGTAGAGATTATTAAATCGGAGTATCGAAATCCGATAGGTAAAACTAACTATATATATGTATTGTCAAAAATGTGGAACTGAACTGTCGGAAGGAGCGGCGAGTTGTGGTAAATGTGGCGCAGTGATGGCGAAGCCGTTTGATGCAGCCATCAGCAAGGCGCCTGCTACAACCAGTCAGCGATTGGTGAACTATATTCTCGATCGGATCGTAATTTTTGTACTCCTTCTGATCGTGATGGCCCTAATACAGCCAGTCATTTCCAAGGGTCCGCAAGTAATAATCAGTATGCTTTTCTCAACCGCCTTTTATGTCTTTTGTGAATTGATATGGCAGAAAACTCCTGGCAAGCTTGCCAGCAAGACAAAGGTGGTCCGACTCGACGGTGGGAAGCCTACTTTCAGTCAGATACTTGGTCGTTCATTCGCTCGGCTCATTCCATTTGAACCATTTTCGTATTTATTCGGAGCCTATCCCATGGGCTGGCATGACTCACTCTCTGGCACTATCGTGGTTCCGCGCGAATATTCTGCGGCAGATGTGCAAAACATTAATATGGCAGAAGTGAAAAAAGTGAAGGCAAAGAATCTAGTGGTCATCATAATCATCGTCTTCTTTGTGATGGTTTTTATCGGTATTCTCTCGGCGATTGTACTGGCTTCGCTTTCTAGTGCTCGCACGAAGGCCGGAGATGCTCGCGCCGAAGCGACACTTATGAGTATGCGTGCTCAAGCGGAAATATATTCTATGACTACAAGCCAAGATGATACGGCGAACTATGAAGGTTTCTGCAGTGATGTAAATGCTTTGACCTTGCTTGCTGAGGTGAAAAATACAAATGGTATTGAACCAGTCTGCTTTGACGCAAAAGAAAGTTATGCAGCACAAGCGGCGCTCAGTACCGGCACGTATTACTGCGTGGATAGTACAGAGTTCAAAGGGGAAGTGCAAAGTGCCCTTGCTGAAGGTGCAACAGTGTGCCCTTCGCTCTAATATTTTTGAAGTAAAGTAAAAAGAAAAAGGATTCCGTTATTAATTAACAGAATCCTTTGAGCACAATTTTTTTTGTGCTAATGCGGATTTTTCTTTCCCTTAGGAAATAGAATCCATCTCCAAATACCAACTATCACTCCTGCTGCTAATGTCGCATATAAAATATTTTGCAAAAGGAGCATAAATCGGTTCCATGATTCCTGTAAGGAAGAAGGGAAGAATGCTACCCAGAAAAACAAAAATAAAATAAACAAGACAAATAATGTTCCTACGAACCACCTGTGATTCGTCATGAAAAGGTGAAAGAATGGTCTCATGAAAAGAAAGGGTTTAGGTTAGAAAACGTGTAGGCTCCTTAAAGCCCAGGCGTTTTCTAACCTTTCTCTTATATAATAGCACAAATATGCCCAAAAGTCAAGTAAAGTAATAGTCTGTTGTCTTGAAAAAACCTTTAAAATGTGGTATTTTTCGACTAATATTGTCGCACGATTTTGGAAAAACTTATTCAGCCATCAAATTATAAATGTATGACTCTCTACGAAACATTAAAGAAAGCAAAAAGTGAGGAAGACGTCAAAGACGCTTATATTAAAGCCATTGGTCTTAAAGGTTTTCATAAAAACCTGATTGACATCCAAACGGATGAAGTATGGTTTGAAGCAAAAGATAAAAGCAATACCACAACATATGAAATGTTCACACAGCTTTTGCATTACATTCAAGCTGCCCTTGATCGAGGAGAAAAAATTCCACCTTTTCTGTGTGTCATTGATACTGAAAAAGCTGCAATTATGAAGACTGAAGATGCTCTTCCATTGCTTGAAAAGAAAATTATAAAATGGGGTAAATCTGCGAGTAGCTATACCCAAGAAGCTCTTGATATTGTTTCCGCATACATTGGTGCGCATTTCGTCTCTTATAAGATTTCTACACACGAAAAAGAATTTCTAGCGGCCATAAAAAGTGCTATCAAAACAGGAGATATAGTTCGTACACAAATTACTCCAGATAATCTGAAGCAAGTTTTTGATAAGTGGGTTGCAATGATCGGACAAGAAATAAAGGGTGTAAATCCTGAAGATTATGCCCTCCTTTTCTTTGCTGATATTATGCATGACGGTACGGTGTCTACTCATCAAAATCTTCCCGCTGAGTTGTTGCATAAAAATGGGGCAGCCGTATTTGCTCTTGGAGGGGTTATTTATGAATTAGGAAACAAAGAGGGGTATCGGAAGTTTTGGGCAATCTATGACAAGCCACCAAAACAGGAATATCGTGACTATCTACTTGAACGACGTGATAGTTTGATTCCAGTTGATGAACGAAGTTTTAAGGGGGCATACTATACACCTCTTCATGTGGTAGATAAGGCATATGACAAACTCACTGAAGTATTGGGAGACAATTGGCAACAAGAATACATAGTTTGGGATATGTGCTGTGGTGTAGGAAACCTTGAAGTAAAGCATTCGAATCCGCGCAATATTTATATGAGCACGCTTGATGCTCCAGATATTAATGTTATGCGTGCTACCAAGACATGTGTTGCAGCTACAAAATTTCAATACGACTATCTCAACGATGACATCACTGATGACGGAAAAATTGACTACAGCATAACGAATAAAATCCCAGAAGCACTACAGCAGGTAATAAAGAGTGGAAAGAAAATTTTGGTGCTGATTAATCCACCTTATGCGGAAGCAGGAAGTACGCTTGGTAAAGAAGGTAAAGATAATGTTGCAAAAACTAAGTATGGAGAGGTTGGTATGACTGGGTATGGTAAAGCAAGCCAAGAATTGTTTACTCAGTTTGCTACTCGAATTGCAAAAGAAATACCACAGGCAACTCTTGCAATGTTTAGTAAGCTGAAATATGTAAATGCTCCTAATTTTGAGGAATTTCGTAAGCAATGGGATGCTGACTATCTTGGCGGTTTCATTGTTCACAGTAAATCTTTTGAAGGCCTGAAGGGTAACTTCCCAATTGGTTTTCTTGTATGGCGAACAAGCCATGGTGATGGACATCTCAGTCAAATCTCAAAAATAACAGTTGATGTTCTTGATAAAGAGGCGCGTCCAATTGGAGAGAAAGTATTCTATAATTTACCGTCATCAACTTACTTAAATCTTTGGGTGCAACGACCAAAACCTAATGACACTGAAGTTGTCCCCCTAAAATCAGCGGTTACTCCCACTACAAGTAAAGTGCGGTTGTCAAAATGGTCCGACGGTGCGATAGGCTACTTTTGGGTTAAAGCAAGTGACATGCAAAATGTAAACCAGACAGTGCTGTTTTCGTCTGTATACAGCCAGGGCGATGGTTTTTACGTAAATGCAGACAACTTATTAAAAACTGCAATCATTCTAACCGTGCGCCGTATTGTTAAACCTACATGGCAAAATGATCGTGATCAATTTTTACAACCAACTGGCGAACTTACTGACGAATTCAAAAATGATTGTTTGATTTGGATGCTATTTAATGGAAGCAATCTAACAGCGAGTGCTAATGATTTGGAGTGGAATGATAAGAAGTGGTCAATTGTAAATCATTTTATACCATTTACTGAAGAAGAAGTTGGAGCTCCTGACCGTTTCGAGTCCAACTTTATGGTTGAGTATATGCAGGGAAAAGAATTTTCCGCAGAAGCTCGTGCTGCACTCGAAGAAGGTAAGAAGTTGTGGCAATCATATTTCGCACATACTGATGAACGTAGCGTGAGAGATGAATTAAAATTAAATCGACCAGATGTGGGATGGTATCAAATAAGGAATGCACTCAAGAAAAGAAATGACAGTGGTGATTTTACAAAAGTTAGCTTTGTTGATTTTGAAAATGTATATAAAAAACTTTCTGAAAAACTAGAACCGCAAGTATATGAATTAGGGTTTTTGAAAAAATAAATATATGATTGATCCAACAACAGCACTTACTACTGCAATTGAAAACTCCACTAAAGTAGCCAACACACCATTATTTTCGACAGTGATTGATAAGTTGCTTGGTTTTAAAATAAGCGAATGGAATGCACAGGGTGGGGTAATCAAAAAACATATTCTTGATGGGTACGACGATGCAAAAGAAAAAGGTCTGGCTATTCAATATGTTTCTGCTTTTAGGTCAAACACAAACCTAATAAACATTGGAGCAAGAGCAACAAAGTATATTGATTCTTCAAAACCTAGCGAGGTCGGCATGGATAACGATGTTTTTTGGGGGTTTCTTGATCATGCCAAAGGAATTTCAAATGACGAAATGCAAGAATTGATAGCAAAGATTCTTGCAGGAGAATATAACGCGCCCGGCACTTACTCAATGAGCATGCTCCAAATTATTAAAATGCTTGGCAAAAGTGAGCTGGAGTTATTTGAAAAAATATGCAGTTTATTAGTAAATGGTTATCAGGTACCACAAGACTTATTTTCTTTACCCGAAAATGCTAAAGGATTTATGAATGAACTTGCAGTGGACTTTGGGAGTCTTCAGTTATTGCAAAGTCTTGCACTATTTTTGCCAAATGATATGACCGAATCAATGGAAAATCCTGAGAAGAAAAATTTTAAGACTGTTTACTTTGATAAAGTCATTTTATTTTCACCGACTACACCAGAGGATGTAAATACACTAAAAATTAGTATGCCTGGATTCTTTGGACTTTCTCCTGTTGGTAAGCAGTTGTTAAAACACTTAAATCCTAAAGCTAACGATGATTACTTTCTTTGGTTAAAAGAAAACTATAAAATACCAAATTATAAAATCTTAGAATAATCCCATGACCACATACAACTGGTACTCACAACTTATTAAACCATCATGGGCGCCTCCAAGCTGGCTCTTTGGGCCGGTGTGGACGGTGCTCTATGTGATTATCGCCATTTCTTTCGGTACCGTCTTCTATCAAGCGTTCACCAAGCAGATTCCCTGGATCGTGGCTCTACCATTTGCGCTCAACCTCCTTTTCAATTTCGCTTTCACACCGATACAATTTGGGCTCAAAAATAATCTTCTGGCATCCATCGATATACTACTCGTCCTCGGTACACTCATCTGGGCACTCTATAGTCTCTGGCACGCTGTACCAACACTGCGCTGGGTTGTCTACGCCAACATCCCGTATTTACTCTGGGGAACATTTGCTACGTGCTTGCAGTTAACTATTACGTATTTAAATAGATAATGATTACTTTAGATTTCATTGGGTTATTTGTCCTCATTGCTGGATTTATTATCGGTCTCGGAGCCGTGACGGTAATTGATATTCACGGATTTCTTGGCAGAAAGTCATCGTACTGGACTGAAGCGACAATACGGACACACAAAGTTACCAAACCTCTGATCTGGATCGGTATTTTCTTGGCCATCATCGGAGGAATTATTTTGTATCGCAATGAACCATTTTCCGGAATTCCTTTTTATCACGCGATTATTGCAGGCATTTTGATTTTGAACGGATTGTTTTTGTCTTTGTATGTAAGTCCTTTTTTATTAGCGCGAGAACGCGAAGGACGACAGACGGAACTTTTACCGGATTCGTTACAGAGAAAGATTATGGTAAGTTTGGTGTTTTCCGATATTGGCTGGTGGGGTGGACTAGTGCTATTGGCGCTCTATATTACGAGTCACTAAAATTATTTTAAAAAAGTGTTGGAGGATTGAGGAATTGGGTCAGCCACCATTCATCATCTAATCTTTTGGAGGTGCCTACGTCAACGAGGCGTTTCGTGGGGAAATGGTGTAAAGATTATGTGATTGATTAGCGTTATACTATAAACATGAAAAAGTGGGGGATTGGAATTGGGGCGGTGGTGATACTGGCCGTAGTGGCTGGATATTTCTTTTTGTGTGGTGGAGAGCCGGTGCCGGAAATAAAAAATAATACGATCGTGGCATTTGGCGATAGTTTGGTGGTGGGCTACGGAGCGACACCGGGGCATGACTTTGTGTCAGTGCTCGGGGCGAGTCTTGGCGTACCGATTGAAAATTTTGGGAAAAACGGCGACACGTCCGCTGATGCATTGGCCCGGATCAGTGCGGTGCTCGATCGTGATCCAGGGCTTGTCATTTTGTTGGTTGGTGGTAATGACTTTCTCAAAAAAGTACCGATCGAGGCGACGGAAGAAAATATCAGGAACATTGTCAGTCAGCTTGAGGCCAATGGTACGGTGGTGGTCTTGGTGGGTGTGCGAGGCGGAGTCCTTTCGGACCCATTTGCGCCAATGTATGCCTCGATTGCCAAAGACTATGATTTGTCGTATATACCTAACATTTTAAGTGGTCTCCTTGGAAACAGTGCATATATGTCTGACGCTATTCATCCCAATGATGCCGGCTATGCCAAGATTGCCGAGCGGCTCGAAGATGCAATCTTGCCTCTTATCAAAAAATAAGCTTAGGGCCTCGGATTGTGCCACCTGTGTATAACTTTCCCTAGGGGAAGACAAATGCCTCTAAGTACGGTATACTCATCCATATGGCAAAACGAGCAAGTCAGGATATTAAAAATAAGACATCGCGTTCTCGAAAAACGAAAAAGCGTCTCGGAGTGAAAAAAGAGATGCTAGCTGCAAAAGCGGCTCGTCGCAAGAAGAGAGCGTAGAACTTTGGAGGTATTATTAAAAAGTTAATTTAAGCTGCATACCCGAGAGGGTATTGCCTGCTACACATATGCCAGCAAAAGCAAACTCTGCATTTATGAAGCCAATGACAGTGAGCGAAGAGCTCGCGGCTGTCGTCGGAAAAGGTCCTATGCCTCGCTCTGAGGTCGTGAAAGCACTCTGGGTCTACATCAAGAAGCACGATCTTCAAGATCCAAAGAATAAGCGCAATATCGTCGCCGACGAAGCCTTGAAAAAGGTGTTTGGCGGAAAAGCCGTAGTGAATATGTTTGAAATGACCAAACTCGTTTCCAAGCACCTCTCCTAAGGTATATAAGGGAAAATAAAAAACCGGACTTGTCCGGTTTTTTATTTTCCTAACGTTTCAAAAATACAGAGGCAGTAATCCACACTTTTATACTCATTGTAGGAAATTTTGATGTACAATAAAGTCTATAGTTATATGCGCATCACAAAATTAATTTTTTTCACAAGTTTTATTTTTGTTGCGTGTATTTTTTTCTCCATTTCACGCGCACACGCTGTTTCATTTGCTCCAAATGCCACGCCTACGGTCATAGATCCAGTCAGCGAGAAGCTTCGCACTCTCGAATCTATTACTTCGATTGATACGCTTTTAAGTGACGTCGCGCCGACCCCGATTCTTTTGCCAAAAGGCACCTGTCCGCAAGCTGCGCCGACGTTTACCGCGACTGGCCGCCCAGAAGCCAAAGAATATTTTCTCAAAACCATCAATGCTACGGCTGGTTTGCCGGCTTCCTATGTGCCGCCTGGCTTGGTAGATGTTTCGACGGTTATTCTCACCAACAACCAGACGATTTGTTTGGAGTCATCCACTGCCGCCAATGTAGCCCGTATGGCCGCCGATATGGCGAAAGAAGATCTGTCGCTTGTGGCAGTATCAGGCTATCGATCATACTCGATGCAGAGCTATCTGTATGATCTCTACGCGCCGACCTTAAACACCGGTCTCCATCATCGAGTGGCGCCGTCGGGTCATAGCGAGCACCAGCTCGGCACGACGCTTGATGTTTCAAGTGAAGTGTCTCTTGGAAAAGGATTTGCTAATAGTCCCGAAAGCACATGGATCAAAGATAATGCTCATCTGTATGGATTTATCATTAGCTATCCTGACGGTTCGGAAGATAAGACCGGCTATATGTATGAGCCCTGGCATCTTCGCTACGTCGGAGTAGAAAACGCGACACTTCTCCATCGTCTCAACTACACGTTGGCTTTTCGATCACTCTACTATGAAGCGCCACTATTAAATAATGTGCTCTCTACTCTCAAACAACAAGAAAGCGAAGAAGGCGTAGCCATTGGCGGGTAAGCAATATGCATTTTTACAATTTTAAAAATGTATGACCACCATCACGATTTTCTTCAAACGATATAAATGGGTGTTGGCTCTGACGATCGTGATATTTGCGGCGGTCGCTTTGTATGAATACGCTCTCGGCCGACTACCGTTTGGTCCGGATGGATCAATCGGACTGTGGGAAGGAGATATTTGGAGTGCAGAACAATCCCAGCGTTTTGCTGATCCATACTCATTCTCTCACTTCATCCACGGATTGCTTTTTTATGGTCTTTTATGGCTGGTTGCTCGGAAGATGCCTCTGCGGTATCGTTTTGTGCTCGCGATTTTACTTGAAGCGCTTTGGGAAATGTTGGAAAATTCTCCTATCATTATCAACCGCTATCGCGAGGTGACGATCTCCCTTGGGTATATCGGTGATAGTATTTTCAACTCACTTTCTGATATTTTCTTTGTGGGACTCGGATTTGTCGTTGCGGCTCGTAGTAAGCTCTGGATTATTATAGTACTTATTATTTTGATGGAGCTTGGCACACTCTGGTTTGTTCGTGACAATCTAACACTTAATATTATTATGCTTGTTCATCCGATTGATGCGATTCGCTTCTGGCAATCAGCAGGCCATATGCCACTTTGATGCGATCATCTTTTCTCTTCTCTCCGTTTTTTGTGCGGACGACAGTATCGCTGCCACGTCGTCGGCGCTCCTCTCGGAAAACATATGAAACATACCGCGAGGCGGCCCGATCGCTGGCTCATGCGCGTCTCTCGCACTTCAATCAATTTTACGGCTTTTCCTATCATCGCATTGCCATTCGCAATCAGAAGACTCGCTGGGGCAGCTGTTCTAAGCGCGGCAATCTCAATTTCAATTATCGCATCGTACTATTGCCGCCCCATCTTGCCGACTACATCGTGGTCCATGAGCTCTGCCACATCGGGCAGTTCAACCATTCAAAAGATTTTTGGGATTTGGTCGCGAAAACAATACCGGATTGGCAGGTACGCCGGAGAGAACTCAAGCGTCTTGGACTCCATACGCTCAAATGATAGAATTGAAATATGAAAACATTCATGGTCATACTTGTTGTTGCAGTTGTTCTTATTTTTGCAGCGTTTATAGCGTACCGGTCCGATCAACGTGTTATTTCCCCAGATACTCTCGTGGGGTATAAAAATACAACGTACACCATAGAAGGCCAGTCAGTAACCCTTACGGGTGGAGTATCTACATCAGAAGCAGAGCAGACCAAGTATGTGGGGTACGAAAAAGTGGCAGATTTCACTGGGGAGGGTATTCCTGACGTGACATTTGTGCTTACATCTGCAAGTAGTGGTAGTGGAACGTTTTATTATATTGCTTTCGCAGAAGGCTCTGATGCGGGTTTTGTCGGGAAGAATACTCTTTTTGTGGGAGATCGCATTGTTCCAGTTTCTATCAACAGTACCTCTGATCAAATCGTTATAACCTACCTGGATCGTATGCCAAGTGAGCCAATGACTTCCATACCAAATGTACCCATGAAAAAATATTTCAAGGTTGTAAACGGACTCTTGGTTGAAAGTCTCGCGCCTGCGCCTATTGCACCATCGCCAGTTCCTGTTTCTGGATGTTATGTCGGCGGCTGCAGCAGTCAGATCTGCTCAGACCAAAAAGATATGGCCTCGACCTGCGAATATAACGAAACTTATGCCTGTTACAAAACGGCGACTTGTGAACGACAGGTAAGCGGGGAGTGCGGCTGGACGTCATCACCTGAGCTTCTTTCCTGCCTCGGACAGTAGCGTACATTTTGCTATACTACTAACATAGGCCGAACGATTATAAGCGTAAAGAGAAAATTCTATGTTATTTATTATTGGTATTATATTTGGCGGGGCGATTATTATTTTTATTCTCCAAAACATGACGCCAGTCACGGTGAGTTTTTTCACTTGGCAGGCCGACGGAAGCTTGGCGCTCCTTCTGCTCCTCG
This sequence comes from uncultured Candidatus Saccharibacteria bacterium, assembly GCA_964496425.1. Lineage (GTDB taxonomy): Bacteria > Patescibacteriota > Minisyncoccia > Phycocordibacterales > UBA9973 > CAZBZO01. Next base: position 72,904 of record CAZBZO010000004.1, on the reverse strand, counting down.
CTGTTGTCGCTGGTATGCTTGTGAGCTGGCTCCTTTCTATTCCGGAAATGCTCAGGCTGAACGATTTGCGCGCTCATGCTAAGCGACTTGAAAAAGATTTGGCAGTGCATAAGCAAAAGCTTTCTGAAACAGAAGGTAAGCTTGAGCAAGCCGAAGCACCAGTCGTGCTTCAAAAGACTGTGGTTGTCGAAAAAGATCCTACTGTACAGTAGGTGTAGGGGAAATCATGTTGATATTCCAATTGTTTAAAACCAAAAAGATGATACAAGAGCTCCGGGCCAATCCCGGAGCCTTTGGCGCGGGCGAAGTCCGCGATATGTTGATTGGTCTTATCCTCGGGCCCGTGATTGTAGCAGGGATCGGGCTCATACTCTTTTTTATTTTGGGTTGTACAGATCTTTTCGGTCATGCCATGGGATTTTTCCGAGTGCTCTTTTGGATCAGTCTTTTTATAAGCGTGGCGATCTTTATGATTATTCGAAAAATTATTCTCTTCGCGATGCGTCTCACAAAGAAGACGACCGACAAGGTTATTCACGAAGTAGCATACGATGTCCCTAAGAAAAATCATGATGTGCTCGGCTAACTTCATCTCGACGATTGGCGCCACGGTGCTCTGTGGTACAATTTAGATATTATTAATATAAAATAAATTTACTATGGCAAAAGGAAACGCATCACAAAAGAAAGAAGTAAAGAAAAAGAAAAAAGCTAAGAAATAAAGTTTTACAAAAAAGCCCCGCCGAGCGGGGCTTTTTGTATTTCGGTTAGTGGGCGGGATTTGCTAGAATAAAGGTATGGCTCGAAAGAAAAAAGGCAAAATTGTGAAAATTGTGGTAATCATTGCTATTGTCGGCGGATTGGCGTACTTAGCGATCTATAAATCGCCCCTGAGCCCTTCTCCGTCTGCTGTTGAGCTTGGAGTACCAGAGAGTATCACCCCCGCAGAGGAAACCGTATCGGTCACTACGAAAGAGGGAGAGATTTCTGAAAACACTGCTGCATATACTATCGATGCGACCTATCCTAAGGTTGCCGGACTCTCAGAGTCTGTAAACGACGCAATCAATGCTGATATTGCCAAAAAAGTGGTAGCCTCGATTGAAGCATTCAAAGACAACCTCGCGAGCTTTCCCGAACAAGATCCGAGTCTTTACGCGGACGACAAAAGCACCTTTGCAACAGTCTATGAAGTCTTTGGTCCGGCGCACGGGATTTTGGGCATTGAGCTTGATATCTCGCAGTATTCAAGCGGCGCCGCGCACCCCAACAATTTTGCCTTGACGCAAAGTTATGATGTTGGAACAGGGGCCTCGATTGGTCTTTCTACTATTTTTAAGTCAGGCGCAGCATATTTGCCAGCACTCGCACAGATTGCGACAGAAAAGCTTGAGGGGCGTTTTGGCGCTAATTGGTTTAAAGAAGGAGTCGAGCCGGTAGCGGACAATTATCAAAATTTCTATGTTGGAGAAAATGAGCTCACTATAGTGTTCAATTCATATCAAGTTGCTTCGTATGCGAGTGGTATCGTGACCATTGATATTGCGCTTTCCGATATTGCTGATCTCCTCAACCCAAAATATTTTGGGAATTAATAGTGGAGGACTTACAATCGACGGCAATCATTTGGGCGCGTGGCGGAACTGGTATACGCGTACGCTTCAGGAGCGTATGGGGAAACTCTTGAGAGTTCAAATCTCTCCGCGCCCACAAATAGTAGGTAATAGTTTATGGTGTATAGTTAAATTTGCTGGACTGAATCTATGGTGATACTATTATCATATGAATAAAAAAGGTTTTGCTCCTCTTGGTATCCTTATTGTTATTCTTCTTATTGCGGGCGCCGGCGGCTACCTTGTTTTACGGAAAAGTTCTATAGAAAAAATACCTGAAGTGGTACCAATTGGTGATGTCGATGATAGCGTTGTACCAATTCCGACCCCGAATCCATCTGTCCAATCTCAAGCTCCGAAAAATATTTCACTTGCCCACACTACATTCGGATTTAATAGCTTGAAAATCCTTGTAGAAGATGCAAATGAAAATAATATTTTCATTTCGCCATCAAGTATTGCTCTTGCATTGTCAATGGTCTATAACGGTGCGGCAGGAGAGACTAAGACTGCCATACAAAACACTTTGCAGTTTCAGAATCTCGACCTCGCGACGGTCAATCAAGAAAGTCTGGGGCTTATCAATATCTTGAAAAATCCTGATCCCGACGTAGAACTATCGGTCGCCAACTCTCTGTGGGCGAGAAAGGGTATGGATTTTAAAAAAGATTTTCTTACTATCGTTGCGAATTATTTCAATGCCGAAATCTCAACACTTAATTTTGAAGCTCCTACGGCTGCTGACACGATAAATGCTTGGGTAAGTAAAAATACCAAAGGTAAGATACAGACGATTGTCACTCCGCCGATTCCTTCCACAATGGTCATGTATTTAATCAATGCTATTTATTTTAAAGGCACATGGACAAGTGAATTTAGTACGTCTATGACTCAAGAGCGAGACTTTACTCTTTCTTCTGGTGTTGCAAAGAAGCATCCACTCATGCAGCAACGAGGTGATTTTTCATATTTGGAAACGGTGGATTTCCAAAGTATTAGTATGCCGTATGGGAAAAGTAAGCGCATTGTCATGGACGTATTCTTACCCAAAAATCTCGATTCATTTGTTCAAAACCTCACGGCAACCACCTGGAATAGCTGGATAAATAAATATCAAACGACTGAGGGAACGATTTTGCTTCCAAAATTTAAAATGGAGTACGAAAAAAGCCTCATTCCACTTTTGACACAACTTGGTATGGGGGTCGCTTTTAGCGGCGCTGATTTTTCTGGTATTGGTGAAGGACTCGTCATAAGTGAAGTTAAACACAAGACATACATTGATGTAAATGAAGAAGGTACTGAAGCTGCTGCGGTGACCAGTATTGGCGTGGGTCTCACTTCGGCTGGAGTTAATACTGAAAAAACATTTTACATGGAAGTTAATCGGCCGTTTTTTGTCTCGATCCGAGATACTCAAACTCAAGAAATAATATTTATGGGAGTGATCAAAAACCCATAGTAGCAGGGCGATTTGAGATTTTATTTATAGCAGACCCGTGTAGTGTATAATCAAAATACAGGTTTTTATCTTTGCTTTAATGAATACTATAACCACACAAAAGAAAAAATTAGTTATTTTAGGAGCTGGATTTGCCGGCTTGTATGCACATTTGTCTGTATGTAAACAAGTAGCAGAGGATCTTGAAATCACGATTGTGAACAAGACCAATTATTTTCTTTTTACCCCGCTCCTTCATGAAGCTGCGACCGGGGGGCTCGCACATCATCAAGTTGTGGAATCAATCCGGGAAATCATCTACCGTCACCAGGCGCGCTTGGTGGTGGCTGATGTGATATCTGTCGACCCACAAGCACAGACAGTACACACATCTGCAGAAGTGCTGTCGTATGACTATTTGGTAATAGCGACAGGAGCGAGTACCAACTTTTTTAATACGCCTGGCGCGGAGGAACACTCATATGTTTTGAAATCGCTTATGGATGCTATTCGGTTGCGTAACAACTTTATTGAAATGTTTGAAACAGCGAGCTTGCTTTCTGATACTGAAGCCAAACGAGCGCTTCTCTCGACTGTTATTGTCGGCGGCGGTCCGACCGGAGTGGAGCTTGCGGCTGAGGCCGCTGAGCTGTTTTACGACACGTTTGAGAAATTTTATCATAAAGAAATTCCCAAAGAAGCCATACGTATTCATCTCGTCCATGCAGGAAGTGAACTCTTGTCACCATTTGCTCCGCATGCCCGTGCTCGTGCAGCGAGAACCTTGGCGCGCAAGAAAGTGGAACTCCATTTGAATGCCAAGGTCAAGGAAGTCCGCAAAGGGGAGGTGCTACTCTCTGACGGAGCTACGATACCCGCTGGTACTGTCGTCTGGACGGCAGGGGTATCGCCCAATACACCGACATTTTCGGAAATAGTTCCACTGGATAAACAAGGACGTATTATTGTCGACCACAATTTTCGTCTCCCACAGCATCAAAATATTTTCGCTTTGGGTGACGTTGCTCATTTCGAGAATGATGATGGTACCGTCTTGCCGATGCTTGCGCAGATTGCAGTGGCAGAGGGTAAGCATTTTGGCAAAAATTTCTCGAGACTTCTCCGAGGCGATTCACTTCTGCCGTTTCATTTCGCATCTTCGGGGGAGCTGGTATCGCTTGGGCAATGGGATGCGGTCGGCAATATTGGACGCCTCAAACTCTATGGCAAACTGGCCTGGTTTATCTGGCGGACAGTCTATCTCTTCAAATTCATTTCACGCTCAAAGAAAATCAAAATCGTCGTTGATTGGACGCTCCATATTTTTTTCCCCCGAGATATTACCCGAGCGTAATTTTACTGAAACAGTAAAAGCGTATCTCGTGCAGATTCGAATGCTTGGAGGGTTTTTGGTCCAACAGCGCCCGTGGTCTCAAGACCAATGGCGGATTGAAAATCTTTTATTGCTTCGACGGTACATTCACCATAGTAGCCTGAGAGTGGACAATCATTTTTGGTTTCGCCCGCCGGCGGGTAAAAGCCTTTTTTTGTCAGCAGCGCTTGTAGGCCGAGCACGTTCGGATCTTCCGATGTTTCTTTGAGATTTTGGGGATTCCAGTTTGCGTCTATGAGCGTCGTCGAAGGCGAGCTTTTCGTTCCCTCACCTGCAAAAAAATCTTCCACGCCAAGATATGTTTGGAGTGCGAGCTCTTTGAATATTTTTTCACGCAGCTCTGGCTCAGCAAAACGTGATTCATAAATATACCCGTATTCAATAAGCAAGGCCGCTGCTTTGACGCTATCACCTTGACCAATAGCAATCAGGTCTTGGTCTTCCACGACACCATCGGATTCTTTCGGTAAGTCGCTGACTGCAAAGAGTGTCGAGAGACGATCATGAATATTTTGAGCAACAGCAAGCGAAGCACTTGCATTACCGTACTGGCGCTCAGGGGCATAAATAGTAAATCCAGAGTAAGTACCAGGCACGCTTGTTTTCTTGCGAGCATTGTCATTGAAATGAATGTGAAGAATAATATCAATATTGTTTTCGTTTGCCCATTTATTAATACCGAAAAGATGCAGTGCAGCAGTCGGCGACGCGACATTATGTACTACATTTTCTTCATTTCGTTTGAGCTCCCCACTTTCCAGAAAGCCAGATAATGCTTGCCGTTTTTCTTCACGGTACGCCTCTATATTGGCTTCTTCGCGAACGAAATACTCTTTGAGGAGCGGATGCCAGTCGCTTGTGCCACGAGCAACGAGTACCTCATATTGATCATTGTCCAAAAATTCATTGGCAATATCTTGGCCGAGAGCTACGGTCCACTCTCGCTCCTTAAATGTTTTATATTCAGTGCCACCAAAGTCTGGCTCATGTCCAGGCATGATGAGAATTTTTATTTTTCGTTCACTTTCCTGATAGCTTTGGCGAAGCGCTGCCGGATCAATCGTCGTTTGAAACACTGAAGCAGCAAGATCGCTTTTGATTGCTGAAGATGGTTCGCGATACAAAAAAAATACGAAGCAGAAAATAGCTGGCAGAATGCCGGCAATGCCTAAAAGTGTAGGAGTAAATAATTTCATTTATAAAAATAGTATACCATGGGTAAGGTACGTTATCCGAAAATAGTGTGATAAAATATACACATATGGATAAAGATGAACTCAATCCCATTAGAACCGACGACACGAACAAAGTGTCTACTTCTAACGGGACAAAAAAGAAATTGACGGAAGAAGAGTATCGAATTACGCAAGAAAAGGGGACCGAAGCGCCGTTTTCGGGAGAACTACTCAACAATCATGATTCAGGGATGTATACCTGCAAAGTATGTGATGCGCCGCTTTTCAAAAGTGATGCGAAGTTTGATTCGGGCACTGGCTGGCCGTCGTTTGATCAAGCGCTGTCACCGGAAGCCGTGAAGACTATCACTGATACTTCCCATGGCATGGTACGAAGCGAAGTTGTGTGCGGCAATTGCGGCGCCCATCTCGGGCATATCTTCGACGATGGGCCCAAAGAAACAACTGGCAAGCGGTTTTGTACCAATTCGGCAAGCTTGTGTTTTAAGAAAAAAGAATGAAAAAATCAACAAAAATATTTTTAGTAATTACAATTATTGCTATTGTGATAATAGGTTTTCAAGTATTTCTATTGGAGAAGGTTGGACTATCTCCATTCCCTATACAAGTCAAATCCGGTTCTTTAGAAGATAAAATCACTGCTTTCGTGGCAGAGAACAATGAAACGTACCTTAATTTGCTTGATTTTACCTGCCCCGACATCCATTGTGAAACCTACATATCGTATTGGAAGAGGTATTTACAGGAAAATTACGGCGTAACAGAAAACTATATTAAAGATCATATTAAAATAGAAAAAGTTTTCGTGGATCAGCCTAATAGTACTGATTTTGTAGAAATAAATTATTTTTTGAATATTGACTGGATGACGATAAAAAGAAGAGATGAATTAATCTCAAATTATTATTTCCATTATTACCAAAAAGATACGGACCCAAACTTCAATAATATTAAAAATCAACCAATTTCCTACGATTCTTTTTTGCTAATGATGAGAGATAAAATAGTAAAAAGTGACCCACCATTAAACATTATTCCCATAGAGCATCTTTATTTCTCTGATTTTGCTAGTGCGTTGGAAAATCTTAAATCTAAGATAGGAGGCGAACTAATTAAAAGTTACGGTATTCAAACTGACTTTTTATATTTTGGGGAACCCTTTTACGGTTTTGATCCAGGCACGCCTGTCTTGTTCGGCACTTACAAAGAAGGTAGACCGGGTGATGATGAATGCAAGGATATAACTGTAGTACTAAATTTAGTGAACGGAGATTCTTTTAGAAAAGAAGATGGTTGTTTTCTGCCTATCTAAGTCGAGCATTTTTATAGGAATTGCGAGGTGTTTCTTTGAAGCAAAAAAGAGTAGCAGCAAAAGTATCTTTGAAGTATACTAAAGAGATTAAAACCATAACCGCTTACCGAAATGGTAGGCAATTATAAAATATGATGGAACACAAAATGATGAAGAGCTGGGGAGGGAAAAAATGCGGACTTCTTATCTTGCGCGTCGTGCTCGGTGTTATTTTTATTGCTCACGGTTGGATGAAAATCCACAATATGGATGGTACTGAAGCGTTTTTCGGCTCTCTCGGATTTGCTACATTTTGGGCTGGCATTGTCGCCTGGACTGAATTTTTAAGCGGTATCGGTATGGTGCTTGGTATCTTCACGCGTCTTGCTGGATTCCTTCTCGTTATTATTATGGCGGTGGTGATATTCAAATTGAAATGGGCTGGCGGCCTTATGGGCAATGCTGGCATGCAAGGCTTTGAATATGAGCTTATGCTTCTCGCGTCTGCGCTCACAATTGCGCTTTCAGGTCCTGGCAGATGGGCACTCGGTCCATGCGTATGTGGATGCTGCAAGAAAGGCACATGTAAAGGTAAGGGATGCGTATGTCATATGATGTGCGGATCAGACTGCAAAAGTGCTTGTGATGGATGCGATACCTGTAAAGGTGGTATGTGCACCGGACACGAAAAGACTGAAGGAATGAAATAATCTCAATGACTCAAAAAGCAAAGAGCCCGCAAGCGGGCTCTTTGCTTTTTAGTCTCAACGCGCTATCCTAAGTCTATGAGCATCATACTTTTCCTACTTTTTGTCGCCTGTGGGTTTCTCGTCGCTGAACATCTCTTGGGTAAAGGTACTGCCAAACGAGGCGTGCTCACGACTATCAACAATGAAGGATATGGCGTAACCATCTATATCCGAGCGTGGATATGCGCCCTCCTCCTCTTTTTCATACTGGTGGGCTCAGGTATGTATTCTGGCTTTTTGTTTGCCCTTATTTTCGGCGTCATACTCCAAGGGCTCCAATATAAAGATTTTTACGTAGTTTTCAGTAAACATTCCAAACAAATCCACGCCCCCACTCTCCACAGCCAAAATACCCATCACGAGGTATAATTATGGTACGTGAATTTTATTAACTAATAGTAGAAAATTATGATTGGAAATTTTGATCGGTTTGAAGAAATAGAAAACTCGACTCCGAAAGAAGTCAAAGAATTTGTTGATGGAAATTTGAATGTATTAGATAAGCTTAATGACTTAGTCGAGCAAGGGAAAATTTCAAGTTCAATTCTCACAGAAGTTGCAAAAAAATTTAATTCAGACGACGAATGGGAGGATTGGCATGGTGCGCATTTTGATACCGAAGCCTTGCAGGAACTCAATACATATCTCAAGGCTGAAGATAAATTTCCTCTTGAATAAATTTTAAAATAATAAAATATTTATGTCATCAAAAACAAATCCGATCGTTATTATACTTCTCCTCATTGCTATCGCACTTTTAGCCTATATTGCATTTAAGCCGAAAATCAATGTTCAAGATATAAATCCATACAATACTTCATCTGACCAAATACAACCAACCACAAATCCAACCGAGGAGGATCAGCAGCCGGTTGTAACTCCGACACCAACTCCTACTCCAACACCACAACCGCCTGCCCCAGATCCAAAGATTACCTTTTTGAAAGGGCTCGTAGCGCAATATCCAACTGGCAGCGTGAAGGAATGTTTATACCAAGGCAATACCTTCTTTGTGAGTAATCCGTACGTAGGTATGGCGGATGGTGGGGTCACGGCGTATGATGAAACAGGAATAAAAGTTGGCTCATGTGGTGCTTTTTATCCTTCCGACCACGTTGCTACTTCTGAAGAAATGGCATGCAGTGCGATTAGTAAAACCTGTACACAAACGATTTACTATCCAGAAAATGGCTTACAGCCAGGAGTTGATATTTATAACTTAAATTAGTCGAAATTATTAAAATAATTTTTTAACTATGTCCCCGAAAACAAATAAGGTGCTCATTGTAGTAATACTAGTTCTAGTGGCGATCATTATTTGGCTCATTGTAGAGAAAAAAGAAGAAGGATATGTAGATAAAAATTTGATATTGCCTGGACAAATTGAAACAAACAACACAGCTGATCCTATTATTGAGTCGATTCCTGACGGATGGCTCAAGTCCCCTACATTTGGTTTCTATTATCCGCAAGAGATGAATATTATTGAATATTATTCAGATACAAGTGCTGTTCCTATGGATCCGCAGGCGCTTACTGCAGATGCAATTCCTACTTTTCGAGGAACTATGCCGCCAGATCATGATATGGTAATTAGCTGGGGGGATCATTGGGGCAACCCGCCAGCTTGGTCAGCGTGTACACCGGATCAATTTGGGCCATTCGTTCCAGGAGTCTCTGCATTTACATGTCTTAAAGGTTACCGCACATGGGTTGCACATACGAGCGCTCGAAACGCAGTATCAAGTGAAGATTTGAAAATATTTTCGGATTTCGTTATTAAAAATCAATAGTCGAATTTATTAATTAATTTTTGTAGTGTAGTTCGTGTAAGTTTTTACTTACTACTAACTTATTTACTACTTACTATTTCATGATTGAAGTAAATTATCTCGCGATTCTTGTTTGTGGCATTGTTGGTATGGTGATCGGAATGCTCTGGCATTCCAAAATGCTTTTTGGACCTGCTTTTATAAAAGCAACTGGTATGGACATGAACATGTCACCAGAAAAAATGGCAGAAATACAAAAAGGTATGTGGAAGCTCTATCTGACCCAATTTGTGCTTCTTTTGATTCAACTCTTTGTCTTATCTCATATTATTGTTATGGCCATGAGCTATTTGGGTACTGCAGGCGCCACAGCAGGACTCTCAGCTGCGTTTTGGACCTGGCTTGGGTTTGCAATGCCAATCAATGCCGGTAACGCCATGTGGAGCGCTCGGCCTCGAGTTTACGCGTGGCATCTTTTCTTTATCACTGCAGGATTCCAACTTGTATCCCTCCTTGTATTCGGTGCGATTTTAGGAGCGTGGATGTAGAGGCAGTAAATAGAAAGTAGTTAGTAGTAAATAGTTAATAAAAAAGATTGGAATAATCAATGGAAGAGAGATTGCAAAAACTCGAAACGGAAATCGAGCATGTGAAAGTGCGCAATCAGCGCGTGGAGCTTGATAAAGCCTGGGAACGAAGCCACTTTCGCGTGTTTTCGATTTGCCTACTGACCTATGTAGTGGCAGTAGTTTTCTTGATAATTATTAAAAATGAAAATCCGTTCGTAAATGCATTAGTGCCCGCCCTCGGATTTTATCTTTCGACGCAGTCTTTGCCTATGATTAAAAAGTGGTGGATCGAAAAATATGGCGATAGAAAATAAAAAACAGATTCTCAAGGCACTACAGAAACTTCCCAATGTCGGTCCCGCGACAGCAGAGGATATCTATTCGCTTGGTTACCGGTCGCTTGCTGATATGAAGAGTGCAGATCCCGAGAAAATGTATGCCAAGCTTGAAAAGCTCGCAGGAACGCACGTAGATCGTTGCATGCTCTATGTCTGTAGGTCTCTGGTCTATATGGCAAAGCATCCGGGATACAAAGACAAAAAAGTATTGTGGTGGAAATTTAAGGATTAGGTATACTAGCTGAGTGAGCAAGAACTATTGGTTTAAAGCTAAAAAATACGGTTGGGGATGGTATCCGGCTACGTGGGAAGGCTGGCTGGTTATGGGCATCTATATTGCCGCGCTTGTCTGGCAGTTTAAAGATATTGATCAATCTTCGCATTCGGCAAGCGATACGCTGATCGGATTTGTAATACCATTTGTAATTAGTACAGTTGCCCTCTTTCTTGTATGTTATCTGAAAGGCGAAAAGCCAAAGTGGCGATGGGGAGAAATAGTTACAAAGGAAGAGTTATCAGTTACGAACAGTGAAGAAATGCTTGATGTTCTTGATGAAAACGGGGGAAAGACAGGGCGTGTGGTTTCTAACAAGGAAGTTCACGCTCAAGGTTTATGGCACCGCGTGGTACATGTCTATATCTATAATTCTCAAAATGAGATTCTGCTCCAGCTTCGCTCACCTAATATGTGGGTATATCCGTCAATGTGGTTTTTATCTTCTGGGGGGCATATCCCGAGCGGCGTATCTTCTATAGAAACTGCAGTTGAAGAAACCAGAGAAGAACTCGGGCTTGTTTTTAGCGAAGATAGTTTTACCTATCTCGGATCGATTTTTGGAAAGAATACTTTTCCAAATGGTGTTAAAAATAATGAGTATGTAGATATTTATAGCGTACAAAAAGATTTTGATAGTAGTACAGTCAAGCTACAGAAAAGTGAAGTATCAGATATTCGCTGGATACCGTTCAAAGAGTATAAGCAAAAAATTAAAGACAATGATCCAAAGTACGTAAGTTATCCGGGGTTACCGATTCTATTTTCGTATCTCGAAAAAAATGCCAATAGTTAAAACTGCTTCTGAAATCACAAAAATCGAAAAAGCATGCGAGATCACTGACACTATTTTTAAAAAGATTGTCGGTAATTTTTATTTTGGGACCGAAATCGAGCTCCGGGATTTTATACTGGCTGAAATGAAAAAGCGCGGAGTAAAGCCAAGCTTCCCACCAATCGTGACGTCTGGCCCGCGTGCCGGCAACGACATCCATCCACCATCGACCGATGCAAAGCTCAAGGGTTTTGTGATTATTGATTTTGGCGTGGTGTATCAAAAATATATGTCTGACATGACCCGGACCGTATACGTCGGCCAGCCGAGCAAAAAAGAGAAGGAGATATATGCTCTTGTTTTAGCCGCAAAACAAACTGCGGAGAGAGTTGTGCGTGCTGGAGCCAAATGTGCGCTGGCTGACTTTGTGGTACGCGATGCGCTTGGTGTGTATGGAAAATATTTTATCCATACGCTCGGTCATGGTGTGGGCACGCGTATTCACGAGGCACCGCGGATATACTGGAAACGCCTTTTGCCGACATTTAAACAAAATATGATTTTTACGATCGAGCCAGGGCTCTATATCAAAAATCGTCTTGGTATCCGTATAGAAGATACATATATAGTAACAAAGACTGGTGCCACTGTATTGACTCATTCTCCGCAAAAACTGTTAGTTTTCCCTCGTAGGTAGGTCGTGGTACTATGGCACTATGACCTACAAAGCCTTCCTAAAAGGTAAAAAAGTGACCGTCATGGGTCTTGGGCTTCTTGGAAAGGGCTTAGGAGATACGGTCTTTTTAGCGAAAGCAGGAGCGCAGGTGACGGTGACGGATCTTAAAACCGAGAAAGAACTTGCGGCTTCGGTGGCTCCGCTTAAAAAATACAAAAATGTCAGACTGGTGCTTGGCCGCCATGACTTCAAAGATTTTGAAGATTGTGATTTTGTACTCAAAGCTCAAGGCGTGCGGCTTGATTCAATGTATATTGCTCATGCTCGCGCGCGAGGCATACCGATCCGTATGGATGACGAACTCTTTGTTGCACTCGCCCCGAAAAATATTACAGTCATTGGGGTGACGGGAACAAGAGGTAAAACAACAACCTCGACGCTCATATATGAAATACTGAAAGTCGCAGGGAAGCGGGCGCATATTGCTGGCAACATTCGTGGTGTGGCCACCCTCAATCTGTTGCCGAAAATAAAATCCGGCGACATTGTCGTCCTTGAGCTTTCGAGTTGGCAGCTTCAAGGATTTGGTGATGCAAAGATTTCTCCTCATATCGCGCTCTTCACGAACTTCACGCCAGAGCATATGAATTATTATGATAATGATCTCAAAAGTTATTTTGCCGATAAAGCCAACATTTTTAAATATCAGAAAAGGGGCGATATTCTCGTAGTCTCGGAAGACATTGCAAAGCGTATTCCAGAAAATTATCCTGGGACTCTAGTCTTGGCGCATGGTTCCTATGTGCCAATGTTTTGGCAAATTCCAATCCTCGGCGAGCACAATCATGCCAATGTTGCCCAAGCGATAGCAACTGCACGTACGCTTCACATACCAATGGCTGCTATCAAAAAAGCAGTGGAGTCGTTTAAGGCCGTGTCTGGTCGGCTCGAATATGTAAAGAAAATAGGCGATGTAAAAATTTATAACGACAATAGCTCTTCCACGCCTCACTCGACGATCAAAGCGCTCCGTGCGGTCGGTGATCCTGAGAAGAAAAATATTGTTCTCATTATGGGTGGTGCCGATAAAGGGCTTGATGCCTGGGAACTAGCGCAAGAGATCTCAATTTTCTGTAAAGCAGTGATCTTGCTTCCAGGATCAGGTACCACAAAGTTTAAGATTTTGACCCGGAAATCAAAATTGAAAGCTGAAGATGCTCTAACCCTCAAAGAAGCTATTGTAAACGCTCAGGCAAAAGCTAAGCCGGGAGACGTTATACTTTTTAGCCCAGCTTTTGCTTCCTTTGGCCAATTTATAAATGTGTACGACCGCAATGATCAGTTTGTAGAAATAGTGAAGGGGTTGAAATAATTATGGGGAAATTCTACTTAAAATGAATATAGACCTCACAAAAATAAAAAAAGTTCACTTCTTAGGCATCGGCGGCATCGGTGTCTCGGCGATAGCTCGTATGCTCTTGGGCGAAGGGAAAGAGGTAAGTGGCCAAGACCATGAACGCTCGGCGCTTGTCGATACGCTTGAACGCGAAGGTGCACGTGTCTATATTGGTCAACGTTTGGAAACGATACCTCCCGATACAGACTTGGTGATCTACACGAGGGCACTTGAAGTCTATGCCAAGGATTTCCTAGCTTCTGTGCGAGCGCGATTTCCCCAAGTATTTTCATATCCTGAAATGCTTGAAAGTATTTCTAGAGATAAATACACGATCGCTATTGCCGGCTGTCACGGCAAATCTACCACGACCTGCATGGTGGCGCATGTGCTTATGGATGTGGGCTACGACCCGACGGTGATTGTCGGCTCGCTTATCTCGGACATCGATACCAACTTTGTGAAGGGCAACAGTAAATATCTTGTCGTTGAAGCCGACGAATATCGCCGTAGTTTTCTCAATCTCTCTCCAAAAGTGCTCCTCATTACCAATGTCGACGCCGATCACCTCGACTATTATAAAGATCTCGACGATATCAAAAGCGCCTTTCGTACTCTGGCAGAAAAAGTACCGGCCGACGGTGTCGTGATCGTAAACATGTCTTTCCCAAATATTCCTGAAGTCGTGAAAGGTATTGCTGCACGAGTGATTGACGCGGACTCATTCGAAAAGCGTCGAGCACTTGCGCTTCCAGGTATCCACAATCAAATGAATGCTACGATTGCCTCCGCAGCCTTCGACTACCTCGGTATCGGTGAAAAAGAATACGAGACTTCACTTTCGGCATTTTTTGGCACTGCGCGAAGAATTGAGAAAAAGGGGACGACGAGCGCGGGTGCAATCGTCTACGACGACTATGCGCATCATCCGACAGAGATCAAAGCCAGCCTACAAGCTTTGCGTGAGCTCTATCCCAAAAATGAGAAACGCCTCACGGTAGTTTTCCAGCCGCATCTGTATTCGCGGACCAAAGCCTTGTTTGATGATTTTGTCGCGTCTTTTGCTGATGCCGATGAAGTGATAGTACTGCCTATATATTTCGCTCGCGAGAGCCCTGATCCGGAAGTTTCGTCGGAAAAGTTCGCTGATGCGGTTCAAAAAAAGGGTATAAAAGCCCAAGCGTGCAGCTTTTCGGAGGCAGAAAAAATTCTCCGTGATACAAATCTTGGCTCTGGCGATGTGCTGGTCACTATGGGCGCCGGGGAAGCGTATAAGGTGGGGGATGCGTTGCTTGGTTGACTTTGACTCACTAAATATGTTCAAATGACCTCGAAATCATAAAGATTTTGTGTATTTGAATTTCTCCTCACCTCAAAATTTGTTTCACATGCGCCTAAAAATCATCGGATCTGTGCTACCAATATTATTGGCAAAAGCACTCAGTTTTTTTACATTACTTGGATTTTTCCCATTTGCATACTATGTATACAAATCTTGGAATAACCAGGACCTCATAGGATTTATGTTGTGCGCCGGTATTGGTGTTTTCGTTGCGCTGTTGCAGGTATTTTTGTTGATTAAAAATATTAAGATCGCGCAACTATTTTATATCTGTAATTATGCAGTTGTAACTGTTGCTGTAATTAATATTTTTCATTGGCTGGGAATAAGTCCCACATGGCTTACTATCTTACCGATGATAATATTCTCATCGATGTTCGCAAGCTTGTTTATTTTATTTGTGTGTCTTTTTGCGCCTCATTATCATCTCAAGCGCTCAGGATGACAAAGTATCTCTCGTTCGAATAAATTTAATGGCCTTCCGCTCATCTGGAAGGTCATTTTGTTTTGGCTTTGAAATCACCTATGATGAGTCTATGGAACCGACGTTTGAAGAAGAATACAAAAAGCTCAATAGTGCCCAACGAGAAGCTGTCGATATGATTGAAGGGCCGGTCATGGTGATCGCGGGTCCCGGCACCGGGAAGACCCAGATTCTCACGCTTCGCATTGCCAACATTTTGAAATGTACAGATACCGCACCGGAGCAGATATTGGCACTTACTTTTACTGAAGCAGCAGTTGCCAACATGCGGAAGCGTCTGGCTAGCCTGATCGGTTCACAGGCCTATCAGGTCGCCATCCATACATTTCACGGATTTGCTGAGCATATCATCAACACCTACCCAGAATATTTTCCGCGCATTATCGGCTCGCGGCCGATCACCGAAGTGGATCAAGTCGGGGTGGTGAAGGATTTGATTGAAGAGAAAAATATTCCCTTCGTTCTTTTGCGACCATATGGTGATCGATATTTATATGTGCGAGATATTGTCTCATCGATCGGCGAGCTTAAGCGCGAAGGCATATCCTGCGAGCGTTTTGCGGAGCTTGTGGCGGCGGAAGAGCGAGCGTATGAAAATATTCCAGATAAAGTGCATGCCAAAGGTGCACACATAGGTAAGGTGAAAGGGGAGTATCTCAAACTTGAAAAATTGATTGCTAAAAATAAGGAACTTGGGGTGATGTATAGCGCCTATGAAAAAGTGCTTGCCGAGGGAAAGCTCTACGACTTTACCGATATGATTATGGAAGTACTACGAGCGCTTTCCGATAATGCTGGCCTTCTCCAGATACTCCAAGAAGAATACCAGTACATGCTGGTCGACGAGCATCAAGACACCAACAATGCGCAAAATAAAATCCTCGAGCTTATGGCACGCTTCCACTCGAGCCCAAATCTTTTTGTCGTGGGTGACGAAAAACAAGCCATCTTCCGCTTTCAAGGTGCATCGCTTGAAAACTTTTATTATTTCCGGGATATGTATTCTGACGCGAAATTGATTGCACTTTCGGAAAACTACCGCTCGACACAATCCATTCTCGACTCGGCAGAGAGTTTGATTGCGAGCCAAAAATCGCTTGCAGCAAAGAGCAATCACTCTGAGTCAAAAATCAAAATTGCAGAATTCGCCAAGACGGATGAAGAGCTCTATTTTGTCGCCACAGATATTAAAGAAAAAATAAAATCAGGAGTTACAGCTAGCGAGATTGCCGTATTGTATCGCAACAATGCCGATGCGTTTCCGATGGCCAATATTTTAGCCAAAATGAATATTCCGTATACTATCGAGTCCGATCAAGATCTTTTCTCCGAGCCCGATGTAGCAAAATTTATTGCCGTCTTGCGTGCTATTCATGAATACGGCAACAATGAAATACTTGCTACGGCACTCCATGTTGATCTCTGGGGCATTGCACCACTCGATGTCTATCGCGTGATTCGTAGCGCATATGATGTTCGTGGAAATGATGAAACAGCGACCAAAATAACACTGTATGATTTTCTCTTAGACAAAGCGAGTTTAGCTAGGGTCCCGCTAGAAAATAAGACTGCGCTTGAGAACATGTTTTCCCGATTGTCAGACTGGGTCAGTGAAAGCCACAACGAACCACTCTTGCCGTTTCTCGAGCGAGTTATGACCGAAAGCGGACTCCTCGATAGCATCCTCAAAGGTCCTGCGCTCGAAGAGCGGATGGATGCGCTTTCCAATCTTTTTGACGAAGCACGAAAAATTATTGCACGCAAATCCGGTGCCACACTAGCTGACTTTTTCACCTACATCGACACCATCCGTGAGCACAATCTTTTCATCAGGAGACGAAAGGGAACACTCGATAAAAACAAAGTACGACTGATGACGGTACATCGCGCCAAAGGACTAGAGTTTGAATACGTCTACATCATTCACGCCTATGCTGGCCATTTTGGTGATAAAAGAAATGTGGAGCGGTTAAAATTGATCGATAGAGTGTATCAACTTACCACTAGTAAGGACTAATCTTGCAGTAAACCTTGTTAGTAGGAGGCTTGTCAAATTTTCGCTCCACTTATCCACTTTGGTGACCAAATCCATAACTTCCCAGGTTAAACCTGGAGATAGAATATTTTCTATTTACTTTTTTTAGAAATTTCTAATTTTATTAAAGCATTTACATTGTTAAGATTCTCAATCAAATCCTCATATGTATAGTTATGAACAGACATTTTATTATTTAATGATACATCTGTAGATTCAGATTCAGTATAGCCGAACTTTGCAAAATTTAAAGTATCGTTACACTTTTCAGTAAGTGGGATATCTCCCGAATAATCTATAACATTTACTATGTTTTGTTTTGTAGAATCGGTTGATGATTCATACGCATAACTACAAACGATTTCACATTTTTTATCACCTATATAAATATCATTACCATGCGAACCGTAATATCGATATTGTTTTATAGGATAATCAGCGGGAAAATTTTCATCTTTAAATTCAACTGGACCTTCTATATTAGTTCCGTATCTGTAAACAACAAATCTAGGGTCTGTCGCAGATACATATTTATTCACATAATCTTCTCCATATTGACCCGCGAGGCTTTTTTCCTTTTCGTTTACCAATTCAGTCAATGATTGTTTATTACCAAAACGATCTGTGAGCTCTAGCACCAAACTATCAATGGTGCGTATCTCATTTATAATTGAAATTTGTTGTTCTGGGCTTATCATCAAATCTTTTTTGAGTGCTTGACCTTCCGCTTTATTAAGTGAAAAAACAGCTAACGAAGCAACCAGAAAATTTCTTAATCTCTTAAAATTTGTATTAAATTGGTTATTTTCTATTATGTTTTTAAATTTGTTTTCCATGTTTGTATTAGAATTTATATATATATTAATACCCCAATAGTACGCTCACTCTGAGAAAAATACAAGGCAAGATTTTAAACTAGCAAGGTTAGTCTTTTTCATTTTTACTAACTTGGAATCCTAAGCTCATTCCTGTACGATAGAACTAATGCCAAAAACTAAAGCTAAAATTAAAGAGAAGACTGAAGAGATTGCTGATACTTCAAATGACGCCAACGCCGAAGAGCGGCGCTTATTTTATGTGGCGCTGACACGGGCGAAGAAAGGCGTGACGATTAGTTATGCCAGAGAGAATGATGATGGCAGGGAGCAATTGCCGAGTTCGTTTATTGGCGAAATAAAACCCGAGCTTATTGAAAAAGTAGATACGGAAGCGATTGGAAAGGACTATCTGAAGAATCGTGACATTTTTTTTAGACATGCCACACCAGTGTCCGGCATTGAAGATCATCGTGCTTTTGTCACCGAGCTTTTCCGTGCGCAAGGATTTTCACCGACTGCCTTAAACAACTACCTCGAATGCCCCTGGAAATATTTTTATATCAATCTCATCCGTATTCCCAAAGCACCGGAGATCCCGCAAGCCTACGGTATTGCGGTCCATCATGCGCTCCAGGACTTTTTCAAACGCATCAAAGAAGAAGAGACAGGCAAGGATTTTCTACTTGAGAGTTTTGAGGGATACTTGAACCGGCAATCCATTCCACCTGGGGAAGTCGTGCTCCTGCGTGAAAAAGGTATTCGCTCACTTGGAGGCTGGTACGACGCCTACGCTGGTACATGGAATCTTAATTGTGTCACGGAATATCGCATCAACGGTGTTTTGATCGCAGGCGACATCAAACTCACTGGTGTACTCGACAAGCTGGAGTTTGTGAATGACAATCTTGTAAACGTTGTCGACTATAAAACCGGCAAACCAAAAACACGAAACGAAATCTTGGGCAAAACGCGAAGCGCGGACGGCAATTATTATCGGCAGATGACATTCTATAAATTACTTTTGAGTCATTACAATGACGGTAAATTGTCGATGCATTCCGGTACACTTGATTTTATTGAGCCCGACGATAGCGGAAAGTATCGCAAAGAAGAATTTGAAATCACCGACGAAGAAGTGCGTGAGCTCACAGCACTTATCCAAAAAACTGCCGAGGAAATTATCACCCTTTCGTTTTGGAATGAGCGTTGCAATGAAAAAAAATGTGAGTATTGCAAACTCCGGGATCTTATTGTTCTAAGCTAGGTGATGTGTCATTTGGACCGTTGTCACGCCAGCCAATATACAAGCCAAGAAGGCCAAAAATGATGATGAGGCTAATGAGGGTGACAAGGGTCGTGCGGGTCATATAAAAAGGATAGCATACTCTCTGCCCTTGTGCTCTCTCGTAAAATAGCTAAGATATACCTATGAGCAGTAAATATATACATGAAAAAAAAGAATGGGAGGCGTCATATGAAAGTGATGACGATAAAAAGGGTGTTGAGTATTTAGACAAACTTGACCGTGGAGAGGTAGGAGCGCTTTTTGTAGAGGCTTACAAAAATCACAAAGCGTATTTTAAGGATAAGGATGGACGGTCATTTAAGATAGACTATAGTCGGAGTAGGGAAAAATATTCCGTAAAACGACGTTAAATATGAACGGTACTCAACATCCTCTCACCATCCTCCAAAACGAAGCCTATCGGGTTTTTGCTGATTTGGGATTTGAAATTGCCATGGGGCCAGAACTGGAAACCGAATGGTATAACTTTGATGTGCTTAACGTGCCCAAAGATCACCCAGCCCGTGATATGCAAGATACGTTTTGGATAAAAGGAGAAGCAAAAAGTGAAAAGGGAGCAGCAGGTGTGCTTCGTACGCATGCGACATCGGTGAGTGCGCGGATGTTGGAGGAATCTGCGAAAAATGGAAGAATTCCTGCTGCGTATATTTCTATCGGCAAAGTGTTTCGCAATGAAGCTACTGATGCGACACACGAAATGCAGTTTTATCAGATCGATGGATGCATGGTAGGTAGTGATATTACGCTCGCCCATATGAAAGGCGTATTGATCAAATTTTACAAAGCGGTGCTCGGCGAGGACACGGAAATTGAATTTCGTCCGAGCTTCTTTCCATTTACCGAGCCGTCAGTGGAAGTGCATGCTAAGTTTAAAGGTAAGTGGCTTGAAATGATGGGCGGCGGTATGCTTCACCCGAAAGTTTTGGAAAATCTCGGCCTTGATCCGAAAAAAGTCCAGGGATTCGCCTTCGGCGGCGGGCTTGATCGTATTGCTATGATCCGCTGGAATATTCCCGACGTGCGACTCTTTTACCAGGGTGATTTGCGACTTAATCAGTTTTAAATTATGAAAATCTCTTACAACTGGCTTAAATGGTACGTACCCGAAATTCCTGAAGCAGAATCGCTTGTGGATGTTTTTAACTATCATTTATGTGAGGTGGAGGGGGTAGAGAAATTGTCAGACGGAGACACTATTTTTGATATCAATATTCTGCCACATCGCGCGCATGATCTTCTATCGCATCATGGGATCGGTATGGAGCTTGCTGGACAACTTGGGCTCGCATATCAAGATCCAAGACCCAAATACAAAACAATTACCGATATTGGAAAAACCAATCTCAAAATCGATATTCAAACAGACAAATGTCGCCGCTATATGGGACGGATCGTCCGTAACATAAAAGTCGGTCCGTCACCTGATTGGGTAGTGAAACACTTGGAATCGATTGGCCAGCGGAGTATCAACAATATCGTCGATGCGACCAACCTCACTATGTTTGACTGCGGACAGCCAACGCATGCGTTCGATACAAGAAAAGTTAGGAATTACGAATTACGAATTACGAATGCGAAGGATGGAGAAGAACTTGAGCTTTTGGGTTCGGAAAAAATGAAAGTGAAGTTGCAGGATTCAGATATGGTTATTACGGACGGTGAAGGGAAAACATTGGCTCTGGCGGGGGTGAAAGGGGGACTTGATTCGGGAATTGCAGAGGACACGACTGAGCTCATGCTTGAAGTGGCCAACTTCGATCCTGTCACAGTGCGCCGCACTGGTGCGCGGCTTGGCATACTTTCCGATGCGCGCAAGCGATTTGAAAATGATTTGAGCCCGGAAGCTGCAGCGTATGGCATGATGGAACTCTCGGCCTTGATTGCTGAGATGTGTCCGGATGCGGTTTTTGAAGAAATTGTTGATGTGAATCATGCGCCCTACGAAGAAAAGAAAATCGAATTTACTGTCGAGTATATCAATCATCATCTCGGTAGTGCGGTGACTGGCGAAATGATTGAAGATATTTTTAAGCGCTACTCGTGGACATTTGTGCGTGAAGGAGAGTTATTTACATTCACTGTGCCGTGCATGCGCCTTGATCTTACGGGACCTCACGACCTAGCTGAAGAAATCGGCCGTATTCTTGGATACGACAAAATCACCCCCGTGCTTCCAAAGATTGATTTTGCACCGAAGGCCAATCCAGTATTTTTACACATACTCCATGCGCGTGAAAAACTTCTCAAAGATGAATATTCTGAAGTCATGACTTATGGATTTCGTAACACGGGCGATGTGGAGGTATTAGCAAGTGCGTCAGACAAAAAGTTTCTCCGCACCAACCTCTCTGACGGCATCAAGGAAGCCATCCTTCTCAACGAGCGCAATTTACCGCTTTTAAATACGCAAGCAAAAATTTTTGAAATTGGTACTGTCTTTACGAAAAAAGGGGAAATGATACATGTGGCGTATGGCGACAAGAAAAATCTTACTGAAATGTCACTTGAAGAATTTATAAAAACGCATGAACTGGAAGTGGCAAGTGGTGAGACATACGGGGATTTGCTACCTGCTTCACAGCTACACCACCACACTCAACGATTTTCGATGTGGTCTCTCTACCCATTTATCACACGCGATATTTCTATATGGGTACCAACAGAAGTCGAAAGTGGTAAAGTTTATAAAGTTATAAAAGAGAATGCAGGAGAGTTGCTTGTTTATGAGCCGAAATTAGTGGATGAATATAAAAAAGAGGACAAAGTGTCATATGCGTTCCGGCTCGTTTTTCAAGCCCCCGATCGCACCCTGACCGATGTTGAAGTCAATGCCGTAATGGATAAAATAGCAGCAAAAATAAAAGAGGAAGAAAATTGGCAAATACGCTAAAATACCTTTATTTTGCAAGGTAAAAACTGCCTTCTCATACTTCCATTGTGGTTGTAAATATGCTATACTCTAAGGGTAGAAAAAACCCTTTATAAACACTATTTTCCGCCAAAGGCGGATCCGCCTCTGGCGGCATTTATTTACCAAAACTATGGCTGAAAAAAAGAAATCATATGGAGCAGAAGACATTTCTGTGTTGGAAGGTCTTGAGCCAGTACGAAAGCGTCCGGGTATGTATATTGGCGGCACGGGCGTAGAAGGACTCCATCATTTGATTTGGGAAATTTTTGATAACTCTCGCGACGAAGCGATGGCAGGCGAATGTAATCGTATTGAAGTCACCTTGCTTCCAGACGAGCGAGTTCGCGTTGCCGACAATGGCCGTGGTATCCCTGTTGATATTCATTCTAAAACAAAAGTTTCAGCGCTTGAGACAGTCATGACCACGCTCCATGCAGGAGGAAAATTTGGCGGGGAAGGCTACAAAGTCTCCGGAGGACTTCATGGTGTCGGCGCATCTGTGGTGAATGCACTCTCGATTCTTACCCGTGCTGAGGTGCACCGTGACGGGGGCAAGTATCTCCAAGAATATTCGCAAGGTAAGAAAAAAGCTGCCGTCAAAAAAGTTGCCAGCTCAAAGCTTCGTGGTACGATCATTACCTTCAAGCCTGATATAGAAATTTTCAAAGAAGTAAAATTCGATTGGAACACGATTGTGAATCATTTTCGCCAGCAAGCCTATTTAGTAAAAGGTCTTCGTATTACAGTCATCGATGCACGAGAGCATGAAGGCAAGCTCGACCTTGACGATGTGTTTTGGTTTAGTGAGCTTGGTCTTGAAGCGCCATCACATTCATTTTATTTTGAAGGTGGCTTGGTGTCTTTGGTAAAGTTTTACAACAATCATCAAAAGCCGATCCACAGCAGCGTGTTTTATGTCGACAAAGAAGCAGAAGGAGCTCAAGTCGAGATCGCGCTTCAGTACGTTGACGATATATCTTCCAAGATCGTACCGTTTGCAAACAATATTTATACTCAAGAAGGTGGTACGCATGTGACTGGTTTCAAAACTGCGCTCACACGTCTTCTCAATTCCTACGGAAAAAAGGAAGGCTATATCAAAGAAGCAGATGGAGGATTTACCGGTGAAGACGTGCTCGAAGGTCTGACGGTAGTGATATCGGTCAAGCTTCGTGAAATCCAATTTGAAGGTCAGACCAAAGGCAAGCTCGGCTCGGTGGAAGCACAAGGAGCGACCAACACTGTTTTCGGTGAAGCTTTTTCAAATTTCTTGGAAGAAAATCCCGAAGAAGCCAAAGCTATTATCGGCAAAGCAATACTCGCTGTCCGTGCTCGTAAGGCTGCCAAAGCTGCAAAGGACTCCGTCCTTCGAAAGGGCGCACTTGAAGGTATGACGCTTCCTGGTAAGCTTGCTGACTGTCAGACCAAAGATGCATCAGAGTCAGAAATATTTATCGTGGAAGGAGATTCTGCAGGCGGCACAGCCAAGACTGGCCGTGATCGTCGTACACAAGCCATACTCCCGCTTCGAGGAAAAATATTGAACATTGAGCGTGCACGTCTCGATAAGATGCTCGCCTCAGAACAGATCAAAAATCTCGTCGTCGCCATGGGGACAGCGATCGGGGACACTTTTGATATTTCACGTCTTCGATACCACAAAATCATCATTGCGACAGATGCGGACGTGGATGGTGCGCACATTCGCACACTGATTCTTACACTTTTGTACCGCTATTTCCGACCACTGATCGATGGGGGATTTATTTACATCGCTCAGCCGCCACTCTATAAGATCAAAAAAGGCAAAGAGATTTTCTATGCTTATAGCGATGAAGAAAAAGTGGGTATTATCGGCAAAGATGCGCCAGATCTAGAAATAGAAGAGACTGATTCGAGTGAGGAAAATGAGGCCGAAGAAAACGGCGAGGAAACAACAGAAACAAAGGGTGGAAAACCAAAATCTACCAAGATTCATATCCAGCGGTATAAAGGTCTCGGAGAAATGAACGCAGAAGAGCTCTG
The DNA here is from genome assembly GCA_964496425.1 of uncultured Candidatus Saccharibacteria bacterium. Taxonomy (GTDB): domain Bacteria; phylum Patescibacteriota; class Minisyncoccia; order Phycocordibacterales; family UBA9973; genus CAZBZO01. The sequence goes on along the minus strand of CAZBZO010000004.1, from coordinate 48,500 downwards.
GGAGACAACAATGGATCCAGCTCGTCGTATTCTCAAGCAAGTTGGTATCACTGATGCAGTAGATGCTGACAAAGTATTTGATATGTTGATGGGCTCAGAAGTCGCTCCACGCAAAACTTTCATCCAAACCCATGCCAAGATGGCGGAGCTTGATATTTAGTTATGAAAATATTTATTATTGTCCTAGCTGTTATAATATGTATCGGGTTTGTTCTCCCTGGTCTTGTAACAGGGAAACCTAAATTTTTTACTTGTCAAAAATCAGATTGTGCGTGCAGTCCAGGAGTAGTCGGCGAATCTATTTGTGAAACTTGTGAGTATTCAAATATTGTATTTTCAGTTATTATTTTTTCGGTAGCAAAAGAATGCCCCATACAAAGAATTAATATGTGTACCGCTGAGAGCAGTACAACACATGATGATCTTCACATCGTTGAAGACTCATGTAAGTATCGCTTAAAATTTAATCTACTTAATTCTTAGTTCTCATGTAAAGGTTATTAGATTGCAACTATGAAACCTTCACTTATCATAGTCACTGGCAACGCCTACAAATACAAAGAGCTTGAGGCATACCTCAAGGAGTTTTTTGATTGCGAGCAGGGAATGGTGCCTGATGCCTATGAGATCCAAGGTACACCGGAGAAGATTTTGGCGCATAAAGTAAAACAAGCATATGAGCATTTTCAAAAGCCAGTTTTGGTGGATGATGTGTCTTTTCATCTCGCTGAGCTCAATGGTTTTCCTGGCCCATATTCGCGCGATTTTTGGGAGGCAATGCCGGCTGTGGAGGTGTCCCGTCGTTTTGCTGACACGAAGGCTCATGCAGTATGTAGACTTGCACTCATGAAAGACAAAGACACGCTTATTGTCGGCGAGGGAAGCGTCCATGGCACGGTTGTGCCAGCACCAGTCGATCTATTTGAATTTGATTGTTTCCTCGTACCAGAAGGTAGAGAAAAAGTCATGGCAGAGTCAACGCCTGAAGAAAAAAACACCTATTCCCATCGTGGCAATGCGCTGCGTGATCTTACCGCAAAACTCGGCCAGTAACAAAGGCCGAACGTGTGTATGTTGAATTAAAAATACAGCATATAATACTTTTATGCACGAACAGCTTCCCCACAGTCATACACTTTCTCTTCCACCTTCCTATTTTACTTCGCCAGAAGCTAGGGAGCGTATGCGTTCTTCAAAACAAGATCTCGTCGGAAAGCTCCACCGATTGCATATGTCATCAGTGTTTGATTATCGTGATAAGCCTGTTTCCAATGAGTTTAAGAAAAACATAGTTAATATACTTGAACACGTCCCTGAGGGGAGAAATGGTAGCAATCTTGCTCTAAGCGAGCCATATTATTATGACTGGCTGGTGCATGCAAACGATCTCGAAGACCATGATCTTAATGATAAATCTCAAAAACAAAGAATGATGTTACCGTACCCCGACCTTGCGGCATTGGACGAGAGAGGTTTTGAAATACTTCAAAATAGCATTGCCAAAGAGCATGGCAACGAAAATATTTTTCGTGCCCTGGCGCTCCTTCGTAAAAGCGGCATTCAAACGACGAGTGAATGGTTCGGATTGAAACTTGCGGATAAAAAAGAGGTACTTGCGTATGTTGGAAGCGGGAGCGGAAACGAAAAAACAGAAGAGCAAATCCTCGACAATGAGTATATGCGCAGCATGTTTCGTGTGACTCGGGAATCAACAAAAAACGTTCTCGAGGAGCATTTTATTTCAAAATACTATGCCGATCTTCAGAGTAAATACGAGAAGTCTATTTGGCTCTCTGCAAATACTCGGTCTACAAGAGGCGCTGGACAATTTATGCGATCCGATAAAGATATCTATGACTTCGAAGATAGACGTGATGTAGCGATTGCTCGCCACACGGTCAATGCTTTGGTGCATATTCTTTTCCAAAGAGACTTAATACACATGAAAGTTGATGACAAAATAGATATGTACTCTCTACTACGCCATTCACCAAATGATGAATCATCGTCAGATTCAGGGTTAACGGTAAAAAATCTCGAGACTATTTTTGGCGAGCATAATTTTGCATCTACTGATTTTAGCAATTTGCAGAATAATGGTTTATATGATGAGCTGACATACATTATTCGGGAAGCATTAAAACAAGAAGAAAGAAATCCTGGTAGTCACTATAAAGAAATTGCAACTATCTTCGATGCAAGTAAAGAAAGCAATACTTCCTTAGGTAATTTGGAAGAAGAGTTTGAAGATTTGAATCAAACGCTTGTTAACCAAATTCATGAAAATTATTTTACGAAAGAGATAACTATCAAACCCGAGATCGAAGATTTGTCGATAAAACTAACCTCGATTTTCTTTAGCGGCGACAGACGGATGATAGGCGCTTATTTCTCTCATCATAAGGAGTTGTTTGAAGTACTCGATACTATAGCGCAGAACATGCGCAACGCACTTGCCACGCTTTTTTCTGAGTTTAAAACACTTACAGATTCACAACGCATACCGTATTGGAAGGTACTTTTTTTCAGGTATGAACGTTCAGCGTATTTGCAACAAAAAATGCAACAAGATATCTATTCTGCCTTGTCTGAGCGCGCCAATCAACTCGGTCTTTTGGATGAAGAGGAACCCGTCGAGTAGATAGAAAAATTAGTCTGAGGATTTAATTTAAAATTCGATTTTTCACTTCGCTACTGAGACGTTCGAGCAATGCTTCGATCGTCACTCCTTCAAGTTTTTCAGTGCGCGTCTCGACGGTGAGACTGCCACTTGCTTCTTTGTCACCGAGAACGATCACATACGGTGTATTCATTTTTTTGGCTGCATGAATGCGCTTACCGAGGCTTTCGTTGCCGGTTACTATTTCAGTACGAATAGAATGCTCGCGAAGTTTTCCTTCCAGGATCTTGGCATGAGCCTCATGCTCTTCTTTGACCGGTACAAGTGCGACTTGGATAGGCGCGAGCCAGGTAGGGAAAGCGCCAGCATAATGCTCAATCAATATACCTAAGAAGCGATCAGGGGAGCCGATGAGAGCGCGGTGAATCATCACTGGTGTTTTCCGCAATCCATCTTTGTCGGTGAATTCAAGCTCAAACCGCGCTGGTTGGTTGAAGTCTAGTTGGACAGTTGAAATCTGCCATTCCCGTCCTATCGCGTCGATTGCCATAATGTCAATTTTGGGACCATAGAAGGCAGCCTCGCCGAGTGCTTCTTTGTGGGTGATTTGTTTTTCGGTCAAGAGAGTACGCATGAGACCTTCTGATTTTTCCCAGATTTCATCAGTGCCCAAGTATTTCTCTTTTTTGTTTGGATCGCGCAAGGAAAGTCGCATCCAGTATCCAATGCCGTACGTCGTAAGTGCTTTTTGTATAGCGGCAAGAATATTTGAAATTTCACTTTCTATTTGATCTTCTCGGCAGAAAATGTGTCCATCGTCTTGAGAGAAAGACCGCAAACGTGTTAAGCCCGACATTTCTCCTGGTCGTTCATCTCGATACAGTACTGCAAAATCGGAATAACGAATCGGTAAGTCGCGATAACTCCGTGGTGCTGATGCGTATATTTGGGTATGTTGCGGACAGTTCATGGGCTTCAAAAACATTTCATCTGATACATACTGTGATCGTACTGAGAGCATATCTTCCTTATACTTATCATAATGGCCTGAAATCTTAAACAATTCTGCTTTGTTTATATTTGGAGTATGTACTTCACCGAAGCCAAGTTCTTTGTTGAGTTCACGTGAAAATCCTATGATCTCTTCGCGAACAATATTTCCTTTCGGAGTAAAAAGTGGCATACCGACTCCCACAAGATCCGAAAAAGCAAAAAGATCAAGTTCGCGCCCGAGCTTGCGGTGGTCACGCTTCTTGGCTTCTTCTTGTTGGACGATATAGGCATCGAGGTCGCTCTTGGATGCAAAAGCCAAACCATAAATACGAGTCAGCATTTTATTTTTTTCATCTCCACGCCAGTATGCGCCAGCAACACGATCGAGTTTGAAAGAGTCAGGGGCAATTTCTTCGGCTGGATTTTCTGCATGCCCACCGCGGCAGAGGTCCGTAAAGCCTCCGCATGTGTAGAGCGTAATTTTCTCCCTCGGCTCGCCGGAGCCTTCTGCGGAGGCGGCACGTTCGGCAATTTCTTTGATAAGTTCGAGCTTGAATGGATTACCGACAAAAATCTTTTCGGCTTCTTCTTTGCTCACTTCTTGATGAGTAAATGCTGTCCAAGACGGGAGATTTTTTCTCATGGTCTTTTCGATTTCTGCGAGCGTGTCTTCGGTGAGTTTATCTTCTCCAAAATCGATGTCGTAATAAAATCCGTCGTCGATCGCCGGACCAAGCGTCAGCTTGGCGTCTTTATAGTGAGTCTGTACCGCTTGGGCTAAAAGGTGGGCCAGGGTATGGCGCACATGAGAGAGTTTTTCAGTATCCATATTGCCTTATGCTAACACAAAGGGTCTTTGAATTAAAGGTAGGAACATGCTTGTGTTTGTATGAATTTTATTGTAAAGTAGAGAAAATTTAAACCTAAAAATCATCACTATGGGAGAACGTTTTCTTGAATTTTTCAGGAGCGTTTCCGAATGGGAAGGTTCTTGGGCATTGACTGTCTTATTTTGGCTATGGGTAATTTACTTTCTCATAAAAGGCATTCAAAAGATGACAGAAATTAAATAATTTCATGCTTTTTAAAAACTAATCCTCATGGAATATTTACAGCAATTTCTTGAACCATATCCACTATTGGGTTTGGCAATTTGCTTTATAACACTCTGGCTTCTTTGCGACCTAGAGATAATTGAACGAATATTAAATTTCTTTTCTTCACCTGAAAAAACTGAACAATGATGAAACTGATAGCAATCTGGAGGCCGCATCACTACCTTCCTGCCTCGCATTTGGCCGGGCACACTCAAAACCCAGCAAATTTTGAGGCATTAAAGTTATATATTCTTGCACGCTCCCAATTCCATTCCACTACACCCCTTAAAATGGATGGAGAGAATTTGGAAAAAGAGATTGACGGAGCCACTGTTTTACGAATATATTCCCTGGTTCCGGAAAAAGAGGGTTATCCATATTACAATGTCGCAACTAAGGACTTTGGGTACGCATCGGATACTACACCTGTTTTCCCGAATGCTTTCGCTCTTGTTCATCCAGAGGGGAAGATTGAAGAGAGGGTATTTATGATACCTTAATACTAAACACAATATCGCAGAAGCACCAACCTCATGGGTTGGTGCTTAATTTTTTATAACTTCTTCACCATCTCTACTACAATACTTTTTTCACCATTTCGCTCGGATACTCGGCCGGAGAGAGCGATGCAAACGTCAGCGACAAGAATTTCCATATGTTCTTTGAACGGCTTGGTGAATATCACCCCCTCGATACTACCGGAGAAGTCTGCGACTCGCAGAAACGCCATGCGGTCGTTCTTTTTTGTAATAATAATTTTAACTTCCTCAATAATACACCCGATCTGAATCGGCATACCGTTTAAAAGCTCTTCTCTGATTCGTTTAATCGAAACCTGATTTTTGGAGAGTATGTGTTTGTACTTATCAAGCGGATGGCCAGAGACATAGAGGCCCAAGAGTTCTTTTTCCCACCCAAGCTTTTCTTCTTGGGTCGCGGCAGGATGTTCTTCAAGCGTCAGTGGAGCAGAGGCATCCTTCATGTCGCCAAAGAGTGATGTCTGGTTTTCATTGCCGCCGAGCTCTTTGTTGTAGCGAAGCATAAATTCTACATTGCCGAAAAGCTTACCGCGTTCGCCAAACGAATCCATGGTGCCACTTTTGATGAGGGCCTCGAGGGATTTTTTATTGAGATTTTTGTGTTTGATGCGCTCAATAAAGTTTGCAAGGGAAGCGAATGTTCCGCTAGCCACCCGCTCGGCTATGATAGCGTCGGAGATATCTGTCCCGAGATTTTTGATCGTATAGAGCCCGAAGCGAATGACACCAAGCTTACCATCAGCATCTTTTTTGTCATTGCTCGATATCACAGTAAATCCGCCAGCGCTTTCGTTTACGTCAGGCGGCAAGACCGTGATGCCCATTTTTTCGCATTCAGAAATAATTTCGGCGACTTTTTCCGTATCACCGCTCTCGGCAGTCATGATTGCACACATATATTCGACAGGAAAGTTGGCTTTCATGTAGGCCGTCTGGTACGCTACGCGCCCGTAAGAGGCAGCATGGGCCTTGTTGAATCCATACGCTGCGAACGGTTCAATCCACGTCCAAATACGCTCAGCTTTTTTCTGCGGCCAGCCGGAAGTCTTCACGCAGCCGTGAATAAATTTTTCACGTTGGGCTTCCATTTCTTCTGGGATTTTTTTACCGACTGCTTTGCGGAATTTATCGACTTCGCCCCAAGTGTACCCGGCCAGGTCGTGCGCGATGGTGAGGAGGTCGTCCTGGTAGACCAAAATACCGTAGGTCCGCTTCAATATACTTTCAAGCGCTGGATCAAAATAATGAATGAGCGAAGCATTGTGTTTGCGGGCGATGTAGTCTGGAATAAACTGCATCGGCCCCGGACGATAGAGCGCCACCATGGCGTTGATGTCATGGATCGTCGTCGGCTTAAGCTCTTTCAAGAACCGTGTGAGTCCCGACCCATTCAACTGGAAGAGTCCGACGGTATCGCCGCGGGCAAGAAGTGCAAAGGTACGCTTGTCATCAAGCGGAATGTTTTCAATATCAATATCAATCTCGCGTCTGTTTTTTACGAGTGTGACTGCATCTCCTAGGATGGCGAGGTTTCTGATACCCAGAAAATCAAATTTTAAAAGCCCAGCATCTTCGATCGAATACATATCGTATTGCGTGATAACTTTGCCGCCTTTGGGATCGAGCTGAATCGGCGTGAATTCCGAAAGTGGCCGCGGAGCGATCACGACGCCTGCGGCATGGACGCTGATGTGGCGCACGCAGCCTTCGAGTTTTTTCGCAAGATCAATAATGATCTTAGTGTCACTTTCTTTGTCGTACGCTTTTTTGAGCTCATCGACGAGTTCCATAGCATGGTTGATGGTCATCGGAAAACCTTGCGAACCAAGCGGGATGAGTTTGGAGATGCGATCTCCAATACCATAGGGATAGCCCAGTGCTCGCGCCACGTCTCGCACCGCTCCACGAGCCATCATGGTGCCGAAAGTACCGATCTGAGCCACTTTATCAGCGCCGTACTTCTGCTTGGCGTATTCAATCATTTCGTCGCGTCTGTTATCGGCGTAGTCCATATCGATATCAGGTGGTGAGGGACGCTCGGGATTGAGGAAGCGTTCAAACGGCAAATTGTATTCAAATGGATTGACGTTGGTAATACCGAGAAGATAGGTGGTGAGCGATCCGGCGACCGAGCCTCGAATGGTGGTGAGAATACCGCTTTCTCGTGCAAAGCGCAGAAGATCTCCCACGACCAAGAAATATGGCGCATAGCCTTTCATTTTGATGATGCCGAGCTCATAGTCTAAACGCTCTAGCGCTTCCGGATTCTTTTCAAGATTACGCTTTTCAAAACCAGCAAAAGCCAGACCGTGGAGCATTTCATCCGCCGAGAGGCCGTCCGGAAGATTGAGATCAGGGAAGACCCATGAGCCCAATGCAAGCTCAATATCGCACATGTCGGCGACCTTCATCGTATTTTCTACCGCCTCGGGGAGTTCAGCAAATGTTTTGAGAGCCTCCGCTTCGTCGATCAAAGAATAATCATCAACACCGAAGGTGAATTTATTTTCTGTTGTGCCGTCGGAGCCTGTTTGAATAGCGAGTAGTGTTTCATGGGCTTTGTGATCATCGACGCAGGGATAATGTGAGTCAGACGTAGCCACAAGCGGAATACCGAATTTTTTGCCGAGGGCAACGATGCCGTCGCGGAGCTTCTTGTCGCCTTCGACGTGTGGGTGACATTGCACCTCCAAAAAATAATTTTCTTTACCAAAAATATCTTGGTAGTCGAGAATAGTGGCTTCAGCTTTTTCTATATTGTCACCGAGAATAGCTTGCGAGAGTTCGCTCCCCATACAGCCGGAGAGGCAGATAATGCCATCGTGATATTCGCGGAGGATTCGGCGGTCCATGCGCGGCTTGTAGTAGTAGCCTTCAAGGTTGGCGATGGTCACGAGACGAATGAGATTTTTGTAGCCGTCGGCATTTTTGGCGAGCAGAGTGAGGTGGTAGCGGCGGGAATCAATGCCGGATTCTTTTTGTTCAAGACTGCGCTCGGCCATGTAGGCTTCAACCCCGATGATAGGCTTGATGCCTTCGGCTTTGCATGTTTTATAAAATTCAATTGCGCCGTACATGTTGCCGTGGTCAGTGAGAGCGATCGCTGTCATGCCGGCCTTTTTTGCGATCTTCACCATGTCAGGAATTTTGGAGAGTCCATCGAGGAGGGAATAGTGGGAGTGGGTGTGGAGATGAACGAATTTGGAGCTCATGATGGAGATAGTATAGCAAATACGTTACAATTGCCGAGTATGGTCCACCATAAGGTTATTGGTATCGACGAAGCGGGACGGGGGCCGATTGCGGGACCAGTCTCTGTCGCTGCGCTCCAATTGAAAATTACTAATTACAAATTACTAATTAGTAGTGTAGGGGTTCCACTTCGGGATTCGAAGAAACTTACAGCAGCACAGCGAGAGAAATGGTTTGCGATTATTAAAGAGTGGCAAAAAGAGGGGATTCTTGATTTTACGGTGACGCTAATCCCAGCCAAAGAAATTGATCGGATCGGTATCAATTCTGCTATTCAAAAAGCCCTTGATACCTGCCTGTCCAAACTATCAGCTAAGAATTCCTATCCAATACTCCTCGACGGTGGGCTTCACGCGCCAAAGAATTTTAAAAATCAAAAGACTATTATCAAAGGCGATGAAAAAGAGCCGGTGATAGCGCTTGCATCTATTTGCGCCAAAGTCACTCGAGATCGCCGGATGTCTCTCTATGCCAAACAATTTCCAGAGTATCTCTTTGACACCCATAAAGGCTATGGCACCAAAAAGCACTATCAATGCCTCAAGAAAAGCGGCCTCTGCGCGCTTCACCGTAAGAGCTTTCTTTCGCGCTTTGTGAGTGTTCCTCAGTAATTTGCATTTTATGCCATATTTGCTACACTAGGCGACATGGTAATACGAATGCGACACACCAAGAGCCACACGGCTAATAGACGTTCCCATCACGCGTTGAAGGGGAAGTCTTTTTCAAAATGCAGCCACTGTGGTGCTCTTAAAATGCCGCATGTTGCCTGCGGAAAATGTGGTTACTACGGAGCGCGTCAAGTGCTCAATGTTGTAGCCAAGGTAGAAAAAAAGGCCGCTAAAAACAAGGCTAAAGAGAAAGAAGCAGCTAAATAATATAGCTTGGCCGTTTCTTTTTATTTAGGACTATCTCGTTCATTTCATTTACAATAGACAATTATGGCAAACCGCCACCTCTCAAGATCAATAATCCTCCAAACACTCTTCGAGTGGGATTTTAGAGGCCACCCTGAAGAATTGAAAGAAATTCTTACGCGTGACACCGAAGAGTTTGCTCCGGGACTCGATGATACGCCGTTTATGATGACGATTCTTGGTAATATCCAAAAGAAACGCACACTCATCGACGACATCATAGAAAAAGCCGCACCAGAATGGCCGATAGACAAGATCAACGCTGTTGATCGCAACATTTTGCGTATGGGCCTCGCTGAGCTTCTTTTTGGTGATCGTGAAGAAGTGCCGCCGAAAGTGGCGATCAATGAAGCCATCGAGCTTGCTAAAACATTTGGTGGAGAAAACTCTAGCAAGTTTATCAACGGTGTGCTCGGCGCAGTCTATAAAGAAATCGGCGAGCCCGGCAAAAACGATACCAGCAAAAAGAAAAAATCAAACGAGCCGGTAGACATTACCAAGCTTCCGATTGAGCAAAAAGCTGGAGCGGTCGTCTACGCTCGTCACGAGGGAACTATTTATTTTGCACTTGTCCACGATGTTTTTGGATACTGGACACTTTCCAAAGGTGGCGTTGAAAAAGGTGAAGATGTTGGTCAAGCGGCAGTGCGAGAGATAAAAGAAGAAATCAATCTCGACATAACGATCAAGGAAAAACTTGGCGACAGCGAATATATCGCCAATCATCCTACCGACGGTAAGATTCGAAAGCAGGTGACATTTTTCCTCGCAGAATCGCCGTTTATAGAAGTGGTACTGGAGAAATCTGGCGGACTCGATGGGGCCAAGTGGTTTACCATGGAAGAGCTCGGAGCGCTCAAGATCTATGATGATGTGACGGGGCTCTTGGCAAAATCTATTGCCATACTAACGAGCGAAAAAGAAGAATAAAATTTAAGGACACTTCACACGATTGTACGAATTATATATTAAGAAATTTCTATGATTGATTTTAAACCGTTCGAAAAGAAAATAGGTACCACATTCAAAGACAAAGGTCTTCTCATGCAAGCCTTTATCCATCGCTCTTATATCAATGAAAATCCCAAACTCAAGCTTTCGCACAACGAGCGCTTGGAGTTTTTGGGCGATGCTGTGCTTGAGCTTGTCGTGACAGACTATCTCTATAAAAAATATCCAGAAAGTCCTGAAGGGGAGCTGACATCATATCGGGCAGCCTTGGTAAATGCTGTCACGATCGCTGATATCGCCAGCACGCTTTCGATGAATGATTTTCTTCTTCTCTCAAAAGGCGAAGCCAAAGATATGGGTAAAGCGCGAAGTTATATTCTCGCCAATACGTTTGAAGCGGTTGTCGGAGCGCTCTATCTTGATCAAGGCTATGCGTCTGCCGAAAAATTTATCGGCACCTACCTTTTGCCCCTCACGGAAGCGATTGTTACCCAAAAGCTCTGGCGTGACGCCAAAAGTCTTGTCCAAGAAAAAGCTCAAGAATATTTCAGCGTGACGCCAGCGTATAAAGTCTTGGCTGAAAGTGGACCTGATCACGATAAGCATTTTACGACTGGTATTTATTTCGGTACTGATCTTATCGCGCGAGGCATGGGCAAATCAAAACAAGAAGCAGAACAGAAAGCGGCGCAGGAAGCGCTCATCACCAAGGGGTGGCTTGATTAGTTTATGAAATTTACGAACTCTCAGCATGCTTAAATCACTTGAACTAAACGGTTTTAAATCATTCGGCAAAAAAACAGCTTTGGTATTTGAAACACCAGTCACGGCTATTGTTGGTCCCAACGGTTCTGGTAAGTCCAATGTTGTTGAGTCGATTCGCTTTGTACTCGGCGAGCAGTCGATGAAATCGATGCGCGGTAAAGGCAGCAGTGATTTGATATTTAAAGGTTCAAAAAGCATGGCATCACAGAGCCGCGCACGGGTGACCATCACTTTCGACAATCGCAAGAAAGTTTTCTCATTTACCGGATCAGACAATCAGTCTGCCAATCTTGATTTTGACGATGTGAGCTTCGCACGAGAAGTCGCAAGTGACGGTGGCAGTAGCTATTTCATCAACGGCACTGAAGTGCGACTCAAAGACGTCAACGAAGCACTCGCATCGGTCAATATTGGTAGCTCCGGTCACCATATTATTTCGCAAGGCGAAGCTGATCGCATCCTCTCCACCAGTCCCAAAGAGCGCCGCGCGATGATCGAAGACGCGCTCGGACTTAAAATTTATCAATACAAAATCCGCGAATCAGAACGCAAGCTTTTAAAGACGACTGAGAACATGAAGGAAGCGGAATCGCTTCGCCGTGAAATCGCACCGCACTTGGGCTTTTTGAAAAAACAGGTGGAAAAGATAGAAAAAGCACGTGATATGCGCGTCGAACTTGAGGAGTTGTACAAAACGTATGCGGGGAGTGAGCGGGGGTATTTGGTTCAGGCCCATGAAGCGCTCGCCGAAAAACAAAAAGCCAATGACGAAGAGCTGGCTGGACTCGCAAGCAAACTCTCTAGTACAGAGAGAACAGATACGGACGATAGCAATGTTCGTGAAAAAAGAGAGGCATTGCGTGAAAAACAAGAAACCCTTGCTCATATTCGAAGAGAGTATGAAGAATTGACTCGAAAGCTCGGTCGGATCGAAGGCTCACTTGAGACCTTGCTTGGATTGCACAATAAGCCGCATCAAGAAGAAAAACGATCAGTTTCTTACGAGGAACTCTCGCGTGTCACTCAAGGTGTTATCTCAGACATTGATGCTCTCTTGGAAGGAGGTACACAGGAGAACATGGAGTCAGTGTTGCGCCGGATCAAAGAACAACTTGGATCGCTTTTGTCTCTGCCAAAAACGGCTGGTGAAGACGCCGCATCAGCGATACCACGTCAAGAAATCGTTTCGCTTGAAAATACAAAATCCGAGCTTGCAAAGGAGCTTGCCAGCATGATCGAAAAAGAAAACGAAGGAAAGAGAGAGGTGGAAATGATTGAGCGGGCACTTCAGAGTATGGATACTGAGAAACGCGAAACGGACCGGATGTTTTACGAGCTCTCTGGTAAACGGACTGAAGTGGAAGGCGTTCGCAATCTTTTAGCTCTCGAGCGTGCGCGCCTGGGCGATGAAGAAACACGATTTTCGGAAGAGATGAAAGAAGCCGAGGTCTTACTTGGTATGACGCTTGATCATATTGTTCCAGTGCGAGAGCCACATGTCCTGACTTCTGAAACACGAGTCCTGCAAGAGATACATCGCAAAAAAATCGAACGCATTAAGATAAAACTCGAAGATATTGGCGGCGGCTCTGGGTCTGATGTCCTCAAGGAATATGATGACACGCTTGCGCGCGATCAGTTTCTTTCCCGTGAGCTTGAAGATATACGGAAAAGTATCGAATCACTCCGCTCGCTTATTTCTGAGCTCAAAGACACCCTTGATACAAAGTTTAAAGAAGGTATTGAAAAAATAAATCATCAATTCCAAGAATTTTTCAAGCTTATGTTCGGTGGCGGTACAGCGTTTCTCTCTATTGTCGTGGAGCATCGTCGCGCACGTGCGGAAGGGGAACTTGAAGACGAGATTGCCGATCCTGATGAAGATGAGCTTGAGTTTGAGCGCGGCATTGATATCAATGTGTCACTGCCACAGAAAAAAGTAAAAGATCTCCATATGCTCTCAGGCGGTGAACGTTCACTGACCTCGATCGCCCTTCTCTTTGCTATGTCACAGGTCAATCCACCACCGTTTTTGGTGCTTGACGAAACAGATGCCGCGCTCGACGAGGCCAACAGCCGCAAATACGGTGATATGCTTGAAAATCTTTCCAAATATTCTCAGCTCATTGTGGTGACTCACAATCGCGAAACAATGTCGCGCGCTCAAGTGCTCTATGGCGTCACCGTCGGCGCTGACGGCGCTTCTAAGCTCCTCTCCATCAAACTCGACGAAGCAGTCCAAATCGCCAAGTAGGCCATCATCATCCATCATCTCTAGTAAATACAGTGACTTTTTGTTTGCGGATTGTAATCAAAAATATTGCATTATCTTTTCATTAGTACTCTTTGTTTCTGCTTCACAACCAGATCTTTTAATGCTATATTCCAATCCAATAATTGTTCATTTACTCACCTCTAAACCCAAGGTCATGAAAAAAACTTTCTTAAGTATCACTTTTCTATTATGTGGCTTGTTTGCGTTTTCCATCAATGAGTTTCAAACGCAGCCGAGTGTAAACACAGAGATCAAAGGAGTAATAACTCTTTGTGCTCTTCTCTTACTTATCTTCCCCGCAATAGCTTTCTTTTTTAGAAAGTTTGCCTCAGAAGAGAAAAGAAAAAATATGATGGAACAAACTTTCCAATTTATGATTGAAATGGCATGTTACACGATAGGGCTTATTGGTGTTGCCGGAGCAGTAATTTTTCAATTCTCAGATGATGAGGTAAAAAATAGTACACTTATCCTTGTATGGACCGGTTTCGGCGCTATATGCTGGATTGGTTATTTTTTAGTACTTGGAGTGGTATTGTTAAGAAAAAAGCCACAATTAAGTTAAAAGGTAAATAAAATTGAGTAAAATGCCATCCTAAGTTTTTCTTGGGGTGGCATTTAATTTTTTATTTCAATTCTTGGGGTTGGAAAAATTTATTCATCACACTTATCTTCTTCTCAACGTTTTTTATGGTATCTCCTTCAAATGTTGCCGTAAGCACCAATCCCTCCATAACTTCTTTTGAAAAATCCTGATCGAAAATATAATTTCCTAAGCTGTAGGCAATATACCCTCCGTTGTACTTCTCTGTAGCTTGAGCAACATGCGGATGGTGTCCGACGACAAGGGAAGCGCCAGCATCAACAGCGCGGTGTGCGAGAAGAATTTGCCGATCCGTAGCCTTCTGGTACTCTTCGCCCCAATGGACTGACACTATAAGCACATCCACTTTCTGTTTGGCAGCGGCAATAATCTCTTCAAAACGAGGATCGCTTGCAAGTAAGATACCTGACTTTGTTTCGGATGCGGCAAGCCAGACGGGACCCACATCCGAGAAACCCAAAAATCCAAATCGTGTTCCGTTTTTTACAATTACTGTAGGTGTTTCCGCATCTATTTTGGTGTCACCGGCGCCTGTGTAGAGTATTGAAACATCAGTGAGCCGTGTCCGGGTATCGTCAAACGCAATACTGCTCCAATCCCCAACATGGTTGTTAGCAAAAGAAACGATATCAAGGCCCGTGTTTTTTAGCACAGGGAGTATCTGCGGATCCATGCGAAATGAGTACATACTTCCGACATTTTTACCAAGATCCGATACAGGACCTTCGAGGTTACCAAAGGCAATATCAGCCTCTTTGAGGTATCCTCCATTATCAAAAAGTGTCGCGTAGTTACCAAAGAAATTTTTATCAACAGAATATTTCACACCACGATCAAGCATGACGTCGCCAACAAAAACAAGTGTCGTTTCTTTTGTTTGCACTGGCGGTGGCGTAACAGCAACGATGGCAGAGGCTGCTTGCGGCGCATAGGTGATGGTCTGTGGTATCTGGCCGAGAGCGTACCAACCTACGACGGCGCTAAAAGAGAAAAAAGCGATAAGTATGTTTTTAAGCAAGCGCATAAGTGATCGTTTTGGTACCGAGGTTCGCTTCGGCAACACTAATGCGGATCGTGTCACCCAAGCGATAGCGGGTACGAGTTTTTTGTCCGATAATAGCCATTTTTGTCTTATCGAATGTGAAATATTCGGCGCCCAAGTTGCGGATAGGAATCATGCCTTCTGATTTTGTTTCTTTTTCTTCCACATAGAGCCCCCAATCGGTCACCCCAGAAATAGTACCAGTAAGTGTAGTGCCGATGCGTTTGCTCATGTATTCTACTTGCTTATATTTCACGCTGGCACGTTCGGCTTCAGCAGCTTTCTTTTCTTGTACCGATGAATGTCGTGAGATCTCGTCGTAGGTTTTGATTGATTCTGGTTTGGGTGAATGACCTGAAAGATAACTTTCCAAGAGCCGATGCACAGCCAAATCCGGATACCGGCGGATTGGGGAAGTAAAGTGCGTGTAGTGTTTGAAAGCTAAGCCATAGTGGCCGATGTTGGTCGTTGAGTATACGGCTTTGGCCATCGAGCGCACGATCGTCATTTCAATCATACTTTTCTCTGGATGGCTCGCAATGCGTTTTAAAAAGGTGCTCAAGTCTTTTGCCAGCAAGACTTTTCCTGTTCCCGAAATCTTATGACCGAGCTGGCTCAAAAAGCTCTTTAAATCAGCAAGTTTGTCAGGGTCCGGCAGGTCATGGACACGATAAATAAAAATATTTTTCTTTGATTTTTTTGTAATGAACTCAGCTACCTTTCGGTTCGCAAGGAGCATGAATTCTTCTACCAGCTTGTGCGTATCGCCACGGACTTTTTTGTAGACAGCAATCGGTACTCCTTTTTTATCGAGTTCGAATTTTACTTCCTCTGTTTCAAGCACTAAAGCGCCGTCGGCGAGTCTGTTTTTTTCAAGGATTTTGGCAAGTTTGTTTAATGTATGAAGCTCGCTATAGAATTCACCTTGCTTTGCATCAAGTATTTCTTGCGCTCCTTCATAGGTAAAACGCTTATCGGAATGGATAATACTCTTGCCGTACCATTCTCCGTGAATGGCGCCATGTATATCCATGATAAACACTGCACTCATCGTGAGGCGATCAACATCAGGCTTCAGGCTTGCGAGATCGTTGGAAAGTATTTCTGGGAGCATGGGAATCGTGCGATCGACAAGATACACCGATGTTGCGCGTTTAAATGCTTCTTTATCAATTGCACTGCCTGGGCGCACGTAGTGAGACACATCAGCAATATGGATACCAATCTCAAATTTGCCGTCTGGAAGTTTGAGAACTGAAAGTGCATCGTCAAAATCTTTGGCGTCAAACGGATCGATAGTGAAGGTCGGCGTAGTGCGAAAATCTCGGCGGCTAGAAATATCTGGCATCTTATGATCTAACCGCTCTGATTCATCGACGACATCTTTGGGAAAAAGCGAATTGAATCCTTTTTCTAGCGAAATTGCCGCAATCTCAGCTTCATGTTCGCCCGGCGCGCCCAATATTTGCGCGACTTCTCCTAAGGGTAGTTTTTTTGGATCCTGCCAAGAAATAATTTTTACGAATACTTTCTCTCCTGCTTTGGCGCCATGAAGATTTGCTTTTGGTACCAAGATCGAGGTGTAAAGTTTTTGGTCGTCCGCATCGAGGACAAGAGTGTCGCCCTCAACGATCAGTGTACCTGCAAAGCCTGCCTTGGCTCGAGAAATTATACTGACCACTTCGCCGGTCGTACGCTGTTTGGGTCGCCGTGGGTGAAGGAGAAGTTCTATGGTGTCGCCGTGAAGTGCCGTGCGCAAAAATCTATTTTCAATCTCAATATCATCCTCAAGACTTGCAGAAAGACGGACATAGCCGACGCCTTTACTGGTAAGAGAAATAGTGCCAATCAAAGCCGGAGCGCTCTTTTTTGGCTCTTTAGTATTCTTCATTTTTCTATCATAACATATCTTTTCTAGGGTATTTGTATGTTTTAAGGCAAACAAAAAAGGCTCATACGAGCCTTTTTTGAGACTTACAAAATGTTTATTCGAGGCCGGCGTCGAGTGTGGCGGTGTCGACACTATTGAGATCTGCTTCAATACTATTGAGCTCATCGAGTGTGTCATCGCCAGTTGATTGCTGAGATGGATTTTGTGGTGTGATCATCGCGCTTTCCTTTTGCTTCATGACATAGAAGGCTAAAGCAACGATGGCAACGAGTATGATGAGTACTACAACCATTTTATTGCTGCTCTTGTCTGTCACTGTGGTGTTGATATTTGTCGTCGTTGCGGCTGGGTTTGTGTTTGGTTCCATAAATTTGTATGTGTGTTAGTTACTTGCTGTCGCTTCAGTGTTTGTTTTCACGGAAGCTTCGGCGCTAATAAGAGTTCGGATTGCAGTGAATGCAGCAAGTGTTGATTGTTTTGCTTTTTCTACAGCAGTACGTGCGCGAGCACCCGCTTCTTTTACTGTGGCTGCACCGTCAGTATCGCTTGCCGCGATATTTTGCAGATTGGCGATAGCGGTTTCAGCTGCAGCGATATCACTTGAGGCAGTTTCAAATACTGCACGGTTGCTTGCAGTATCCATACCGCGTTCTTCAAGCATTGAGAGTAGATTGTCGAGCTTTTCTTCCGCACTTCGGAGTTTGAGCAAGACTTCACCAAATTGCTCAGCTACATTTTCACGTACCTGTACAATTTCTCCAGCCTTTTTTTCTCCAAAACGCTCTGCCAATTGGTCTCTGTGTTCAATAAGTTTGGCTTTCAGTGCGTCTTGTCGTTCAGTGATCTCTGTTTTGTGACTTTCGATCATAGCCTGTACGCGAGCTCGATTGGCTTCTGCTACTTCTGGTAATTGCCCAAACGGATGGCTGATACCACCTTTTACTGGCATAACACCACTTGCACTTGTCGGCATTGGGCGATCTTTGGGAACCATCACAGATGGATTCTCATATGGCTTTGGCATAAGAGTAGGCTTTTGTGGCGCTACCATTTTATCCAAGGCTGGTGTTTCTGCTTGGGCGACCGAAATGCCAGTTGCCAAGAAAGCTACCAGTATCAACGATGTAACTATTTTTTGTGTTTTCATTTCTATATAAATTTTTATAGTATTAATAATAATGTCGTAGCATTGCTTAAAACAAATGCTTTTCCTAGTATAGCAAAAAGCTCTGTAGCCTCCTAAAGCTATATCCCAGAAGGGCCTGTTGACCTTTCAAGCCCATTCTGGTAAGATAGCGGGATGTTAATGATCAGATTGCAGCGCATTGGCCGTAAGAACGAAGCCTCATTTCGAGTCGTTCTGACGGACTCAAAAAACAGCACCAAAAGTGGGCGCTTTTTGGAAATCCTCGGTGCGTACGATCCAAAGAAAGGGGAAGTGACCTTAAAAGAAGACCGCATCAAATATTGGATGAGTGTCGGCGCACAGACTTCGGATACTATGCAGAATTTCCTCATTTCAAAAAAACTCGTTGAAGGCCGCAAGAAAAATGTCCTTCCACGCAAGAGTCCAACCAAGAAACGCAAAGAATTGAAAGCAGCGTAATAATCAAAAAAATACTAACAAAAGCGCACGGCCCCTCGGCCTTGCGCTTTTGTGTTTTGAGTGGTATGGTTTGGGAGACAAATTCTATTTCTTCAAAAATTAAACCAAAAAACGTTCGTATGAAACAGTTTTCCAATTTCCTGCTGACAGCCATGAGTTGTGCGGCATTGATTTTTTCTTTTTATTTTGCACAAGCGCAAGCGCCTGAAATCAAATGGGAAAAATCCTTTGGTGGGAGTAGCATCGAGGTGGTGTATGCACTTACTCCAACCTCAGATGGCAACTTCGTTTTTGCCGGCTATAGCAACTCAGATGACGGTGATGTGTCCGGTAACCATGGAGATCATGATTTCTGGATTGTAAAAATTGATACCAGTGGAAATCTGATCTGGCAGGTGTCTTTGGGTGGCAGCGGCTCCGATCAAGCACGCTCTATTACAGAGACTGCTGATGGAGGATTTATTGTATCGGGCTTCAGTTACTCTAATGATTTTGATGTCTCAAGTAACCACGGCATGACCGATACCTGGGTCGTTAAAATTAACACGCTTGGAATTATTGAATGGCAGAAATGCCTTGGTGGCACCGAAGACGAAGAGTCCTTTTCTGTTCGCCAAACGAATGACGGTGGTTACATCGTAGTTTCAGCTTCAGCTTCGAATGATGGTGATGTTTCTGGCAACCACGGCAATTTGGATTATTGGATAGCCAAGTTAGATGCCGTAGGGAACATCGAATGGCAAAAATCATTGGGAGGCACATCTGTGGATTTCCCTTTTTGTATTCGGCAGACAAAAGATGGTGGATACATCGCCAGTGGTTGGACGTATTCATCAAACGGTGATGTTTCCGGAATTCATGGCAGCTCTGATTATTGGGTGGTGAAATTGGATTCGGTTGGAGTAATACAGTGGCAGAAGTGCCTTGGCGGGAGCGACATTGATGTTGCAGGATACTCAATTGAACAAACGATTGACGGAGGATATATTTTATCTGGCAACGCTAGTTCCCTTAACTTTGATGTTACCGGCAATCACGGGGGTAATGATTATTGGATTGTGAAGCTTGATACAGTGGGAAATATCCAATGGCAAAAATCACTCGGTGGTGTGTCGGACGACCAATCGTTTTCGGTAAAGCAAACGATTGATGGCGGATATATTGTTGCGGGAGCAACTATGTCCAATGACGGCGATGTGTCTGGTAATCACGGCTGGTATGATTTTTGGATATTGAAACTCACTATCGATGGAGATATAGAATGGCAGAAATGCCTCGGTGGCACAGAAGTCGAAGGGGGAATATGTGTAATTACACAAACTTCCTATGGATCCTATATCGTCGCAGGACATAGTATGTCGATTGACGGTGATGTTACAGGCAACCATGGTGAGTACGATATATGGGTTGCCATGCTTGAACGTTCAATTCCAACCGGTGTTATTTCTACTACTAATAGTGATTATAAGGTTTACCCAAATCCCTTTACCGACTATATTGTGATTGAAGGTAACTTCCAAATGGTAACAATAACCGACGTGATAGGACGAGTTCGGTTGGTGGGGATAGAAGGTAATAACTTTAACACAAAGAATTTTTTGCCTGGTATGTATATCATCAGTATTATTAAAAATAATGGTACATATGTAAGTAAGAAAATTCAGAAAATGTAAAATCCTCTTTTGTAGAGGAAGAAGCAGTCGATATGACTGCTTCTTTTTTATTGACACTCGCTTTTGGTCATACTATACTAGCTATAAGCAGTCGAAGTCGAAACGCTGCATTAAAATACAAATAGACCGTACAGCAAACATATGGAAGATAAAGCATTTCTTGAGTACGTGGTCAAATCTCTCGTCGATAACCCTTCTGATGTAAAGATTGATCGCACAGTGGATGAAATGGGTGTACTTATCACGCTTTCTGTAAATCCTGCCGACATGGGCAAGGTCATCGGACGCATGGGCAACACTGCCAAGGCGATCCGCACGCTTCTTCGCGTCATTGGCATGAAAAACAATGCTCGCGTGAATCTGAAGATCAACGAGCCAGAAGGAAGCACGCACATGAGTGGGAGTGCTGCACCATCATCTAGTTCAGTGGACGAAGCAATGGCAGATTTGAAAGGAATTTAAGTTTTAAAGTGAAGACAAAAGCCGCCCATGGGCGGCTTTTGTCGTACTATCCAATTTGCATTTTTTGCTAAAACCTATACCCTACAGCCTATGAACTATCATATAGTTACTATTTTCCCGGAATCCTTTGATTCCTATTTGAAAGAATCGATTATTGGTCGGGCCATACGAGAAAAAAAAATCAAGGTGGATTTTTACAATCCACGGAAGTTTGTGGTGGGCAAGTACAAAAAGGTCTGGCCAGACGGCAACATTTCTGCGATCGTGGATGATCGGCCGTTTGGCGGGGGACCGGGGATGATCATGCGCGCCGAGCCGATTTTGAAAGCGGTAGAGCATATCGAAAAAAGAATTAAAAAAAATAAAAAATCAAAAACGCTCATCGTTAATTTCGTACCTTCAGGGGAAAAACTCACCACCGCGTATGTAAAAAATGTGGCAAAAAAACATACCGATATTATTCTTTTATGCGGCCGCTATGAAGGTATTGATGCGCGTGTGGACAAAATATTGAAGACTAAAAAAATTTCCATCGGGGACTATGTTGTAACAGGAGGGGAATTGCCAGCTATGATACTGATTGATACACTATCTCGCCAGATTCCAGGAGTACTGGGCAAATTCGAATCGCTCGAAGAAGAACGCATCTCATCAAGTGAATTTTATACTCGACCAGAAATTCTGGTTCATAATAAAAAAAAGTACCGCGTGCCGAAAGTACTGCTTTCCGGGAATCATAAGGAAATAGAGAAGTGGAAGCAAAGAAAAAGCGAGTAAATCTGACCGAAGCCTGATTTACTCGCTAAGAAATTTTAAAAATGCTTTTCCCGTAATACCGATTTCATCTTCTCTTTTGAAATATGTATCAATCGAGAATGCCTTTTTGGGTTTTTGGAAAATGATTTCATTTTCCCACAAGACGGTATTACATATTTCGTATTTCCGTACAGATAAAGTTGATACAGCTATGGGATTTTCCCTATACTCTATCATTTCTCTTAACATTATAAGCTCTGCAATAGAGAAATTTTTTCCATACAAAAGTCTCTCTTGCGCTGCATCAGGAACCATTCTTCCCATAACTACATCCAAATCGTATCTGGGTCCTGGTCCGACTCCCAGTCGTGCTCTTGAAGCAGTATTTGCGAATTCATATGCGTCTTGCTTCCGTCCTCGAGCGTAGGTCGTATAAGTCTCTATTATTGTACGGCCTCTTACTCGTTTTTTAGATTTGAAGTCACCGGGATAGAAACATGCCACTGCTGGATGGATTAAAACACAACTGTCAGGTATACAGTATTTCATCTGTAAGTATTTAGTGAGAACCATCCCACTATCGTATTGGGCTTGGGTAATAGTATCACCCTGATATTGTACGAATTCAATACTCACGGAGAATCTAGATATTGCGGTGTCTCCATTGTACATAGAATGACCAGCATGCTCTACGAAGCGCTCGTCTTCTACGATTCGTTCAGTAAATCCTGTTTTTGTGGTAACAAAGTGTCCCCACGGTCCACGCATCAACCAATTACGACATCCGGGCCAAGGGCCCTCAGTTGTGTGCCAAATTATGTATAGCGTTTTCTCGCGGATAGGCAATGAGTCTTGTTTCTTGCAAAGGTAATCGCAAAATGGAGTCTGGCTCCAAGTTTTCTGTGGTAGTGTTGCGAAAGCAAACACCACCCATAGCAGGATTATGATGTTTGTTTTCATGGTAAGGAAGTTTTTCTTAACTCTACTCCTCTCGTTGCATAGAGTCAAAGAGTGCGCTAGAGTTGGCTTGTGGAATCCCAAGATAAGGCTTGCGCCAAATGTAAAAATGAATTTATCATCGAGCCGGATGATTTTTCGTTTTATGAAAAAATCAAAGTCGCGCCACCGACATTTTGCCCGGAATGTCGGCAGATACGAAGAATGATGGGAACGAATGAACGTGTCCTCTATTATCGAGAGTGTGATCTATCTAGTCAGAAAATACTGAGTATGTATCCTGCCGAAGCACCATTTCCAGTCTATCGTACATCTGAGTGGTACAGCGATGCATGGGACCCGTATCAATATGGTCAAGAATATGATTTCAATCGGCCATTCTTCGAGCAGTTTTTTGAGCTTCAAAATAAAGTTCCTCGTATGGCGTTGGTTAAACAAGGGGAATCTGTAAACAGCGAATATACACATAGAGCACATGATATGAAAAATTCTTATATGGTTTTTCGTATGAGTGGAAGTATAGATTCATCCTATTCCTATGTCGGAAGAAATATAACCGATTGCATTGATTGTTTTAGTGTTTGGGATTGTGAGTCATGTTATGAATGTATAGATTGTAATAACTGTTACAAGACATTTTTTTCACAAGAAAGCCATGGTTGTAGAGAATCATTTTTCTTGTATTCGTGTCGTGATTGCTCCAACTGTATTGGGTGTGTGAATTTGGTAAGCCAATCATATTGTATTTTCAATAAGAAATATACAAAGGAAGAGTATTTTACGAAACTAAAAGAGCTAGGGCTAAATACTGTTTCTGGCCTGGAGGAGTTTAAGCAACAGTTCCAAGAGTTCAGGAAAAAATTTCCTCACCGCTCAATTCATTCTCTAAAGTCTGATACTGTTTCTGGGAACTGGCTCGTCAATTGTCAAAATGTAAAGAATTCTCTTGGATGTCTTAATGTGAAAGATGGCAAGTATCTTTTTTGGATTTTTGATGCACAAGATGTTATGGATTTTTTTCAATGGGGGAATCACGCAGAACTTGTGTATGAGTCCGAGAACTGTGGGATCAACATTTCTCACATTTACTTTTCTAGTCAGTGTTGGATGGGAGCGCATGATCTTTACTACAGCGACTCTTGTCCTGGATCAGGTTTTTGTTTTGGATGCATAGGACTCAAGAAAGGCGAGTATTCGATTCTAAACAAGAAATATTCTAAAGAAGAATATTTATCCCTCGTACCTAAAATTATCGAGCATATGAAAGCCATGCCGTATGTAGACAAGCGAGGGATCACCTATGGTTTCGGAGAATATTTCCCGGATGATCTTTCACCGTTTGCTTACAATGAAACAGCCGCTATAGATTTTTATCCCATTACCAAAGAGGAAGCTGGCTCAAAAGGGTATCGATGGCGAGAAAAAGAAAAAAAGAATTACGTGGCAACTATAAAAAGTTCTGATTTGCCTGAGACGATAGGAGAAGTAGATGATTCTATATTAAAAGAAGTATTAGAATGTGGAGATAAGGATCAGCCCTATTCAGTAGGGGTTTATCGTATTACTCAAGATGAACTAAGTTTCTACCGCAAAACGGATCTACCTTTACCGAGAGTTTGTTTCGATGTTCGTCATACTCGCAGACTTGCCAAGAGACGATTTTTGAAAATTATAAATCGGGACTGTTCAAAGTGTGCTGTTGAAGTAGAGACAGTGTATGATGAAGCATATGCACCGATTATTTATTGTCCCGAATGCTATCAAAATGAAGTGTATTAAATGAATCAAGAGATTAAAGTCATTTTTATACCAGGCAATGGTGGAGGATCAACTGATAGCGAATGGTTTCCATGGCTTAAGTCTGAGCTTGAAACACTCGATGTAGAAGTGATTTCGCCCGGCATGTATCCTGACTCGGTTTTGGCTCGGGCGGAGTTTTGGTTGCCCTTTATTGAAAGTTTAGGCGCGGACGAGCACACAATTCTTCTAGGCTGGTCTTCGGGCGCTGAAGCAGCGATGCGCTACGCTGAGACTCATAAAATCCTCGGATCAGTTTTGATCGCTGCGTATCATACAGATTTGGGCCACGAAGATGAGAAGGCAAGTGGTTATTTTGATACGCCGTGGAACTGGGAAGCCATTAAGCGCAATCAAAAATGGATTGTGCAGTTTAGTTCACTCGACGACCCGTTCATCCCGATCGAAGAAGCCAGGTTTGTCCACGAAAAACTCTCGACTGATTACTACGAACTACCAAACGCCGGGCATTTTTATCCGATGAGCGAATTCCCAGCGCTTCTCGCTACCATTAAAATACATTTATTATGAGATAATGAATAATTATTAGATAAATATAAAATTATGCCTCCAAAAAGTAACAACGAAGGCCCTAACCCAAAAAAGATTACTAATTATAAAGAATCTATAACATACAGATCAATCAAGTGGGATGTGGATCAGAGAGATTTTAGAAGTGCATTTGAGACCATGCAATCTTTGAGCAAAAATCCTATGATGGATAAAAAACATGCCAATATGATGGATATTCTTGTACAAGCATACGAAGGCGGTGATCACTCGGATGCTCTCGTTGCTAAACTCAACGAGACGGTAGAAGATTTTTTTAAGGAAATGGCAGATAAAGGTGGAATACATCAACAGAAGTTAACCATAGATCCTTTTGATCAGCCTTCATCGGAAGATCCAAATAATAATTAGAAATGGAAACAAAAACTTGCCAAAACTGCAAACAAGATTTTATTATCGATCAGGAAGATCGCAATTTTTACGAGCGGATGAAAGTGCCGGCACCGACGTTTTGCCCGCTGTGCCGAGTACAGCGCCGGCTTTCATTTCGCAATGAGCGCGGGCTTTATAAGAGGGTAAGTGATTTCTCCGGCAAAGAGATTTTTTCTATGTACTCCACTGATTCTCCAGTAAAGGTCTACGAGCGCGATGTCTGGCTTTCTGATCAGTGGGACCCGATAGATTATGGACGAGATATCGATTGGTCACGACCATTTCTCGAGCAGATGTATGAGCTCATGCTTGAGGTACCATTCAAAGCGAACAATGTTATTCGTGGATCCAATAGTGATTACTCCAACAATGCCACTGACCCGAAGAATTGCTATTTGGTTTTTAATACGACGAGCCCCGAAGATTCGATGTATTGCAACGGTATCAACTTTACAAGAGATTGCGTCGACGTCTCTCATGTTTCGCGATCAGAGACATGTCACCAAAGTTTCTGGCTCCAGTCTTGTTATAGTACTCACTATTCGAGCCAATGCGTAGACTCGAGCGATCTGTGGTTTTGCCGCGATTGCCAAGGATGTATGAACTGTTTTGGCTCGGTGAACCTGCGCAATAAAAATTATCATTTTTTTAACCAACAGCTACCGAAAGAGGAGTATGAGAAAAAAGTAAAAGAGTATGAGCTCCACACGCGGGCTGGTGTAGAGCGGGCGACCAAAGAATCACAAGAATTTTGGAAACAATTTCCCAATAAAAGTCACCAAGGAGTAAAGAACATTGACTGCACTGGCTCATACGTGACGAACTCTAAGAATGTTCATGATTCTTTTCTGATTCGTGATGGAGAGAACCTTCGCTACTGCCAGTATCTTCAAGAAACTCCGGGATCAAAAGATTGTTATGATTATTTGAGTTGGGGAGATACAGCGGAAATGATATATGAAGGTGTGTCATGCGGCACGGGAGCGCAAAACGTTCGCTTTGCCTGGCTTGCACAAGAAAATGTACACAACGTGGAATACACCATGGCCTGCACCAACGGTTGTCAGAATATTTTTGGGTGTGTGGGGCTACGCAAAAAAGAACACTGCATTCTAAACAAGCAATATACGAAAGAAGAATTCGAGGCATTGGTAGTAAAACTCAGAAAGCATATGGATGAAATGCCATACGTCGACAAAGCAGGCCGTGTTTATAAATACGGCGAATTTTACCCTGCAGAATTTTCTCCATGGGCTTACAATGAAACGCTGGCTCAAGAGTATTTTCCACTTTCCAAAGAAGAAGCTATAGCACGTGGATATCGCTGGCGCGATCCCGAAGAAAAAAATTATAAGCCTACTGTTGCGGCAGCAGATATTCCGAGTGATATTACAGCTACGGATGATTCCATCACAAAAGAGATCATAGCGTGTGCCCACAACGGTGAATGTAATCAAGGCTGCACAAAAGCGTTTCGGATTATTCCTGACGAATTGTCTTTTTATCGCAAGCTTGGCGTACCGGTTCCAACCCTCTGTCCTGCCTGTCGCACTATAGAGCGGCTCAAATGGAGAAAGGGGATGAAGCTATTTGATCGAATCTGCGATTGCACTAGTGGCACGGTAGAATATCAAAACACTGCGAAGCATTCTCATGGAGATAAATCATGTCCTAATACATTCAAAACCGGCTTTGATCCCAAAGACGGTGATCTGGTGTACTGCGAAGAATGTTATCAGGAAGAAGTGGCTTGAAAACTTCCAGCTCTGTTATTTAATTTTTATATTATGTGGGATAAAAAAGTTTTTACAGAGCTTTTTTCGAAGCACTCCTGCCTGTGTTTTTTTTCTCGATATTTTCATACGGATCGGGCACCTACTCGATAAAAGGTTTTCAAAGGCAGAAATTTTTTGTGGAGTCAGAGAATGATTGGTGTGATAAAACTTCTCTATTTCTTCCGCTAGTTTTTTGCTAAAAAACACCCCAATTATAAAGTCACCAATAACATTGAGATAATACGTGTTTGGGAATAATCTCGTGTCGTTGATGTCTATCGATACGTAGTTATTCGTCCATTTCCTTTTAAATTCTTTATCCAGAGGGGTATTCCCTCCAATTATAAAATAGCCATGTTTTTCTTGTCGCTCGAATTCTGTAAAGATATCTTTTTCAATATCGGTTCTACCAATTATAAAAATTTGATGTGGATTCCATAAAAATGTCGGGCAGTTTTTTGGGATCTGTTCGACGAGGAGATTGAATACATGTGCCCAGTACGTATCACAGCTCAAAAGACTAGGAAAATGATACGAAATTGATTCCTTCTCGTTGAGATCAAAAATAGCATCTCGCACGATCTCCTTTTGTTTTTGGTCCCGGAAAAGCTGATATATCTTTTGAAGCCATACCCTACTTAAAAAATATTTATTTCCTACTTTCGCTACTGTCTCACTGCTTTGTAAAAGCTTGAGGGCAGCATAGACAGCTTGTTTGGTTGTTTTTGGCCTGATGATATTTATGAGTTGTACTAAAGCCGGTCCTTCTGTATAGGGATTTTTTGCCAGTGTTTCCACAATAATATCTTCTATGCTTTGTTTTTTGGATACAATCATAAAGGCAGTATAGTCCATTTTTTTTGACTGGCAAGCATAAAAACTGATCTTTCTATCCTAAATCAATAGTATGTGAGATACTTTGCATTATGGAAACAAGGAACTGTCAAAACTGTAAAAAAGATTTCACCATCGAGCCGGATGATTTTTCATTTTATGAGAAAACAAAAGTACCAGCGCCGACCTGGTGTCCGGAATGTCGGCTGATCCGGCGCATTGCATGTATTAACGGCTTCTCGCTTTTTTACCGCAACTGCGACAAATGTGGTAAGCGTACTCTTTCCATGTACCCGCCTTCACAAAAAATCACCGTGTATTGTCAGCCTTGTTGGTGGGCAGACGATTGGGATGGTACCGAGCATGGGATGGACTATGATCCCTCAAAGCATTTTTTCGAGCAAGTCAAAGAACTTCAAGATAAGACTCCTCATGTGGCGCTCGAGACTACCTACCTTACACTTAAAGATTGTGAGTATTGTAATGCTATAGCCTACAGTAAAAATTGCATTTTGGCTGGCTGGGCGGATTATTGTGAAAATGTTTGTTACAGTGCATTTTTAAATGGCATTAAGGATTCTACTGACTGTCTCCGAATGCAAGATTCAGAACTCTGCTATGAATCAATCGGCCAGAACAAAAGCTACCGAGTGTTTTATTCTCAAGAATGTGATGCCTGTACTGATGTTTGGTTTTCTCGCAACTGCTACAGCTCGACCAACTGCGTTGGATGCGTCAATCTGCGAGGCGCTTCTTATCGGATTTTTAATGAACAATATACAAAAGAAAACTATTTCAAAAAACTTGCCGAATACAGGCTCGATACACGAGATGGTATTGAAACACTAAAAAAGGAAGCAGAAAAATTTTGGAAGGAACATCCATACCGCGCCTACTCAGGAAATACTCTCAATGTGGATGTAACCGGTGAATATGTGTATGAATCAAAAAATGCCCATGATACTTACCTGAGTATGGCAGTTGAAGATAGTCGCTATGTACAATTTGCTACCGTGCCTTCGACCAAAGGCTGTTACGATTATTCTGGCTGGGGCAATAATGTCACATCGCTTTATGAAGTTGCAAATATAGGAGATAACGGAAGTAATTCCAAGTGTTCATATTACTGTTTTCCAGATATTCTCGATACTGAATATTCTATGTGGTGTGTTTCGTCAAAACAAAATTTTGGTTGCGTGAATTTAAAACGTAAACAATATGCCATTTTGAATAAGGTCTACGATAAGGAGACTTATGAGAAATTGAAAGCCGAGATTATTGAAGGTATGAAAGCCCGGCCATTTGTTGACCCACAAGGACAGACGTATACGTACGGTGATTTTTTTCCGCCACTATTCTCTCAATTTGCTTACAATACTTCAAATGCTGCAAAATTCTTCCCAAAGACAAAAGAAGAAGTAGTTGCTGCCGGGTATTCTTATTGCGATGATGAAGAACAACAAATACAAGAAACGCTGCTTGGTGCAGATATACCCCAATCACTTCCTGAGACACCTGATTCGATCGTGAATGAAGTCATTGCGTGCACTACGTGCCCGAAGCGCTATAAAATTTTACCGCTCGAGTTTGATCTTCTTCGTAAGATGAATCTGCCGCTCCCTGTTCGCTGCCCTCGCTGTCGGGATAAAACGCGATTTGAAAAAATCAATCTACCAAGATTGTATGATCGAACATGTAACCAATGTAATAAAGAGGTCAAAACTGCCTTTGCTCCCGACCGACCGGAAATAATTTTTTGTGAAAAGTGTTATCAGCAAGAGATGGTGTAAGGTAAACGATGCCCAGCGATTTTATTTTAGCGTATAAAAAAATAGGGGAGACGCCGCTTGCGTGTTTGGAGCGGGTGCGTGAAGAAAAATCGTTATCAAAAACATTGCCCATGACCTATGCTGGGCGGCTTGATCCGATGGCTGAAGGACTACTCATCATCCTTACTGGAGATACGTGCAAAGATGAAGAGAAAAAGGAATATTTAGCGCTCGATAAAACCTATGAGGCGAAAATAGTGCTTGGTGTAAGCACGGACACATATGATTTGCTCGGTTTAGTTACCAATATAGATCCAAATTACGATCAAGAAAGTGTAAGAGAAAAAATAAAATCCATCTTGCAAGATTTTGTTGGTACGTTTTCCCAGGTTTACCCGCCATATTCCTCAAAGACCGTAGACGGCAAACAGCTTTTTACTCATGCGCGAGAGGGAAGTGAAGTTGATTTGCCACAGCATGAAGTCAGTATTTACAACATTGATGTAGTAGATTATTCATCGATCACGAGTGCTACGCTTTTAAAATACATTAAAGAAACTATTCCCAAAGTTGTTGGTGATTTCCGGCAAGAAGAAATTGTAGAAAAGTGGCGCGAAACGCTGGATCCGGCATTTAGAGAATTTCTAACCCTATCTCTTACGATCTCATGCGGCTCCGGCATGTACGTACGCCAGCTGGTAGATGATTTTGGTAAAAAACTCGATTACCCAGCAGTCTTGTATAGCCTCAAACGCACCAAAATCGGCGAGTTTTCCCTCTAATTCTCCGTTTCGCTTGACTTCGTTTTAAAAATCCGTATACTATTTGTAATAGAACTGATTGAGTTTTTGGTGACTCTATTATATTAGCAGAGCTAATTGGCCTACGATTACTTGCTACAAAACTACATAGCATAGCTTCATAGCCTAATTATAGGAGGTACATTTTAAGTACCGTTGTTTTATATACTATGCCTGATACCACCAAGAAGCGGGAGAAAAAATATTTCTCCAAATATAAGGAGCCATTCGTCGAATTTCCGGACCTCCTTGAGACCCAGCGTGCCTCGTACACTGCCCTCGTCGAAAAAGGCATTGGAGAAGTTTTTAAAGAATTTTCTCCAGTCAATGATTACTCTGAGAAAAAATTCCAGCTTGAATTCGCTGGTTTTTCGCTCGTGGAACCAAAGTTTGATGAGCAGTATGCCAAAGTCAACAAGCTCTCCTATGAAGCGCAGATCAAGGTTCGCGTAAAACTCCAGAACAAGACTCTCGGTACGACCAAAGAGCAGGAAATCTTCATGACAGATATTCCGCTCATGACACCGCACGGTACGTTTATCATCAACGGTGTTGAACGCGTCATTGTGCCGCAGCTCGCCCGCTCATTCGGTATCTTTTTCACTGAAAATGAACTCAAAGCCAAGCGCTTCTTTGGCGCTAAGCTCATTCCTGCTCGTGGTGTCTGGATCGAAATCGAATCTGAAAACGATGGACTCCTCTATGTTCGTATTGATAAGAAGCGTAAATTCCCAATTACGTCTCTTTTGCGTGCGCTTGGGTTTGCGACAGACGTAGAAATGCTTGCCGCCTTTGAGTCCAACAAGCAAGTACAAGATGTGATCAAAATGTCGATCGAGAAAGATCCGGCAAAAGTGCCGACTGAAGCTGCTATTGAAATCTATAAGCGCCTTCGTGATGGCGATCTTGCGACTGGTGAAAATGCTCGCGAATTTATCGCTGCGCTCTTTTCTCCTGAGCGCTATGATCTTTCTCCGGTCGGCCGTTTCCGTTTCAATAAGCGTTTTGACAAGCCAATGGATGATAAAGAGCTTGCTCGCCGCACTATTTCCAAAGAAGATGTTGTAGCTGTGATCGAGCATGTCGTAAAACTCAACAATACTCCTGGCGCCAAAGCTGACGATATCGACCACTTGGGTCAGCGTCGTGTCCGCTATGTGGGTGAACTCCTCCAACAGAAAATACGCGTTGGTATGACGCAGATCAAGCGAAACATTCAAGATCGTATGTCGACTATCGATGCGACAACGACACTTCCAATCGCTATCATCAACCAACGTCCGCTTCAAGCTCGCATCAAAGAATTTTTCACCACCAACCAACTTTCACAATTCATGAACCAGGAAAATATTCTGGCTGAAGTTGAACATCTCCGCACACTCTCCGCACTTGGACCAGGAGGACTCACTCGCGAGCGCGCAGGACTCGAAGTGCGTGACGTGCATACCTCTCACTACGGCCGCGTGTGTCCGATCCATACACCAGAAGGTCCAAACATCGGTTTGATTCTTCACCTCTCCACATACGCTCGCGTTAATGATTTTGGTATTATCGAAACCCCATACCTCAAAGTGAAAGATGGAAAAATCACCAAAGAGATTATTTATTTAAATGCACTTGAAGAAGAAAAATACAACATTGCTCATGCCGGCGTAAAATACGATGAAAACGGCCGCATTATCGAAGAGCGCGTAGAAGCTCGTGTCAAAACTGAGCCAGGTCTTGTCGATCGTGCTGAAGTGGATTTTATCGACGTAGCGACCAACCAAGCATTTTCTATTGCAACTTCAATGGTGCCCTTCCTCGAACATGATGATGCCAACCGCGCACTCATGGGATCCAACATGCAAAAGCAGGCTACTCCATGTATCGTACCTGAAGCCCCACTCGTAGCTACAGGTATGGAAGGTATGGCTTCGAAAGATTCTGGACGACTTATTGTCGCTGAATCAGACGGTACGGTAAGTTATGTGGATTCACGAAAAATCATTATTACTGATACCAAAGGAAAGGATCATGTAAAAAACCTCGTGACATTTTCTCGAACCAACAACTTCTCAGTGTTCCATCAACGTCCATCTGTCATGATGAACCAAAAAGTGAAGAAAGGGGATGTATTGGCTGACATGTCATCATCTGCTGATGGTCAAATCGCGCTTGGGCAAAACGTACTCGTGGCATTTATGTCATGGGGTGGCGCCAACTATGAAGACGCGATCATTCTTTCTGAGCGTTTGGTAAAGAAAAGTAAATTCACTTCTATTTATATTGAAGAATTCGTTTGTATTGTCCGCGATACCAAGCTTGGACCTGAAATCACCACTCGAGATATTCCAAACGTCGGTGAAAATAAATTGAAAGACTTGGACGAAGACGGCGTGGTACGTATCGGCGCTGAAGTTCGTGAAAACGATATTTTGGTAGGAAAAATTACTCCGAAAGGCGAGACTGAACTCACTCCGGAAGAGCGACTGCTCCGTTCGATCTTCGCTGAAAAAGCTCGTGACGTCAAAGACACTTCGCTTCGCATGGAGCACGGTAAGCGCGGACGTATTGTGAACGTAAAAATATTCTCCCGTGACCAAGGACACCAACTTGAAAGTGGCATCATCAAAAAAATCGTTATTGAAGTAGCCCAAATCAGAAATATTTCTGTTGGTGACAAGCTCGCTGGTCGCCACGGTAACAAAGGTGTTATCTCAACCATCATGCCTGAAGAAGAAATGCCATTTATGGCTGACGGTACTCCGATCGACGTGATCCTTACACCGCTTGGTGTGCCGTCTCGTATGAACCTGGGGCAGATTCTTGAAATGCATCTTGGTATGGCAGCGCATACGCTTGGCTATCAAGCGATCGTGCCACCATTCTCTGGAGCGACTGATGCAGAAATTCGTCAGGAACTCGTCAAAGCTGGCATGCCGGAAGACGGCCGCATGAAGCTCTATGATGGACGCACCGGCGAGGCCTTTGAGCAAAATATTGCCATCGGCTACATGTATGTTCTCAAATTGCACCACATGGTGGAAGACAAGATCCACATGCGTTCAATCGGTCCGTACTCACTCATTACGCAGCAGCCACTCGGCGGTAAGGCGCAAGGCGGCGGTCAGCGTTTTGGAGAAATGGAAGTCTGGGCACTTGAAGGATACGGCGCAGCTCACACGCTTCGTGAAATGATCACTATTAAATCAGACGATATTGTCGGACGGTCGGCGACATTTGATTCGATTATCAAAGGCGAACCAATCAAAGAGCCAAACGCGCCAGCATCATTCAACGTTATGTTGAATTATCTCCGCGGTCTTGCCCTTGACGTCGAACTTAAAAAAGAAGGTAAGAAAAAGGAATAAAGTTTCCAATTACTAATTTCTAATTTCTAAACTTCTCTACATATGAAAACAATTGATACATCAGATTTTGATTACATAACGCTTAAGCTCGCATCGCCTGAGCGTATTCGTGAATGGTCCTACGGCGAAATTACGAAGCCTGAAACCATCAACTATCGTACTGGCCGCTCTGAACGCGGGGGACTCTTCGATGAGCGCATCTTCGGTCCGGAAAAAGACTATGAATGTTACTGCGGAAAGTACCGCCGGATCCGCTATAAAGATATTATCTGTGAAAAATGCGGAGTCGAAGTCACTCGCTCAATCGTGCGCCGTGAACGTATCGGCCACATTGAACTTGCGTCGCCAGTCGCTCATATTTGGTTTCTCCGTGGCGTGCCGTCCCGTATGTCGGTCTTGCTCAATATCACTGTCTCAGAACTTGAAAAAGTAATTTACTTTGCCGGCTATATCATTACTCGCGTTCAGGAAGATGAGAAAGAAATGATCATCAAAAACCTTGAGAGCGAGTACAAGAGCAAGGTCAAGGCTTCAAGTGACGAAGCGACTCGTGAGAAATTGAAGGAACTCCTTTCTGCGACCAAAAAAGAAATTGGTGAAATTTATGAAGGAAAAGTATTAAACGAAATCGCTTACCATCACTACTCACTCAAGTATGGTACTTGTTTTGAAGCTTCGATCGGTGCGGAAGCGATCTATTCACTTTTCAAAAACCTTGATCTCGAAAAACTCAAAAAACACACTGAAGCTCTGATCGAAAAAGCGAGTACTCTTGAGCGTGAGAAGCTTGAAAAGCGTCTTTCCCTTATCCGTTCAATGATCACATCAAACATTCGTCCTGAATGGATGTTTTTGACGGTGATTCCTGTTATTCCACCAGCACTTCGCCCAATGGTTGCGCTTGATGGTGGCCGTCATGCCACAAGCGACCTCAACGACTTGTATCGCCGTGTCATCAACCGCAACAATCGCTTGAAAAAACTCAAAGAAATCGGTGCACCAGATGTCATCTTGCGTAACGAGAAGAGAATCTTGCAGGAAGCAGTGGATGCATTGATAGACAACTCTATTGCACGGCAAAATGATGGTGCAGCCATGAGTCAATCTCAGAAGCGCGCCCTCAAATCTCTTTCAGACAATTTGAAAAGTAAACAGGGTCTCTTCCGTCAAAACCTTCTCGGTAAGCGCGTGGACTACTCTGGCCGTTCTGTGATCGTGGTGGGTCCGCAACTCTCGCTTCATCAATGCGGATTGCCAAAGCATATGGCACTTGAACTCTTCCGACCGTTTGTCATTTCCAAAATCTTAGCAGGAGAGCTCGCTTACAATATTCGCGGTGCCAACAAACTTATCGAAGAAGGCGTACCTGAAGTCTGGGCAATACTTGAAGAAGTCATTGCTGGAAAATACGTACTTTTGAACCGCGCGCCGACACTTCACCGCTTGGGTATCCAAGCATTTCAGCCGATCCTGATCGAAGGCAACGCTATCCAAGTTCATCCTCTTGTCTGTCCGGCTTTCAACGCCGACTTCGACGGTGACCAGATGGCAGTCTATGTGCCGCTGTCAGTGGGTGCTCAAACCGAAGCTCGTGAGCTTATGGCGTCAAATAAAAATCTTCTGAAGCCACAAAATGGTGATCCAATCGTTTCTCCGCGTCAGGATATGGTGCTTGGCTGTTACTGGATGACGAAATCGGTTACTGGGGAGCTCGGTGAAGGAAAAATATTTGCAAGTCCCAACCAAGCGATTACAGCTTACGACTTCGGACTTGTTTCTTACCGCGCGAAAGTCAAAGTGCTCGGTACTGATTCTCCGAAATATGCAAAATTTGAAGGCAAGCCGTTTGAAACAACTGTTGGGCGTATTTTGTTCAACAACACATTGCCAAACGATTTCTTGTTTGTGAACGAAGAGATTAGCCAGAAGCGTATCAACGCGCTCGTGGATGAGCTCATCATGCACCATGGCATCGACAAGACTCCACCAGTTCTCGACCGCATTAAAAACTTCGGATATCGCTACAGTACGAAAAGTGGTACGACCTGGGGTATCGACAATGTCCGCGTACCAGAAAAGAAAAAAGAAATCGTTGACCGCGGACGCGCACTTGAAAAAGCTATCACTGAACAATTCAACGAAGGTTTGCTTTCAGAAGATGAAAAATACCGTAAGGTTATTGAAATATGGGAAGGCATCCGCGCTGAGATAGAAAAAGAACTTCCGAAAATGCTCGATCCAAAAGGAGGCGCGTATGACATGATCAATTCTGGTGCTCGAGGTAGCATGTTGAACTTGGCTCAAATGGCAGGTATGAAGGGTCTCATCATCAACACTGCCGGCCGCACGATTGATTTCCCGATCGTACCGTCATACAAAGAAGGTCTCTCTCCAATCGAATACTTCATTACGACGCACGGATCTCGTAAAGGTCTCGCCGACACGGCGCTCAACACTGCGAAAGCCGGATATTTGACTCGACGTCTTGTTGATGTGTCGCAGGATGTGGTCATTACAGAAGAAGATTGCGGTACCAAAGAAGGCAAACATGTTTCAAAAGAAAATGTGCTCGGTGTGGAAATACCACTTGCAAAAAATCTCCGTGGTCGCGTCTTGGCAGAAGATTTGAAAGACAAAGCTGGCAAAACTGTGTACAAGCGCGGATTTTTGGTTACTAAAGAAGAAGCGCAGAAGATAGAAGCTCAAGGATTCGAGGTTGTCTTCGTTCGCTCGCCGCTTACTTGTCGCACAGCTCATGGTATTTGTCAGATGTGCTACGGACTTGATCTGGGTCGCAACAAACTCATTGATCTTGGTGAGGCCGTGGGTATTATTGCCGCTCAAGCGATCGGCGAACCAGGTACTCAGCTGACACTCCGAACATTCCACGCCGGAGGTGTGGCGGGAGTGGACATTACCGCTGGTCTGCCACGTGTCGAAGAAATTTTCGAACGCCGTATGCCGAAAAATCCTGCTGTCGTTTCTCATGCGGACGGAGTGGTACTTGAAGTGAAAGATACTGGTAAAGAAAAAATACTGACCGTGCTCCACGATTCCAAAGGTGACAACAAATCAAACGAAGCTGAATACACGACCTCAGCTCGCCGCATCGTCTTGGTGAAAAAGGGCGATAAGGTCACGAAAGGCCAGCTTCTCACTGACGGATCAGCTGACATTGCCGAAATCTTCAAATATGGCGGCAAAGAGATGGCAGAATCCTATATCATTTACGAAATCAATAAAGTGTACGAACTCCAAGGTGCATCGATTTCTCGAAAACACGTGGAGATTATTATTCGCCAAATGTTTTCTCGAAAAAAGATTAAGCATCCAGGCGATTCAAGCTTTTCACCGAGCGAAATTGTGGAAGCGCTCGAGCTCGTGGACGAAAATGATCGTGTACGTGAAGAAAAAGGCGAAGAAGCTAAAGCGGAAACCATCGTGCTCGGTATTACTGAAGTGGCGCTTACGACAAAAAGTTGGCTCTCTGCCGCATCCTTCCAAAATACCAACCGTGTGCTTATCACCAACGCTATTCGCGGAGGTGTGGATCAGCTCCGGGGTCTTAAAGAAAACGTTATTATTGGCCGATTGATTCCAGCTGGAACAGGATTTCGAAAAACAACAGACGTAGCAACACCAGAGGTCGAAGCGTAACTTGGGCATGTGCCGTCCGGCACAAAAACTATAGACCCACGCATGTCTTCATCCGTAGATCAAATTAAAGAGCGGTTAAGTATCGTTGATGTGATCGGAGGATACATCAAGGTAGAAAAAGCAGGAGCAAATTATAAAGCCCGCTGTCCATTTCATAGCGAAAAAACCGCATCATTTTTTATCTCACCGACTCGGCAGAGCTACTATTGCTTCGGTTGTAACGCCAAGGGTGACATGTTTACATTTGTGGAAGAATTTGAGGGCTTGGATTTTTTGGGGACACTCAAGCTCTTGGCCGCTCGGGCGGGCGTCGAGCTACGTCCGGGTGAACATCAAAATCGCGATGAAAAAGAAAAGCTCTACGACCTCATGGAAGCAGCGGCAGTGTATTTTTCTGATATTTTTGCAAAGACGCCAGAAGCCAAAGCTTATATCGAAAGCCGAGGTATTACAGACGAGACCGTTCGAGCATTTCGGATCGGTTATGCCAAAGATGAATGGCGCGGACTCTTAGAATATCTCCTCGCACGCGGATTCAAAACCGAGCTCATCGAGCGTGTAGGACTTATCAAAAAAATTGATCCATCTACCCGTGCTGGAGAGCCTCAGAAAACAGGGGAGAGTTTTTATGATCGATTCCGTGGACGCATAATGTTTCCGATTCGGGATTCGGGTGGAAGAGTGATTGCGTTTTCGGGTAGATTGCTCGCAGAAAAAGAAAAGGCACCAAAATATCTCAACTCACCGGAAACCGTACTCTTCGATAAATCAAGCGTGCTCTACGGTCTTGATCGGGCAAAAGATGCGATTCGAAAACTAACATTTTCCATTTTGGTGGAAGGGCAGATTGATCTTGTACTTTCTCACCAAGCTGGTTTCCGAAACACCGTAGCGGTGTCTGGTACGGCCTTTGACGGGGCGCTCCATACGGAGGGCGGCGTGACACATCTAGGTCTTTTGAAGCGATTGTCGAATAATGTCGTCATAGCTCTTGATGCTGATCGAGCGGGGCTCGCAGCAAGTCTGCGGACGGCGAAAATTGCACTTTCGCTTGGCATGGATGTAAAAATCGCCGAC
Source organism: uncultured Candidatus Saccharibacteria bacterium (assembly GCA_964496425.1). GTDB lineage: Bacteria > Patescibacteriota > Minisyncoccia > Phycocordibacterales > UBA9973 > CAZBZO01. Next base: position 10,096 of record CAZBZO010000004.1, on the reverse strand, counting down.
TTGCCGCTCGGAAAAGATCCAGCTGATATCATCAAAGAAAATCCTGAAACATGGAAGAAAATTATCCGTGAAAGTTCTCGTGTCATTGATTTTGTGCTGTCACGGATCCGCAGAGAAGGTCATCGAGATCGGGCGCTGGCGGCGAAAGTTCGTGATGAAGTATTGCCCCTGGTGGCTGCTCTGCCTTCAGCCATTGAACAAGATCAGGCCTTGAGTACAATCGCACGTGAGACCCAAATAGCCCATGGCGCACTTGAAGAAGATTTTAATAAACTAAAGACAAAGACGGGCGTCGCGGAAGCAGTATCGAGTGCTGAGCCCGTGACACGCGGTCGTAAAGATGCCATACTCGGAAGATTATTCGGAATGATATATTGGCAGGAAAACGCCGAGACACCCCTCTTCTCTCCCACTGAGCTTGGAAAACAAGTCATGAATATTATCGGAGAGAATGAATATACAAAGTGGGGGGTAGAGCATACTGATACGCGGTCAGACCTCGTATTTCAAGCCGAAGCCTGGTATGCGGACTCTGGAACGATTGTCGGAGATCTTGAAGAGCTTTTAGGAAATCTGGAAGAGGAATACCTAACTGAAGCCCTTCTAGAATCCATGCGCGCGCTTCACGAAGCAGAACATAAAAGTAATGCTGAGGAAAGTGCACGATTGCTCGCCCGCTGCCAAGATATTTCAAAACGCATCCATGAAATTAAAGCTCGTCGATTTTTAGAAAAATAATAATATACATACAATGAAGAAAAAAATAAAGAAAGTATCTCCCGTAAAAGCTAAAGCAAAAAAGAAGGTAGTTAAAATAATAAAAAAAATAAAGAAAGTAAAAAAAGTTGCACCGCCGAAGAAAAAGGCTCGCGTGAAGGCCAAGAAAAGCGCCTTTCCGGCAAGTGCGACATCAAACGTCAAAAAAGTGAAACCTTTGAAGGGTCAGACCCTTGAAATGCTTGCTGAAGAAGTGATTGTCAAAGGCCGCAAGCGTGGATTTATCACCTATGACGAGATTTTAAAAACATTTCCAAACATCGAAAACAACGTTCTCTTTCTCGACGAGCTCTACGAAAAGCTTTCCGTCTCTGGTATCGATGTCTTAGAAGGCGGCAATCTTCTTGACATCGATAAGACTGCCGAGAAAAACGAATTTAAATATTCTAAAGATGCAGCGACCTACGATTCAATCCAAATGTATCTAAAGGAAATCGGTCAGTATCCACTCATTGCTGCGTTTGAAGAAAAAGACTTGGCGAAACGAATCGAAAAAGGGGATATTGAAGCTAAAAACTTGCTTGCTCGAGCCAACCTCCGTCTGGTTGTTTCTATCGCCAAAAAATATGTTGGCCGCAGTTCAGATCTGACGCTTCTTGACCTCATCCAAGAAGGTAACCTCGGGCTCTTTAAAGCCGTAGAAAAGTTTGACTGGACCAAAGGCTACAAATTCTCCACCTATGCGACCTGGTGGATCCGCCAGTCGATTACTCGCGCCTTGGCTGACCAATCCCGCACGATCCGTATCCCGGTCCACATGGTAGAAACAATTTCCAAATACAAGCAAGTCTTTCGTCGACTCTCCCAAGATCTCGGCCGCGATCCGCTTGCCGAAGAGATTGCGACGGAAATGGGCATCGATGTAGAGAAAGTCCATGTCATTGAAAATATCAACCAAGATACGGTCTCGCTTGAGCAGCCGATTGGGGACGACGATGAGAAATCTACACGCGGTGAGTTTATTGCGGATGATAAAATACTTCGCCCGGACCAAGATGCAGCGCGACGTATACTTTCAGACCAAGTCAAAGAAGTCCTCGACGATCTTTCTCCGAAGGAGCGCAAGATTCTTGAAATGCGCTATGGACTCTCTGACGGCGTGCAGCATACGCTCGAAGAAGTTGGCTCGGAATTTGGCGTGACCCGTGAACGTATCCGCCAGATCGAAGCCAAAGTGCATGAAAAGCTCCGTACCCACGATAAAATCTCACGCCTCAAAAATTATTTCGATTAATGGAAACTAAAACCTGTCAAAATTGCAAAGTAGATTTCACAATCCAACCGGACGATCTTTCCTTTTATGAAAAAATGAAAGTCACCCAACCCTCTTGGTGTCCGGATTGTCGAATGGTTCGTCGGCTTGTGTGGCGTAACGAACGTAACCTTTTCCGTAGAAAAGATGCTCACACAGGTAAGGATTCATTCTCTGGATTTCCAGCAGAAGCCAATTTGAATACGTATGAGAATGAGTACTGGCATGGAGACGAATGGGACCCTATAAGCTACGGTGTAGATTACGATTTCTCTAAACCATTTTTTAAGCAATTTTACGATCTGTTATCCTCGGTGCCATTGCCCGCAAAATCATCTGCTGGGTTTATGATTAATTCTGATTACTGCAACGAAGCGGGAAGGCTTCGTAATGCGTATCTGTGTTTCGACTCAGACTTTGTTGAAAATTCTGCCTATTTAGTTAAGGCGACAAATATGAAGGATTCTTTTGATTCTCATGAGGTAATTGACAACGAACTCACCTATGAGAATGTTATGGTCTATAAATCTTATAGAACCAACTATTCTTTGGATTGTGAAAGTTGCGTGGATGTGTGGTTTTCAAAAGGGCTTCGTGGGTGTACGAATTGTTTTGGCTGCGTTAACCTCAAAGGCAAATCTCATTATTTCTTTAACGAGCCACTATCGAAACAAGAGTATGAAAAAAGAATATCTGACCTAAACCTTGGATCACATGAATCAATTTTAAAATTGCGTGCTAAAGTTTTAGAATTTTGGCAGAAATTTCCAGTCAAGTATTATCATGGCATACGCAACCTTAATTGTACTGGTGATCGGATTAGTGATTCGAAAAATGTTCTTGACTCTGTTTCGATCCAAGAAGGTGAAAATATGCGTTATTGCCAGATAAGTGTCTTGAAAGCAGCAAACTCGTATGATTGCGTACAGCTTTTTATGGGAATGGAAAATGCGTATGAATGTGTAACCTGTGGGGAAGGAGGATACAATCTTAAGTACTGTTTTAATTGTTGGGGTGAATCACGCGACCTCGAATACTGTGGGTATTGCGTGGGGTCAACTGAATGTTTCGGTTGCGTGGGACTTTCAAAAAAGAAATATTGTATTTTTAATAAACAATATACAAAAGAAGAATATTTTGAATTACGGGAAAAGATTATAAAGCATATGGATGAAATGCCATATGTTGATCAGCTCGGTAGAGTATACACGTATGGAGAATTTTTCCCCTCTGAGTTTTCACCACTTGCATATAATGAAAGTTTGGCCCAAGACTATGTTCCATTAACTTCCGAGCGAGCTAAGGAAAAGGGATTCGTATGGCGTGAACCGAATGCACGAGAATTTCAGACTACAATTCAAGGTAAAGATTTACCTGACTTAATTGATGATGTGTCAGAGGGCATTGGTAAAGAAATTATTGCTTGCGAAGAGTGCAAGCGTGCATATAGAATAGTTCCTATTGAATTGCAATTTTATAAGCGAACTGGGTTGCCGCTACCTCATAAGTGTCATAATTGTAGATTTTTAGACCGATATAAATTTATAAACAAACCCAAACTCCATCATCGCTCATGTATGAATGAGGGTTGTCTCAATGAATTTGAGACCAGCTACGCACCCGAACAGCCAGACATCGTATACTGTGAAAGCTGTTACCAGAATGAAGTGATGTAATACTCGTATACTCCTTCCTGCTGGCGGGCCGGAGTGTATGTATACAAATAGAGAAGCAAATGGAAACCAAAACCTGCCAAAACTGTAAACAAGATTTCACTATTGAGCCAGAGGATTTTGATTTTTACAAAAAACTAGAAGTACCGCCACCCACATTTTGCCCCGAGTGCCGGATGGTCAGGCGTATGAGCTTTTTGAATGAGCGTACGCTCTATAAGCGGACGTGTGATATGACGGGCGAATCTATAGTATCGCTTTTTCCGCAAGACGTCGAAGTACCCGTATATTCACCGAAGGCCTGGTGGGCCGATAGTTGGGATGCAACTGATTACGCACAGGACTATGATTTTTCACGACCATTCTTTGAGCAGTTTGGCTCACTTCTTCGTCGGGTGCCGCAGTTTGCTCTCCAAAACCAATACACTACGCTCGTTCGTACTGAATATGTGAATATGGGTACCTATAATAAGGATTGTTACTTAGTATTCAATACTTCTTATAGTGAAGATTCAAGTTACATTACATTCTCACGTCGAGCAAAAAAATGTCTCGACTTATACGGCACTGGCTCATGTGAACTATGCTATGAATGCACGTATATAGGCGGATGCTATCGCGTACTCTATTCTGATAATTGTGAGGACTGTGTGGATATATATTTTTCAAAAAATTTGTATGGTTGCCAAAACTGTTTCGGTTGTGTCAATTTGCGAAACAAATCGTATTACATTTTCAACAAAGCCTATACCAAAGAATCCTATGTTGAGGAAATAAAAAAATATAATCTTGGCTCATATACTGTTGTTGAGAATTTGAAAGAAAAAGCAACAGCGTTCCACAAGCTTGCTCCAGTGCGGTACATGGATGCCATCCACTGTAAGGATGTTTCAGGCGATCATATGGTAAATGCAAAAAATGTCTTCGATAGTTTTTATATGGTTGGCGCTGAAGATTGCCGGTACTGTCAGTTTGTATCTTTCAAACCTGCACGCGATTGTTATGACATGACTCTTTGGGGTCAAAATGCCACGCGAGTATATGAATGCATGGGGGCGGGGGATAGTGAGGACATGGTGAAATTTTGTTTTGATGCCTGGGCACCGGGAATGAATATTGAATATTCGTATCATATTGTGGCGCCGAATAAGAATATTTTTGGTTGTGTCGGGCTGAAGAATAGAGAATATTGTATTTTAAACAAGCAATATACAAAGGAGGAATACGAAGAGTTAATTCCAAGAATTAAAAAACACATGGATGAAATGCCATATGTCGACAAACGGGGAATCGTATACAAATACGGTGAATTTTTTCCATCAGAAATATCACTTTTCGCGTACAATGAATCACTTGCCCAAAGCTATTTTCCGCTCTCCAAAGAAGAAATGCAGGAAAAAGGTTTTCGTTTTAAGGATAGAGAAGACACACTGCATGCAATCACGCTTAAAGCCCAAGATTTGCCGGATGATATACGATTTGTCGACGAGTCTATTTTAAAAGAAACAATAGAATGTGCAGTTTCAAAACGGGCCTTTCGCCTGACGCCGGCTGAGTTTCAGTTTTACAAAACAATGAACGTTCCGCTTCCGCGACTCCATCCGGATGAACGCCACAAAAGGCGGCTAGCTAAGCAAAATCCGATGAAACTCTGGGATCGACAGTGCATGTGTAGCCAGGAAGGTCATGATCACCAAGGAAAATGCTCCAATGAATTTGAGACCAGCTATGCACCCGAGCGACCTGAAATAGTATATTGTGAAAGCTGTTACCAGAATGAAGTAATATAGAATCTCGTTATACTAGTTTGCTTGTACGCAGGTGGGAACTACGGAGATACTCACTCGGTAAGGCAAAGGGCTGTTTTCTTGCTAAAAATAGTTTTACATGGTACTTTAACTTTGACATATTTCTAGTTCCTTACCTTCACTAAAATCTTTTCCTATGAAAAAAAATTACACTCCTGAATCAGAATATGACCCAATGGCGATTTTTGGGATATTTTATATTCCGATCGTCCTCGGAGGTATTGGTTACATTATTATTGAAACCATTTTTTTAGGTATTAAGGATTTTTTTACGTATTTACTGGATGAATATCATCCAAAAGATAAAATTACCGATCATGATGTGCATGGTTGGGCGCAATAAAATTTTTCATAGAAATTAAAAATTACCCTGCAGTAAAGCAGGGCAATTTTTTTAATTTTCGATCTAAAGCAAAGTCAGATCGAAGGTATTGTTTGAGGTGGTTTGTTTGAAGAGAGTATCAATATATTCCCAAAAGGCTTCGTTGCCTTTTTGTTCAAATGCGCATTCGGCAGCTTGTGCCTCTGTGCGAGCCTTTGGATGAATAGAGTCGAGTGGGAAGTGACGGTAGACCCAATAAATTTGACCTGGATAGGCTTCAAATACCTGCTGCATAGTGGCGTGGAAAGTTTTACAAAATGGACATTCAAGATCAGAGTATTCTATGATCGTAAGTTCGGCATCTGGTGATCCCAATGCATGATCCGATGCTGATACGGGGTCAAGGTCGACGGTGACACTGTCTGTTTTGGTGCCAGCTAAAATGCCGTCGATAGTGCGTTTCATGTCGGTCGGGTATTGTGCATTTTGATAGGGCAGTGCGCCATTCACACTAAAAACTTTCCCATCTTTTGTGAGGATAAAGCTTGCTGGTGTCCCTGATACTCCGGCTTTAGCGCCGCTTTGTGCTTGCGCTTCCACCGTGTCTTTATATTTTTCGCTTTCTAAGCAAGCGCTAAATTTTTTCTGGTTGAGCCCAACTTGTGCGGATATTGTTTTCGCTGAAGCGACTTGGGTGCCCATACCTGGAGATTTAGAGATAATAATTCCTACCATAACAAGAAAACCAGCGATGACGATGGCTCCCGGTATTCCAAGCTTCATTTTTGGGGTATCATTTTGATTCATGTATATATGTATTTATTATTGCTAATTGGTACTACTATTCTACTATATTACCCTTATTTACGCTATTTTGCTCTTTTAAAAGGCCGTAAAAGTCAGTTTTGAGATTAGGGTAATATATGGTATAATACCCATGCTATATAAAATCCATATGCCGAGCGCTCCAACAATCATTTTTTATTGTTTTACGTTTCTTTCTATGTACGTACAGGTCTTCCTGTTAATCACATTTTTTGAAAAGAGGAAACACATTAAATATCAAACCGAGACTATTACCCGCAAGCACTGGCCGACGGCGACCGTTGTGGTACCCTGCTGGAACGAAGAACGTACAATTGCCAAGACGGTCCAATCCCTTCTCTCGGTTGATTATCCGAAGCATCGTTTAGCTATTTTCCTCATAGATAACGGTAGCACCGATAGTACGTGGCGGATCATGAAGCGGTTTGAAAAGTATCCCCAAGTAAAAATTTTCCAAGAAGCTACGCAGGGAAAGCATTATGCAATGAACCTTGGTATCACGAAAGCTACATCGACCTATGTCGGTTGTCTTGACGCTGACTCGTTTGTGCATCCGCAGGCGTTGAAGCGCATCATGACATATTTTGACAACCAAGAAGTCATGGCCGTGTCGCCATCGGTGATCGTGAACAATCCAGTCAGCTTCATACAGCGTGCACAGAAAGTCGAATATGAAATGTCAGTCTACATCAAAAAAGTACTGGGCCTCATCGGTGCGATACATGTCACCCCTGGCCCGTTTTCTATTTATCGAAGGAAAGTCTTTATCGATCTTGGGCTCTATCGCAAGGCGCACAACACAGAAGACATGGAAATAGCCTATCGCATGCAAAAGCATCACTATCGAATCGAACAATGTCAGGATGCCTATGTTTATACCGAAACACCAAAGACTATTCGCAAACTCTACAAGCAACGCTTGCGTTGGATTTATGGTTTTATAAACAATACGCTTGATTATCGATCGCTCTTGTTTCGACCGAAGTATGGGGACTTCTCATTTTTCACTGTTCCCTCCGGCATCGCTTCGACCGTGGCAGTGCCCTTTTTGATCGGGTATACGCTTTGGCAAATCGGCAGCTTTTTTGCGACAAAAGTCCAGGCAGTCATCGATAGCAATGGCGCAGTACTCGCTCATCCGGGGGACTTCAGCTGGTTTTATATAAGTATTGGCACGCCACTTCTTCTGACTTTTTTCTTGTACGCATTTGTTACCGCAGCGATTTTTATGGGACAGCGTATTCGAGAACGTAAGCCGACATTTTCTTGGAATATTCTTTCTTTCATCTTTATTTATAGTATTATTTCACCGGTCTGGCTTATAGCTGCAATCTACAACACAATATTTACCCGTAAAGCAGCATGGCGATAATATATGCACGATACCCTCAATTGGAAAAAATATATTTTTGTATTTTGTATTACGCTTGCGATTTTTCTCACAGCGCTTTTTCTTTCTAACTTTTTAAACGACAAAAAGCTTCAAGAGCTTGAGAGTATACAAAATAAAATATCGCTTGATATTCTTTCGTCGGAAACCCAGTTTGCGCTTCTTGAAGATCTTTCATGCGAGGACGTGAAGAAAGGTTCTATTCTCTCCGATGAGCTCGCTTCGCTTGCTGACCGGCTCGATTATAGTGATAAGAATTTCGGGGAGACTGATGATCTCCGTGAACTCAAAAAATATTATTCTCTGCTTGAAATAAAAGACTATCTGCTAATGAAGCAGGTGACAGCTCGCTGTGGCGTCCAGTCGGAGTTTATTCTCTATTTTTATACCACGAGCCAAAACTGCAGTGAATGCACCAAGCAAGGCTACGCGCTTACCACACTTCGCAATAAGTATCCCGAGCTTCGGGTCTACTCGTTTGACTACGGTCTTGATCTCTCAGCGATCGGTGCGCTTATTTCTATATACAAAGTTGAAGACACCAAACTTCCAGCCTTGGTGGTAAATAGCAAACTCTATACTGGATTTAAGTCAGCGGAGGAGATCGAAGCTATTGTGCCTGAGCTTGTCGAAGCCAAGCGGCTTTCAGACGAAGAAAAAGCCAAGGTTGAGGGAGGGATAGGAACAAACCAAGAAAACCAGGAGACTCCACCTAAACCAGAAATCATGCAATAAAAAATATGGTCTGAAGTTGTTTCCTAGGTTAGTGACAAATAGAAAAACTATTAAAACCTATATATTTTTACAATGGAATTGCAAGAAAATAATAAAGACGAATTATCAGGTTCTGAACAGAAAGTGAATGAGTATGTGAAGCGTATTCTCAGTGGCGAAACTGCAGAATTCGTCATGCAGGGTCTACCAGCTTCTTTTCGAGATGCTATAGAAAAGAAATTATTACATCTCCGGGATATAAAATCAGAGCAAAAAGAATCATCTCTAGTGCCGCCTCAATATGAAGGTCTTGATTCCGAATCATTAGATTTCATATGGGATATACCAGAATATCTTGATCCTGAAAAAACAAAATCAGAAAAAGAACGCAAGAATCGTGCCCTTGCGTATGTTCGTGTTGATGAAGAAAAAAAGAAAAGAAAAGAGGAAACAAAACGTACTGAACAAAGTCAGATTGAAGATTTGAGAAATAAACTGGGGGCCACTATGCCAAACGAAAACACAGAGAAACCTGATTTTGGAGGAGATGAGCAGTTGGAGGGAATTTATAATACCATGACAAATATTGCTGGTGGAGCAAAAGAAGGTTTGCAAAATGATTTTGAACGAAAAATACAAAAATATGTTGATGAAATACAATCTGGTAAAGATAAGGAATATGTGTTAAGTGGTATACCAGAAAAGTGGAGAAAAATAGTTGAAGAAAGACTAGCTGCTGAGAGTACGTCTCTCTCGAAAGAACAGAAGGAAGTTAAGAAAAATTTCGATTCATTGTCTGATTCGGAAGTAGAATCATTCATGAAGTCGTTACCGAAAGTCCCAGTAGCAGAAGGTAGCCGCATGACCACAATCGATCCTCGTTTAATACAATCAAAAACAATTAGATCTCTTAAGGCGGGAGAGAGGATATATGCCCTCTATGATAAATATGTAATAGCTGAAGTTCTTCCAAAAACTGTTGGTCAAAATGATATCGGACAAATACGCTTGAAATTAAGTGACGGCAGGATAATAGCTACGAATGTTCTAGTAGATATATACAAGCTCGAAGATATTAGAAAAGTTTATGAAAAGACCTAGAAGGTAATATTGGAGATAAATTAAAAGTTAGATAATTTATAATGATATGCTGAATATTTTTACTCAATTCTCACTTTTCCTCAAAAAACAGGCTCGAAGAAACAGTAATTCTGCCAGTCTCTTTATTTTGGAGCCACCTCTCGGACTTTCCCGCGACTAAACAAGTGCTGGCGCACTAGTTTGTCTGGGCACCACCTCGCGTCTTTCGCTGCTGCGAAATATCGCTCCGGTGTT
>CAZBZO010000003.1:0-123063 GCA_964496425.1 uncultured Candidatus Saccharibacteria bacterium | reverse complement strand
AAAGAATATCTTCGGGTTCGTGTTCTTTATAGGCGCGCCCTTTCCAGAGGGCATAACCGTCGCCTTCATAACGTGGCATAACATGCACGTGAGTATGGAAGACGACTTGGCCGGCATGGACGCCGTTGTTCATGGCGACATTCACTCCTGGTGCATCGAGTCCATCCTTGATCGCATGAGCAATTTTTTTAGCGACTTGGGCGATGTATCCGAAGAGTGCATCTGGTGTTTCAAAAATATTTTCATAATGGACTTTAGGAATGACCAAGGTATGACCAGGATTGACTGGATTGATATCAAGAAAAGCAAGTACTCGGTCGTCTTCGTATACAACACTCGCGGGGATTTCCTTTTTAATAATTTTGCAAAATATGCAATCGTTCATACGATATAGTATATCGTATCTTGGTTTTTTATCCTTGAGGGTATGCAGGATAGATTTGCAATTATTTTGTTTTGTGTTATAATATTAAAATATAAATTATTAATTCTTAAGGCCTGCGAGTATTGAATTGCTCGGGTGAAAATGTAACTTATGATTAAACGTATTTTCGGACAGAGTGTTATTTCGCATTTTATAACCGTTTTTGTTGCAATCGGTATGCTCGCCGGCAGTGTTTCGACGTTTGCGAAAGAGACGACTGAAAGTATGGGTGTGGAATCCTCAAACCACATTACGAGCTCTCATGTAACAACTACAAGCAATTCATCTCATGCTGTTATTTCAAAAAATCCAGATCATGCTACACGAGTGACGAAAATGAATTCTGAAATTCGCGCGGCACTTGCCGATGCACGGAAAATAAAATCTGATGAACTCCGAAAGACGTTGATCGCTCGTCGCTACGAACTTGCTTCCGTCGCACTCACAGATCCGGCACGTTTTAAGACACTCCTCCTCTCAAATGATGAACGAGCTCGCATACCACAAGACCTGCGCGGACTAACCGAACAAGAAACTTCCGTTACTGGTAAAGCGCAAAATGTTCCTGGCGATACTATGAACAATCAAGATATTCCTGATCGCGGTGATGCTGTCGAAATACCCTACCTTGTACTTGAGAATGATCTTGTTTCAAGTTTCATAAATATCGGCCCGACTCCAACACCAAAGTCTGGTAGCACCATGACGGTTGAAGGATATACACTTGGTGAATTTATTATCGGTTCTATTACCGGCATCACACCGGCCCTACCCGATCCTATTGTAGTGAACGGAGATATGGTTTTTAATCCTATTTTAGCGGCAAATCAAGTTCTTGCTGCGCCAAGCAAAGGCGAGAATACACCCGAGGAGCCGACTCCTGGCGCGACTGCCACTATGGCAGTTTTCCTCGTCAAATATCTTGATACCGCATCAGATCCATTTGATGCTCCAACTGCCAAGCAAAACATTTTTAAAGGCAACTTCGCTAAGTTTTTCGAAGAGCAATCATATGGAGCTGTGAAATTCGACGGCGATGTGTATGGTTGGGTCACCGAAGCCAAAAATAGTTCTACGTGTATGTTAAACAATGCGACCACGATTGCGCCAGATTCTGCGCTCGCAGCTTATATCGCCGAAAATAATATTGATCTCTCTTCCTACACCTATACATTTATACTTCACAACTGTCCGGACTACTCTGGCTTTACCGGTATTGCTACACCGTGGACCAACACTGCTGCATCGATGGGAGGGACGTGGTGGTATGAGGAAAATGATTGGAGTCCATACATGCCAAGCTGGACTATCACCGACCGTGTGCTTGCACATGAGACCGGACATCTTTTGGGGCTTACTCATTCAAACGGTATGGACTGCGGCGACGTGACCATGAAAGAAAATATGTTTGATTGCGACGTGATTGATGCCGGCAGTCATTTTGATGTGATGGGCAACAATCTCTATTCGCTCCATTTCAATGCCGATCAGAAGAGAAGTCTTGGCTGGATTCCCGAACAAGACATTTTGCAAATCACTGAAAGTGGTGAGTACACACTTCGACCGATCGAAGGCGCAGAAGGGGATCGAATGGCGGAAATTTATCGCACCGTTGGTGCTACGGTTACTAAAACCCCATATATTCTTGAATTCCGCGCGCCAAAACTTTTCGATGCATCACTTACGAATTTTTCTCCGAAAGGATTATCCTTGATTTATAAATACGTCGGGGCGACATATATTCTCGATGCCAATGCGACGACAGATGAATTTGGGGAAGATATGAAAGATTGGACGATCGGCAAAGGCCGCACGTTCACTGATCCCAAGTACGGACTCACTATTAGTAATACTCAAATTCTCTCCGATGGCTCGATTGTATTTCATGTTGGGCTGGAGTAAATAATAAGAATTCTTTTTCGCAAAAACACTCTCACGCGGAGTGTTTTTGTTTTTTAAATTTCCAGGACATGTGTGCTTGCGTCTTCTCTATGTTCGAAGTATCATTTACTCATTACTCTAACCCTTAATTTATAATCTTTCATGAACTCTCAAACCGACTCCCTGAAACTCATTGCCTTCCTCGCAGTTATCGCCATCGCCGGCGTCTCCATCTACCACTTCGGCGGCAACTCTGGTTTCACCGGCCGCGCTCTCAACACCTCCAAACAAAACACCGAAACTCAAACTGTTTCTGATTCTTCTGGTACTGCTTCAAAGCTTCTTCCTTGCACCATCACTTCCTTCTCTGCCACACCACCATCCATTGCAAGTGGTGCATCTTCTTCTCTCTCTTGGTCCACTCAAAACTGCATGACCAACTTGATCACTCAAGCTTCTACTCCTGTCATCTCCTCACCACTTCCTTCAGGCCAAGTCTCCACTGGAGCACTCACTACCACTAAAACGTATCTCCTCACTGCGATTGGAGAGAACAACAGCGTCACTGCTACCACCACCGTATCAGTTGGTACTCTTTCTCCTTGTACTATCAATACCTTCACCACTACACCTTCATCCATTCCATACAACACTGCGTCCACCATGGCCTGGACTACTTCAAACTGCACTTCAGCTTCCATCTCTCCCACCATCAATGGAGTTCCCACCAATGGCTCCATCTCTTCCGGCAATCTCACTACCACAACCACCTTCACTCTCACTGCTACGTCTTCCATCAACACTGTGACTTCCACCAAAACCATTACCGTCATCCCACCACCACAATGTGCGATCACGCTCTTCTCTGCCACACCAAGTTCTATTACGTCTGGTCAAGCTTCTACCCTCAACTGGAAGACAGTCAACTGCAACAGTGCAAATATCGACAACAATATTGGTACGGTGACGCCAGTGGCACAGGGATCAATTACCACTGGAGCACTCACAACAACGAAGACGTACAAATTGACGGCAGCGGGCATCAACAATACGGTGACAGCGTTAACCACTGTTACCGTGACACCGCTGGCGTGTACACCGAATACCTGGACTCAGAAAGCAGATTTTGGGGGAGCAGAGCGATATAATATTCTTTCCGGTTTCTCGATTGGCTCAAAAGGTTATATAGGCATGGGATCAACTTCGAATGCTCTTAAGAAAGACTTCTGGGAATACGATCCTTCAACGAATGTGTGGACACAGAAAGTAGATTTTGGTGGAACTGCACGTAGTGCCACTGCTGGATTCTCTATTGGCAACAAAGGATATATTGGTACGGGGAATGATGGTAATGATCGTAAAGATTTCTGGGAGTATAACCCAACAACAAACACCTGGACACAAAAGGCAGATTTTGGGGGTGATCCTCGTTATGCTGCAATTGGTTTTTCGATCGGCACAAAAGGTTATATTGGTACAGGTAATCATAGTTTAAATAATACTCAAGCTAAAGATTTCTGGGAGTATGATCAAATGGCAAACACCTGGACACAAAAGGCAGACTTTAGCACGGCGCGTCAAGGAGCCGTTGGCTTTTCGATTGGCAGTAAGGGATATATTGGTACAGGATATAATAACAATAGTGGTTACTTAAAAGACTTCTGGGAATATGATCAGTTAACAAATGTGTGGACACAGAAAGCAGATTTTGGGGGAACAGCTCGACAACTTGCAGTTGGTTTTTCTATCGGTAGTAAGGGATATTTGGGTACAGGAGATCAAAACTTTGCGTACAAAAAAGACTTCTGGCAATATGATCCAGTAACAAATGTTTGGACTCAAAAAGCAGACTTTGGAGGAGGAGAACGTATTTTTGCAACAGGTATTTCTGTTGGCTTAAAAGGATATATCGGGACAGGGAGCTCTTCTTTTGGGAATTATAGTAAAGACTTCTGGGAATACTGCCCGTAAATAAAATTCCCTCGTCGATTTTTTCATAAATAAGATACACTTAGTAATATACCGTTATGAAAAAAATATTCGGCATACAAAAAAATATTTTTCTGTTGGGACTGGTAAGTTTTTTCAACGATCTCTCCTCCGAAATGATTCTCTCCATTTTCCCGGCATTTTTTACCTCAGTACTTAAAACCGGTGCAGCCTCACTCGGACTCGTAGAAGGTATTGCCGACGGCGCGTCCAATATTATCAAAGTCTATGCCGGCTCATTTTCCGATCGCATTCAAAAACGCAAACCATTTATGTTCGCGGGTTATGCGCTTTCAGTCGCGATTCGGCCATTCTATATATTAATGAGCGCCGTACCTGGCGTTGCAGGGCTGCGATTTTTGGATCGGGTCGGTAAAGGACTGCGCGAAGGACCACGCGATGCTATCATTTCGCTCTCCGTTCCCAAAGAAGAACTTGGAAAATCATTCGGCTATCATCGAGCCATGGATACAGCCGGCGCCTTGCTTGGACCGCTCGGCGCATATCTTATTTTGCGCGCCTATCCGCTGGCGTTCAACAAAGTATTTATTACGGCATTTATCGTCGGACTCCTGGCTGTGGGTACTATTTTTCTGGTGAAAGATGTAAGAGGTGTATGGAGTGGCAAAAAACTTTCTTGGGGAGTGGTGAGTCACTATCCAGCATCATTCAAACGGTTTCTGCTCGCACTTTTTATTTTATCGCTTGGTAGTCTGCCAGTTGCCGTCATGCTTCTTAAAACCGAACACATCGGTCTCGCGCTTGCGACTATCCCGCTTTTTTACATGCTCTACAATCTCTCCTACATTATTTTTTCTATTTCTGCCGGAAAAGTAGGTGACAAAATCGGGGCGCGCAAAGTTATGATCACGGGCTACATAGTTCTTTTGGTTGGGTATGTACTTCTTGGTGTATCTCACACTACGCTGATGCTCGTGGTAGCATTTTTAGTACTCGGACTTTTCCCAGCACTCACCGACGGCGTCGGTCGGGCCTATGCATCTTCCCTTACGGAAAGTGGAGATCGGGCTGGAGCGTATGGACTCATGAATGCGGCGACAGGATTTGGACTTTTGTTTGCAGGTATTGTGGGTGGCTATCTCTGGCAACATGGAGGTATTGTGCAAGCACTTTTTATAAGTGGAGTGTGCGTGGTGATCGGGCTCCTTATTCTTTCTACACTCACCGAGAAAAAAATATGAAATATAAACTGCTCGTAGTGTTCATTTTGTTTTTTGTAAGTTTTGGATATGCATGTGCTCACGGCGGTGTCGAAAAGCACGACGACAACGTGCGAGTGTTTTTGAAACAAGAACCGCTCTCACCACTCGTCGGAGAAGAAGTGAAATTTTATTTTACTTTTACTGATGCTGCCACTGATCTAGCTCTGAAAAATCTTCCGGTGACGCTCACTTTGATCGATACGTTCCCAGGCGATGAAAGCAAAGATACAGAAATTTTCTCGCAAGATATGACAACTGATGTAAATGGTAGTCTCGATTTTACATATACATTCACCAAAGAAAATTATTTCGATATCGATCTTGATTTTATTGATCCGACGACAAAGGCTAGCGGGGAAGTGGGATTTCTTGTCGAGTCCCGCATTCAAGCTGCGACAGTTTCAGCCCTCGCGATGTCATATGGCGAACAGATTCATTATATGGTTATCGGTGCCATTGTTGGGGTTGCTATTGCCTATCTGATTTTCTGGCGGAGAAAAATCCAGAAAAACTAACATGTAATTTCAAATGGACAGGTGTACGGCGGCGTGTACATTCTGCCTATAGCGTTGTACAATAGTCGGATAATGAGCCCTACCCCTCGAAAGAAGAAGAAAATCGTTATGGTCTCAGGCGGATTTGATCCAGTCCATATTGGGCATGTGCGGATGTTTGAAGAAGCCAAAGCGCTCGGCGACGAGCTTGTGGTAGTGATCAACAACGACAATTGGCTCATGCTCAAAAAAGGCTATGTCTTTATGCCCGAGCATGAGCGCAAAGAAATCATCGAAGCTTTCGCGGCTGTCGATCGAGTGATTTTGAGTAGTCATACAAAAAATACCAAAGATATTAGTATTAGCGAAGATTTGCGCGCACTTCGCCCCCACGTTTTTGCCAAAGGAGGAGATCGCAATCAAGGCAATATTCCATCGCCCGAGGTATTAGTTTGCAACGAAATCGGCTGCGCTATCGTAAACGATGTCGGGTTTGGTGGCAAGGTGCAAAGCTCCTCCGAACTTGTGAAGAAAAGTGTTCTGAATCAGAAGAAAAATAAAAAATGATATGATTGATGAATCACTTATTGCCTTTGATCTTGATGGTACACTGGCCGAGAGCAAGCTGCCGATTGATAGTGAAATGTCAGGGCTTCTTACTCGACTTTTAGAAAAAAAGAAAGTTGCCGTGATTTCTGGTGCGGCGTATCATCAATTTGAAAAGCAATTTCTTTCACACCTTGATGCGCCAGTATCAGCACTTTCTAATTTATATATTTTGCCGACCAACGGTGCGAAGCTTTACGCATATAAAGATGGCTGGCAGGAAGTCTATACTAATATACTTACCGAAGACGAGAAACATGCAATATTTGGAGCTTTTGAAAAAACAAAGGAGGAATTTAATAAAACAGGATTTTTTGTTTCCGAGAAAATTTATGGTATCCAGATTGAAGATCGAGGAAGCCAAGTGACGTTTTCAGCATTTGGTAGTGAAGCGCCGATAGAAGTCAAAGGTCCATGGGATGTCGGCGGAACCAAGCGTACAATTTTGCGTGATATACTCAAAAAATATTTACCAGATTTCTCTATCAGTATCGGTGGCACGTCTTCACTTGATATTACACATGGCGGAATTGATAAAGCGTATGGCCTTACGCATCTTCTCCAATATCTCAATCTCGAAAAAAATGATTTAGTCTATGTCGGCGATGCTCTTTTCCCGGGCGGTAATGATGCATCGGTGATGGAGATGGGAGCTCGGTGTGTGGAAGTTGCGAATGTGTCAGACACTAAACACATACTTCGAGACTGGTTGTCAGCATAATCTTTCGTCAGGGAGATTTCTGTAGAATTGTATATATAGTATAGTAAGAACTAGGCATATACCTATACGGTTTTAGAAATGCCAATAAAAAATATAATGGATAAAAAAAATCTAGTTCCTGCTCCATGGTTCACTTCAATTGATGATATATACAATCTGCTTGGTACTCACCCCGAAGGGCTTTCTGAAGTAGAAGCGACCACACGTCGGATGCGTTTCGGAGGAAATAATTTTCAAAGTCGTGAGCGCGCCAGCGCGCCGCGCATTTTCGCAAAACAATTTACAAGTCCACTCATTTTTATATTAGTCGGTGCCGCAGTTCTTACCGGCATACTTGGTGAATGGATCAACATGGGTGTGATCGTCGGAGCGATTATCGTAAATGTCGGACTTGGATTTTATCGCGAATATCATGCTGAGCATACGCTTGACCAGCTCGCGACCTACATCAAAGATCGTTCGCGGGTCATCCGCGGCGGGGCGGATCAAGAAATTGACTCAGCGCTTTTGGTACCAGGAGATATTATCAAATTGTCCTATGGTTCTCGTGTACCAGCTGATGCTCGATTGATCTCGGTCAACAATATACGGATCGACGAAGCGATTCTCACTGGCGAATCTTTACCGATTGAAAAAAAGACAGAGCTTGTTCCTGAAGGATCTCTCGTTGCCGATCGGACCAATATGGTTCATGCCGGAACTCTCGTCGTTGAAGGATTTGCGACAGCGGTTGTTGTTGCGACTGGTAGTAACACTGAAATCGGTAAAATCGCCGGTATTGTTTCTTCGATTGATCGCACGCCCACCCCGATTCAAGCCGGAATCAAAAAACTATCATGGTTTATCTTGTGCATCACGCTAGTGATCGTGGCAGGTATTTTCCTTCTTGGTATTTCAAACGGTGAGCCGCTTCTTGCGATGCTGGTGCTCTCCCTTGCGGTCGCTGTCGGGGCGGTGCCTGAAGCATTGCCGATTGCGCTCACGGTGATCCTGGCCGTTGGAGCAGAACGCATTGCCGCCAAGAAAGGCATCGTGCGCAACCTTTCGGCGTCTGAAACGCTTGGGTCCACTACTATGATCATGACGGACAAGACTGGCACGCTTACCAAAGCTGACATGGAATTGGTCGGGGTGCATATCGTAGATACCTTACTGTATAAATCTGCGTTTAAAGAACGCATCACGCACCTCTCAGATGCGCAGAAACATATTCTTACACTGGCACTTTCAAACATCGATGTCGTGGTGGAGAATGGAAATCAGCCGGAAGCATTGTGGCACTTTGTCGGCCGGCCCTTTGAAGTCAATATCGCCAAAGCCTGCGTTACACATCACATCCCTGTTCGAGAAGCTCTTCTCAAAAAAACAGAACTTCATATTCCATTCAATTCCACTAATAAATTTTCCGTGTCTTCAGATGCGCACAGATATATTGTCATGGGCGCACCGGATGTACTTCTCAAACGTTCTACGGTTGATAAGGATACCTATCTTGCAATCGAGTCCTGGATCGCCGATACCAGTGAGCGTGGAGAGCGGTTGATTGCTGTCGGCACATTCCCTAAAGGACATTTATCGCATATCAAACTGGAAGCGATCACCGGGATCACCTTGGAAGGAATACTTTCTTTTCATGATCCGATTCGCGAAGAAGTGCCAGAAGCGATCCGTACCATTGAAGGGCGCGGCGTGCGGGTGGTAATCATGACCGGGGATCTCGCAGGTACGGCGCGCGCAGTGGCGACCGACCTCGGTTGGAGTGTGGCAGATGACGAAATTATCACTGGTGGCGATATTCATAGCATGAGCGATGAGGAACTCCGCGAAATTATTTCACGCATCAAAATATTTGCGCGGGTGACTCCAGAAGATAAACTGCGGATCGGTACGCTTTTCCGTAGTTTAGGAGAAGTAGTGGCGATGACCGGAGACGGGGTCAACGACGCGCCGGCACTCAAAGCCATGGATATTGGCGTCTCGCTTGGCTCGGGATCTGATGTGGCAAAAAGCGCAGCGGATCTCGTACTTCTCGATGATAATTTTCAAACTATCACGATGGCGATCGACGAAGGCCGACGGATTTTGGCCAACGTGCGCAAAACGTTTATGTATCTCATGTCCAACTCACTCGACGAAGTGTTTGTGGTCGGCGGCAGCCTGATCGCTGGTATTGCGCTTCCCGTCACGGCACTCCAGATCATTTGGGTTAATTTGTTTACTGGCAGTTTGCCGGCCTTGGCGTTTGCGTTTGATCAGGATTTGGACAAAGAAAAAAACCATCATTCGTTTGCCAAAGATCTATTTACTAGTGAAGTGAAGCTCATTTCTTTTGGCATCGGTGTGTTTACCTCGACACTTCTCTTCTTTTTATATTACTGGCTCCTTAAAATCGGACTCGACATATCCGTAGCGCGGTCAATATTTTTCGTGTGTTTTTCCTCGTATATTTTGGTGGTAGCGTTTTCGTTTCGGTCACTGCACCGACCACTTTTTTCATACAATATTTTTTCAAACAAAAAACTCAACCTGAGTGTTCTCATTGCCTTTGCAATATTGATTGCCACGATGACCATACCGTTTATGCGCGATATCTTTGGTATTGCCCCCCTGCCACTGTCGTGGCTCTGGCTTATCGGCGTGTGGCTCGTGTTGAATGTTGCCTTAGTTGAACTTGCCAAATTGTGGTTTCGGTATTTAAGCAATCGCAGGAAGCACATCAAAGCAACATAGGAAAAGCTCGATCTTTTGCTCTGTGCATAACCCCACTTTGTTTCACTTCCTCCTCAGGCTACTATATATGCATATCAACCTAACTTCTCACAAAAGATCACATATCCATGGATCAACAATATAACTCTCTGAAAGTCATTGCATTCCTCGCAGTTGTTGCACTCTTAGGTGGCACGGTCTACTACTTCTCTGGCGACCGTAGCGGTGATTTTTCTGGAAGAGCCCTCAACATTGAAAAACAATCCACCTCTCTCCCTTCCACCCCAGCTGAAGAAGAAACCCATCCCTCCTTTGCCGGTTGTGAAATCATTTCTTTCTTTGCCACTCCTTCCGTCATTGCCACCAACACTGCATCCACTCTCACTTGGAGTACTCACGGTTGTCTGACCTCTGCTTCCATCTCCGGTATCGGTCCAGTCAATCCCAACGGCGGCACAATTTCCACCGGTCCACTTACTACCACCACACCATTTACCCTCACCGCCAATGGTGGCAACGTAGTCAACGCTACCATCACGGTCACCGTCGGACCCCAATGCGTCATCCAAGCTTTTTCTGCCACACCACCTTCCATCATCACTGGCCAAACATCTACTCTCTCTTGGAAAACATTCAATTGCACTGCGGCTTCCATCTCCGGCATCGGTCCAGTCACACCTGTCGGCATCGGCTCCACCACTACTCCGATCCTCTCCACCACTACCGCCTTCACTCTCACCGCAAGCAATGCCATCAACTCTGCCACGGCCACCAAAACTGTCACCGTCACTGCACCTCCACCATGTGCAATCAACTACTTCAATGCATTGCCCGCCTCCGTCACCTCTGGACAAACATCAACACTGAAATGGAGCACTACCAACTGTACTAGCACAACTATCGACAACAACGTTGGATCTGTCACTCCAGTATCACTTGGGACCGTACTCACGAGTCCACTGACGCAAACCACGACCTACAAACTTACGGCACAGCCAGGCAACATCACAGCCATCAAAACCATTACAGTGACAGCTCCACCCCCTTGTGCTATTTCAACTTTCATCGCCAATCCAACCACGATTGCAAGCGGATCTTCATCCACACTGTCATGGGCAACAACCAACTGCACCTCTGCATTAATTGATCAAAATATTGGAACAGTTACTGTACCGACGGGTACTGCTTCAACTGGAACTCTGACAGAAACAAAAACATTTACTATCACTGCCCAGCCGGGGAATGTCACCAAGCAGACGACAATTACGGTGACGCCGCTTGCATGTACACCGAATACTTGGACGCAGAAGGCGGATTTTGGAGGGACAGCAAGAGAAGCAGCCGTCGGTTTTTCGGTTGATGGGAAAGGATATGTTGGAACGGGTTGGGACACTGCTCTCTCTAAAGACTTCTGGGAATACGATCCCTCAACAAATATCTGGACACAGAAAGCTGATTTTGGAGGGAGTGCACGTACTGCAGGGACAGGATTTTCTTTAAATGGAAAAGGATATTTGGGAACAGGATCGATTGGACTTGGTAATAATTCAGGTGATTTCTGGCAGTATGATCCAATGGCGAATACGTGGACACAAAAGGCAGATTTCAGTACAGCGCGCCAGGGAGCCGTCGGTTTTTCGATTGGCAGTAAGGGATATCAAGGTACCGGCAGTAGTAATTCCTATCTAAAAGATTTCTGGCAGTATGATCCAATGGCGAATACGTGGACACAAAAGGCAGATTTCAGTACAGCGCGCTTTGCAGCCGCTGGTCTTTCGATTGATGGGAAAGGATATATCGCTATTGGACACGATGGTAATAGTTTTAAAAAAGACTTTTGGCAGTATGATCCAACTTTAAATATCTGGACACAGAAAGCTGATTTTGGGGGAACAGAAAGGAATTTTGCAACTTCTTTTTCTATTGGTTCAAAAGGATATATTGGAACAGGGGTGATAAATTATACTACTCCTTCGAAAGATTTCTGGGAATATGATCCTGCCACAAATATTTGGACACAGAAAGCAGATTTTGGGGGAAGTGCGCGTTTTCGTGCCATCGGCTTTTCCATTGGTTCAAAAGGATATTTGGGAACAGGATCGACTATTTTTGGGGTGACAAAAGACTTCTGGGAATACTGCCCGTAAGATAGATAATTAAGAATTTAAAATTACTAATTACAAATTGAAATCATGAACACCACTCAAAAAATTATTATTGTTGTAGTCTTTCTTGCAGTCATTGTTGGCGGAGCGTTGTATTTGGATAAGAATAAAAAAGAAGAGACAGTAAATCCGTATGCTGATTCGGTTGTTACGACTACCATCCTTACCAACTCTGACGGAACATTTGGCTACGACATTTTGATCGACGGCAATATCTACGTGCATCAGCCTACCAAGCCTGCCGTTGGTGGCAACACAGGATTTGCGACCGAAGCCGAGGCGCAATATGTTGCCGAGTTGGTGATTTCAAAAATCAAAAACAATATGTTGCCACCGAGTGTGACACCTGAGGAGATTAAAAGTATGAGTAATTAAATTGTAGTATAATTTTTTTTATTGTCGAATTAGTATAAATAATTTTAGCTCTCAGAGCTTACACACATGAATTTTTTAAAAAATCCTGAGTATAGTGCGGTTCGTATGTTTCTTCTCGTTGCGATTATTGTTGGTGTTGGCTATTTTGCCTACACAGCTGGCCACGGTGACTCCCTCGGTGGTACGGCACGCGTCGTCAACACTGCTCCTACGGTTGTGATTGATGGGCATGCTGGTGACCCGATGCAAGAGATTAGTTGTATGTGGTGGGAAAATGATAATGGCGGCTGTGGCGCTATTTGTAGCGGAGCAGCGGGTGGTACGCAGTTTTGGTGCGGGACAGGGAGCGTCGGGAATTGCGGCAACATGGACACCTGTACTCCTATCATAAGCGTTAATAATGATCCGGTTAGTTTTAGCAGTAGCATACAATCTATCCCGAAAGCTGCCAACTAATAAAGCTTAATTTACTTGCCGATAGGGGGTAAAGAGTGGCATAATCAATGTATGTCATCAATTTCATCCTATGAAGAAGAACGCCCTTGGGGGCGTTTTCGGCGTTTTACGCTAAATGATCCTTCTACAGTAAAGGTTATTTCCGTACATGCTGGTGCTAGCTTGAGCCTTCAATATCACAATGAACGGAGCGAATTTTGGCATGTCATCTCCGGCCATCCGACTATCAGGATTGGGGACACTATAGTAGAAGCCAAACCAGGTGATGAGTTTACAGTTCCAGTGAAAGCAATACACCAGATCGCCGCGCCGAAAGACGATGTAGAGATACTTGAAATCGCATTTGGGAATTTTCGCGAAGAAGACATTACGAGGCTCGAAGATAAATATGGGCGAATCTAATTATGTATAAGCTGACCCGTCATTCTTCAAACCCAATACTTACCCCGACTCTTCCATGGGAAGAGGCGGGCGTATTCAATCCTGGCATTGTCAAAACTGATAGTGGTATCGTGATGCTCTATCGAGCCGTTGGCGAGCGGCACTCCTATACATCACATTTTGGTTTGGCCAAAAGTACGGATGGTATTTCGTTTGAACGTGCGTCGTCAGTGCCTGTGTTTGGTCCGCACCAAACCTTTGATGCGTGGGCGACTGAAGATCCGCGCGTGGTGGCGATCGATGGAGAATTTTATGTTACCTACGTAGCGGTACCGTCTCGTGTTATGTATGACGGCGCTCCATCTCCGACTCCGATCGTGACATCGATCGCACTTTTAAAAACTCGCGATTTTATAACATACGAAAATCTTGGCATTATATCTCCTGAAGGCTCAGACAATAAAGACTTGGTACTTTTCCCGAAAAAAATCGGCGGCCGCTATGCCATGCTTCATCGCCCCTATCACTGGACCAGAAGTTGGCAGGAGCGCATGCTTGCGGAAAAAAAGGAAGATGTTGTGTCACATTTTCCGCTTCATTTGCCAAACTTACCGGCGATTTGGATTTCATTTTCTACAGATTTAAAAAATTGGTCGGATCAGTATTCCCTTATTTGGCCGACACACGAAGCTGATGCACGTATCGGTCCAGGCCTGCCGCCCTTGGAAACTCCTGAAGGCTGGCTGGTGATTTATCATCACGTGGAACGTGGTGAAGGTGGTAAGGTTGTTTATGCTGCCCGCGCAGCACTCCTTAAGCTTGAGGATCCTCGTGTGTGTATTGGTAAGCTCTCGTATAATATTTTGGAACCGGAAGAATGGTATGAGCGCGAAAGCGTGTGGGACACCGTTTCCGGTGTGGTCTTTCCATCGGGCGGGTATATCGATGGCGATACGCTTTTCATTTACTACGGTGCCTCCGACCGATACATCGGACTTGCGACAGGGTCTCTTTCAGAGCTTCTTACTGAACTTAAAAATTCTTCTCCTTCGAAGAAATGATATGCCAAAAGACAAAAAAAATACAATTGTTGTTATTTCGACATATCCGCCGCGAGAATGTGGTATTGCCACTTATAGTTCTGATCTAGTCGAAAATTTTGACCGGGTGTATTCGGATGGAGTTACCACCGGTGTTGTTGCGCTTGAAAGCGATATCTTGGCGCACCTTTCTTACGGCAAAAAAGTGGTAATGAAGATTTCTGAGAATAATCAAAGCGACTATATAGAGACGAGAGATAAAATAAACGCCATGCGGGATGTGTCGCTCGTCCTTATTGAACACGAATTTGGAATTTTCGGCGATGACTATGGGAAAAATATTCTGACGTTTTTACAGGGACTTAATAAACCAGTCGTGATCACGCTTCATACGGTACTCCCGCATCCGGGAGACGAAATGAAAGCACTCATGGAAGCGCTCGTAGCGCGGGCCGACCGACTCATTGTCATGACAGAAGCATCAAAAAAAATCTTGCACGAGGTGTACGGTGTTTTGGAGGAAAAGGTTCGCATCATCCCGCACGGACTTCATTTTGCACCGTATCGTGATACGACGGATGCCAAAGCGCATCTTGGACTTACGGGTAAACATGTTCTTTCAACATTTGGCTTGTTGAGCCGTGGCAAAGGCATTGAGTACGGGATTGCGGCACTACAGAAAATTGTCCAGATATATCCTGATACTGTCTATCTCGTGATCGGCGCGACGCATCCTGTGATCTTAAGTCACGAAGGAGAGCGCTACCGTGAATTTTTAGAAGAAACTGTACGGAGACTCGGACTTGAAAAGAACGTTATTTTTTATAATGAATATTTTAATGTGCCGAAATTGCTCGATTTTCTCCAAGCAACTGATATTTATTTGTCACTCGTACAAGACCCCGATCAAGCGGTTTCCGGTACGCTCACCTATGCGCTCGGCGCCGGACGGCCGGTGATTTCAACACCGTTTACGCAAGCTCGGGAAGTAGTGACGCCAGAGATTGGGCGGCTCATCTCTTTTGGTGAATCTGAAGGCATAGAAAAAGAAGTCTGTGCGCTTTTGAGCGATCCGAGTCTTCTGTTGAGTATGGGCCGAGCAGCATATTTTCGCACTCGTAGTATGGCCTGGCAAAATGTGGCGCTTTCGCATATGAGGGTCTTTCGTGAGCTGTCGCCACAGATTGCACGGAAAGAAAAAAATGTGCCACCAATTTCTCTTGTTCATTTCCGCAGGCTCACGGATTCGTTTGGGATGTTTCAATTTGCTGTACTCGACGAGCCAGATCCAGAGTGGGGATACACGCTCGACGACAATGCCCGCGCACTTATTGTTGCAATCAGATATTGGGATACGAGCGGCGACACAACAATACTTCCCCTCATCAAAATATATTTGGATTTTATGGAGCGCTCCATGAAATCAAGTGGAGGATTTATAAATTATTTTACAAAAGAAGGTCTGCCGGATGTTGAGCGCAATCAAAATGAAAACCTTGATGATGCCAATGCTCGCGCACTCTATGCTCTCTCGGTGGCAGCCACTTCCTCGATCGGTCAAGCAGAAAAAGACCAAGCGAAAGAAATATTTTCTCTGAGGTCTCATTTGAAAGAGACGCTCCATTCGCCGAGAGCGATTGCCTTTTATATCAAGGCGCTCGGTACATGGCTTACGGAGCACAATGATGATGGAGTGCGCACAATCCTTG
The DNA here is from genome assembly GCA_964496425.1 of uncultured Candidatus Saccharibacteria bacterium. Taxonomy (GTDB): domain Bacteria; phylum Patescibacteriota; class Minisyncoccia; order Phycocordibacterales; family UBA9973; genus CAZBZO01. The sequence continues at coordinate 106,890 of CAZBZO010000003.1, read as the reverse complement.
AAGAGTACGCGCGGGTATTGATTGCTCACTACGAGCATGTTGCAAGTGACGAATGGCAATGGTTTGAAGAAGTGCTCTCTTACTCCAATGGCGTATTGCCTGAAGCATTGCTTGTCGCTTTTGTCGCAACAGGGAAACAGCGATATTTTGATGTCGCGCAAGCCACACTTGATTTTTTAGTAACAAAAAGTTTTGACGGCGATTTGTGTGCACCGGTGGGACAAGCAGGCTGGCTTAAGCGGGGAGGAACAAAACATATTTTTGATCAACAGCCAGAAGAAGTAGCGGCACTGGTGTGCGTGCTCGGTGCAATGTATCAGATATCACATGAAGAAAAGTACGAGCAAAAAATAGACCTTGCCTTTGATTGGTTTTTGGGCAACAATGTTCACCATCAGACGATGTGTACGCCAGACGGTGGGTGCTATGACGGGATTTTGGAAAAAGAAATCAATCTCAATCAAGGTGCTGAATCTACGCTGTCCTACTTGCTTGCTCGCTTTGCGATTGAAAAATAAAACTAGGCCTTCTCTGATCGCTTCCAATTATCCAAGAGTATGCCTGTTGCTAGAGCGACATTGAGCGACTCTGCGCTTCCGTATGCTGGTATTGTGACTGGGTGTGTGATGAGCGGGAGAAGGGATCCATGAATACCGTTTGATTCATTGCCGAGAAGTAGAATTCCGGATGTAGGAAAATCAAAGCTATGAGCCGAAGTACCCTTTAAAACTGCACCGATCACTGGTGTTTTATTTTTTTGGAAAAATGTCGCAAGATCGGTGTAGTAGACAGCGACGCGAGTAAAAGATCCCATCGAAGCGGCGATAACTTTCGGATTATAAAATTCTGCCGTTTCCTTCGAGCAGACTATCTTACTTACTCCATACCAATCAGCCGTGCGGATGATGGTGCCAAGGTTGCCCGGGTCGCGAATATCATCGAGGGCGATAATAATATCATTGTCTTTGATTTCAAATGCAATATTTTCTTTTTGTTTGACGATAGCAATGCTGGTGTCGTTGTGTTCAAGTGTCGTTATTTTCTGAAGTTCACCAGATTCAACGATTTCCAAGATTTTTTTATATTTTGAGAGAATATCGAGGTGCTCCGTATAAAATTCTTTCGTAGTGTAAAGTTCGAGAATTTCAAACGAAGATCGTGCAAGCTCGAGGATGCTTTTCCCGCCCTCAACCAAAAACAATCCTTTTTCCTTCCGTGCTTTTTTTAGGTGGAGAGACTCAATAAATTTGGCCTTTGGCTTAGTCATATGGCGTGATTGTAGCATATTCTTTCCTCTCATTTCTTTTCGCTATATAATCAATACATGCAAGACAAATACAGTGCAGTGTGGGTGTCACATTCGTCTATGGGGGACTATCTTTCTTGCCCGCGGGCGTATTATCTGCACAATGTCTACAAAGATCCAAAGACCAATCGCAAGATGACACTCGCGAGTCCGGCACTTTCGCTTGGCTCCGCGGTGCATGAAGTCGTTGAAGGTTTGGCGCGCTTTAAAGCCGAAGAGCGATTTGATCACGATCTGCTGACTGACTTCGAAGTAGCGTGGAAAAAATTTACTGGCCTCAAGGGTGGATTTAAAAGTGAAGAAGAGGAAGCAGCGAGTAAAGCGCGTGGACGGGAAATGATCGAGCGCGTCGCGGCTCATCCTGGTATGCTTCGCGAAAAAGTTGTAAAACTTCCAGAGGGACACAATGGTATGCCGCCGAATTTTTTCCTTTCGGACGACGACAATATAATACTCTGTGGCAAAATCGACTGGCTCTCGTACGTGCCGGCAGATGATTCGATCCATGTCCTTGATTTTAAAACCGGCAAGCATGATGAAAAAGAGGGTTCACTTCAGTTGCCGATCTATGCACTCCTTTTGAACGCTCTCCAAAAGCGAAAAGTATCTGGAGTTTCGTATTGGTACTTGGATCGCTCCGATATGCCGGAGACGATGACGGTGCCTGATCTAGTCGAAGCGAAAGAACGAGTCCTGGCAGTCGCACGCAAGGTCAAAAACGCGCGCGCCAAAAAAGAATTTGCGTGCCCGAGAGGGGAAGGGGGTTGTTTTTCGTGCACGCCATTTGAAAAAATACTTCGAGGTGAGGCGACTCATATAGGGGTCGGCGAGTACAATCAGGATATCTATGTTATCTAAAGAATTGAAAACAAAATAAAAAACAACCACAATAGTGGTTGTTTTTTATTTTAAGAAACTATTTCTGAATAGTATTTTTGATTCCTTTGACTGCTGCACTACCGAGCACAAGCATAACGATAAAGACGATAAGGAAAACAAAGAAGAGTATCTTGGCAATAGCAATCGATGTACCTGCTATTGTAGTAAATCCGAGAAGTCCAGCGATAAGCGCGATAACGAGAAAAATAAAACTCCATTTAAGCATATATTTATTATATCTTAATTAATAATATTTCCATTATACGCCATAGAGCGTAGTGGTCTAGTGTTTAAGACGTATGGACTTGTATCTTGTGATTCTTGGCAATACAGGCTTTTCGTGGTTATTTATTTTTCTTAAAGTGAACCCGGGTATACTAAGAGTATGCATACCTGGAACGCTACGCCACGTGAGGCCATAGAAATACAAAAAAAGATACGCGAAGAGCTCAGACAAGAACCAATTGCGCGGCCCATCACTCGTATTGCGGGAGCTGATGTGTCATTTAATAAATATGAAAAAGATGTCTATGCCGGGATAATCGTACTTTCGTATCCTGATCTTTTGCCGATCGAACATGCACTCGTAAAGATCGAAGTGGATTTTCCATACATTCCGGGGCTTCTCTCATTTCGCGAGATCCCGCCGTTGCTTCTTGTCTGGGAAAAAATAACACATCGACCGGATGTGGTTGTTGTCGACGGACATGGTATTGCTCATCCACGACGGCTTGGGATTGCGGCGCATTTCGGTCTTGCGATCGATATACCGACGATCGGTTTTGCAAAAAGTATTCTCTATGGCAGCTATGAGGAGCCGGGTATGGTGAAGGGTGATTTTTCATACCTTAAAGATCCCAAAAATAATGAAAGGCTCGGCGTGGTGCTTCGGACGAAAGATAAAGTAAAACCCATCTTTGTTTCTCCCGGACATCGCGCAACGATTGCTGATGCCGCTGATATTGCACTTGCCACTTCGCACAAATATCGTTTGCCAGACGTCACACGTCTGGCGCACAACCTGGTCAATAGTTTCCGTCGGGGCGAATTGCCGGATCAAAACGGTGATGGTCATTTCATATACGAACATTAAAAAATCGCGACTATCAGTCTCGATTTTTTAATGTTCGTTGTGTAGGGAGAGTTAGGCAGCAGTAGTGCCGCGGCCGGTAATCAGCGAGATAATGAACAGAACCAAAAAGACGAAGAATAAAATCTTAGCGATTCCGATTGAAATACCGACAATCGAGGTAAATCCCAAAACTCCTGCGATAAGCGCAACGATTAGAAATGTAATACTCCATCCAAGCATGATAGTAGGCTAAAAATTAGCAATTAAATCGAATAATAATCGGTCCACTAATATAAACGAATGACAAACCAATATGTGATACCAGGTTGGCTTTTATAATGTGGCGCGTATAATTGTATTATATGGAAACACACAGTTCTACGCTTCAGGAATTTAAAGAGTTTGCCATGAAAGGCAATATGGTAGACCTTGCAGTCGGTGTCATTATCGGTGCGGCGTTTGGCTCCGTGGTGACATCATTTGTAAACGACATTATTATGCCTGTTCTATCGCTTGTCACTGGCGGGCTCGATTTTTCTGACAAACTCCTCATTCTTAAAGCAGCGACTGAAACGAGCAAGGCTGTCACTTGGAATTACGGCATGTTTATTACCGCACTTATAAATTTTATCATCGTTGCCTTTGCAATTTATCTCATCATCAAACAGGTCAATCGCTTTCGTAAAGAAAAAGCGCCAGAAACTCCACCCGCACCAACGACGGAAGAAAAACTTCTTATTGAAATCAGAGATTTGCTCAAAGAAAAACATTTGTAGGAAAAAAAGAAGCGCTCAGTATATTACATTGAGCGCTTTTCTGATAGAGATGGTTAGTTGTCATTCATTCGTCAAAAATCGTGTGGAGGTTTATTTTTTGCTTCTTATTATTCCCCGATATTCGAGGCTCGTTAGTTCGGGTCGGTTCTGAGTTGATTGGAGCAACCTTTTTCTCTGGTCGTTTGCCGTGCTTATATTCGGAAACAGAAACAGAAGTGTAACTATCATCTGTTCTACGATGGTTGCTATTTTTAGCCATCATATAAATTCTGGAAGAGTTGGTAGCACCAGCCGGCAAAATGAAAGATTTTTTTGTACGTTGAATTTTTAACATCACAAAATCTTTCCCTTTTGGGATGTTTACGTGGATTAGCGATTCTTCTCCAGTTTCTTCACAGTACGGACAAAATAAAATTCTTCCCGGTTCACCATGGGTGTCATTAAAAAGGACATTACCGAGACAAAATCCACAAGCTTTGGGGATTGCGGCAACAGAAGGGATGCCATGTTTTTTCAACATGTAACGAGCTATTTCTTTCAGTTTCATGAGTTTGTTTTTTACAATGAGTTAAATTTTGCCCCTACTATATCCTTTCCTTTACCTTGAGTCAAAGCTCGACAAGAGCAGTAGCGATGATATAATTTATGTATGGAATCCCTACAACAAATCGCCCAAGATATACTCGTTCGTATTCAGGACCTCGGCTATGTGGTGTTTTTCGTGCTTTTGGTGGCTGATATCATCCTCTACCGCATCCATCCCGTCCTCGGCTTCCTTGGTAGCCTCTTTATTTTTGCTATTTTGCTCGGGTTCATATAGTTGCGAGTTGTTTGTTTTCTGTTACGATAGACCCATATGTGCGGAATTATCGCCTACACTGGTAAACGAAATGCTACAACCCTTTTGGTTGAAGGCTTGCATGCGCTTGAATATCGCGGCTATGACTCCTCAGGTATTTTTATTCCTGGGACAGGAGTTGTTCGGGCAGTCGGACCAGTTGATAACCTCGAGAAAAAAATTCCTACGGGTTTTACAGGTACGTCAGGCATTGCTCACACTCGTTGGGCGACTCATGGTGAGCCGCTTGAAAAAAATGCTCATCCGCACGCAGACGATACCGGGCGGATATCTTTGGTACACAATGGCATCATTGAAAACTATAAAGAGTTGAAAACAATGCTTGCTGGTCGTGGGCACCAATTTGCATCTGATACCGATTCGGAAGTCATTGCGCATTTGATCGCTGAGACTTTGAAAACGACACCAAAGATACTCGATGCCATGATGATCGTGCTTAAAGAACTTCGCGGCACCTATGGACTCGCGGTCGTGGATACGAAGGAGCCCGAAAAAATAATTGCTGCGCGCATGGGGAGCCCGCTCATCATCGGTGTGGGTGTGGATGAGAATTTTATTGCGTCCGATGCTACACCACTCATGCAGCATACAAAAAATGTCGTGTACTTAAACGATGGGGAAGTAGCAGTGCTTACGCCGAACGCATATAAGATTTACACGCTCGAGCAAACGCTGATTGATCGACTGCCTGACATTATTGATTTCAATATTGAAGAGATCACCAAAGGTGGCTACGAGCATTTTATGTTGAAGGAAATGATGGAAGCGCCGGAAGTCGTGCGCAATACGCTTCGTGGCCGGCTGATTGCTGAGCGTGGCATGGCAAAGCTCGGCGGCTTGATCGATGTGGCAGACAAACTCAAAAATATTAAACGGATCATTATTGTCGGTTGCGGTACGGCCTACTATGCAGGACTGGTCGGAGAATACATGCTTGAAGAATATGCGGGGATACCAGTGGAAGTGGAGATTGCCTCTGAATTCCGCTATCGCTCGCCCGTGATCGACAAAGATACGGTCCTTCTTGCCGTATCACAATCCGGTGAAACAGCAGACACAATTGAAGCGATCCGTGAGGCCAAGCGTAAGGGTGCACTGACCTTGGGTATTGTAAACGTCGTTGGATCCACCATTGCTCGCGAAACTGATGCCGGCGTCTACAATCATGCTGGGCCGGAGATTGGTGTCGCATCCACCAAAGCTTTTATTTCACAACTCATCGTGCTTTCTCTTTTTACGTTGTATCTTGGACGACAAAGAAGCATGACAGAAGAAGAAGGTAAATCGCTTGTGCAGGGTCTTTTGGATATTCCCGCTAAGCTCGACGAGATACTGCATGCGCGAGAGGAAATTAAAATTCTCGCCGAGCGATACAGCGGATATCGAGACTTTATGTTTATCGGCCGCAAATACAATTATCCTTCGGCACTTGAAGGAGCGCTCAAGCTCAAAGAGATTTCATATATTCACGCGGAAGGTTATGGTGCCGGTGAAATGAAACATGGACCGCTTGCTATGATTGATGAGCTTTTCCCGACTGTTGCACTTCTCCTCAAAGATAGTGTGTATGAAAAAATGATTTCCAATGTGACTGAAGTACGCGCTCGCAAGGGACCGGTCTTGGCGCTTGCGACGGTGGGGGATAAGGATGTCGAAGAGCTTGTGAGTGACGTGTTTTTTATTCCAGAAACAAAAGAAATGCTTTCTCCGATTTTGGCGGCAGTACCACTTCAGCTTTTCGCCTACTATATCGCGTCACTCTCCGGCAAACCGGTCGACAAGCCGCGTAACTTGGCGAAGTCGGTGACGGTGGAATAGAAGGGCATTGAAATAGTATTTTTGAGGTCGCATAATTTTTTACTAAAATTTGCTCCCTCTCGGCCCGCCGGCCTGCGAGAGACCTCAAAAATGCTATTTCAACTTTGGGAGTTGGAAATACTATGAAATTTTATTTTATTCGACATGGAGAGACAGACAACGCCCGGGACAAGATTTTTGGCCCAGATGCTGATCATTTAAACGATGCTGGTATACATCAGGCTCGGCTTTTGGCAGAGCATCTTGCGAAAGAAGCGCCATTTGATGCTCTTATCACAAGCCCAATATCGCGAGCAGAAGAAACAGCCACTATCGTGGGCCGAGCGATCGGCAGAACTCCAGTCGCCCATGATATTTTTCGAGAGAAAAAAATTGCCAGCTCATTTTTGAATAAGCCATTTTATGAAGAGTCGATACAAAAGATTCGTACGACCATTCGCGAGCACAATCGTACAGAGCCGCTGTGGCACTATGAGGACGAAGAAAATTTTCTCGACATTCGTGCTCGTGCAGAGAAAGCGATCGCATACTTGATCGCTCTCAATAAAGAAAAGATTGCGATCGTTACCCACAGTACTTTTATTAAGGCACTTGCACTCACGCTGATGTTTGAAGAACATCTGACCTTTGATATCTACTATCGCTTTTTACTTTCCACAAATATTAAGACCGGAGGTCTCGTGGTCTTTGAGCATCGTGAACCAGCTCATTGGCATTTGATAGAATGGAACGACTATCGGCATCTGAGCTAAGATTGTAATTAGTTAATTTTTTTCTAATGTGCCTGAACGCACATTTTTTAAATTCACATAAAAATTGTGTTAGGATAAGAATATGTCAGATACGAAACCAAAAAGCCCCATCGGACTTATTTTTTTTACGATATTTATCGATCTGTTAGGTTTCGGAATTCTTATCCCGGTTATTCCCGAGCTTCTCGCTGATCCAGCATCGCCATTTTATTTACTACCCATTGGAGCTTCAGTTTCCCATGGATACATATTGCTAGGACTTTTAATCGCGATTTTTCCGATCGGACAATTCATCGCCACTCCGATACTCGGTCAGCTTTCTGATTTTTATGGTCGCAGGAAAGTGCTGGCATTTTCTATTGCCGGTACCTCGCTTTCCTATATCGTTTTCGCTATCGGCGTCATCACCCATAATATCCCGCTTTTGTTTGCGGCACGATTTTTTGATGGTCTTACGGGCGGCAATATTGCGGTTGCACAAGCGGCGATCGCGGACGTCACACCGCCTGAAAAACGTGCAAAGAATTTTGGTTTGATCGGAGCCGCCTTTGGACTCGGTTTCATCGTCGGTCCTTTCATTGGTGGCAAACTTTCTGATCCGTCAGTCATATCGTGGTTTAACGCTGCCACGCCATTTTGGTTTGCGGCTCTTTTGGCCGGTGCCAATGCTATTTCCGTCATCATCCGGTTTCCCGAGACGAATAAATATCTTATCCATGGAAAAGTCACATGGAATCGCTCAATACAAAATATTAAAAAAGCGTTTAGTATGAAAGGCGTGAATGTTTTATTTCTTACCAACTTTTTCTTTTACGCCGGCTTCACATTTTTCACCACATTCTTTAGCGTTTTTCTGATCAAGAAATTCGGTTTTAGCCAAGGCAACATTGGGGACTTTTTTGCCTACCTTGGACTTTGGACAGCATTTACTCAAGTCGTCATCACACGGCGGATGAATAAGCGATTTAGCGAAGATAAAATTGTACGGATTACGCTTGTCGCCGCTGGTGCGTGTCTCTTTTTATATTTCTTGCCGAATATGCCGTGGCAGCTTCTCTTTGTGGTGCCGTTTGTTTCAATTCCCGCTGGGCTTTCAATGGCCAACCTAACTGCTCTTTTGTCTCGATCAGTTGAGCCTTCGATTCAAGGCGAAATACTTGGTATCAATGCGAGCGTCCAAGCTCTTGCCCAAGCTATCCCGCCAATCATCTCAGGATTTGTTGCGGCGACACTGACGCCCTCCACACCGATCATTATCGGGGGTATCGTGATCATGGTCGGAGGAATTATTTTCAATTTTTTCTTCAAACCAAAACTGACAGCTGCTTCCGTTGACTAATCTATTCTGTCGTGCTTAAATGTGGTTGAAGTTTCTCTCTTCGGTTTGCTGTTGAGCTCTTTAGCTCTCCTGAAACAGTTTCTTTTCATTTCAAATAAAATCTTTTTTATGACGTTCTTTAGCGTTAGTAGTGATCAGCGTGATCACTTAAGCAGTATAATTTTCGAAATCGAGAAGCAATATCGTAGTCGTTGCTGCAAACTTAATCCTATGTTGCTTCAATATGCCCTTGAAAAAATCAAGGACGGGGAACTGGATGAGTGTAAACTCTTTAAAGTTTGGGAAGTGTTCTCTCGAGATCATTTTAGTTTTGAAGAAGAATTCGAGAAGACTTTCTACCTCCCTACAAAAAATGAAATTATTGCTGTCCCAAAAATTCTTACTGGATTGAAGAATATTATTTCCCCAGTATTTATAGGCGATCCGATTGATGAAATACGAATGAATTCTGAATTCGCTCCCATTAAAGAAAAAATGTTCTGGCGTATTCTCTTCGTTTTGTTTAAAAAATCAAAACAAGCGGAGAAGCTTTGGGGTATATGTATGAGAAAAGATATTGCGTATACATTTTCAATTGAGAAGTCTGTCGAGAATGATATTGGGAATTACCAGAAAATCAAATTGTTTTGGTATGGAGATCATTGGCATTTCACCAGTACTCGGTATTTATTGATGGAAGGTGACTGAAATTATTTTGACTTGGCCTGTAACTTGTTTTGAGTTACGGGTCATTTTTTATATACTCACAGCATGAAAACTATTTCTGAAATTTACGACGAGTATAATATTATTCCGAATCTCCGCGAGCACATGCTGCGCGTGGCAGGCGTCGCGGCGTGGGTATGTGACCACACGAGTGAAGAAGTACAAAAACAATTACATCGAGACGAAATTATTTCCGCTTGCCTGCTTCATGATATGGGAAATATTATCAAATTTGATTTTGAAAAGACTAAAAAGTTTTATCCTGAAATCGATATCCCGTACTGGGAAATTGTGAAAAAAGATTTTATTGCTCGTTACGGCACCAATGAACATCAGGTGCATGTGCGTATTGCGAAAGATCTTGGTGTTTCTCCGTTTACGCAGGAGTGTATAGATGGTGTTGGGTTCGATCGAGTATTTTTTGTTCTTGATTCCAAGGATTTTTCAAAATATATTTGTGCATATGCTGATTTACGAGTTGTTCCGCAGGGCGTGGTCTCTGTTGTAGAGAGAATTTCCGACGGTATTGTCCGTTATGGCATGCCGGAAGATCAAGATAAGCGTGAAGAGCGAGAAAAATTCCATCAAGGCGTGTTTTTGCTTGAAAAAGAGATTGAAAAGCAGTTAATTGGTTCAATTGCCGCTATTACTGACGCTTCCGTCGCTCCATATTGTGAAAAATTTTTGGATTTTACACCAGTTTAAATTTTTCTAAGCCGATTTTTCTCCTCATAGTATAGACTCCGAGTCTAATCCATGTTTTTTTGCGGTAAATAAATCAATTACCGTAAGCTCGTTTACCACTCATCAAAAAACCTATATATCGTAGGGTTATCCCCACTTGCGAGTGATTTTTCCGATGCTACAATTGTACCCGCATTACTCCTACTGATGTCGCCCGTGTATCCTTCTTTGTTTTTTTAAGTTATAATTGATTCCCCATATCAATTTATTTTTGCATCTATTATTACTCACGTAACATTATTTAAAAAACATCTATGAGCATTTCAATCACCAAACGAGACGGAACCCGAGAGCCTTTTAACGCCGATCGAATCAATCGTTCGATCGAACGTGCATGTTATGGTCTCTCTGATCCGATCGGTAAGGTGACCCAAATCGCTTCCGAGACCGAGCTCACGGTCTATGACGGGATTACGACGGAGGAAATGGATCAAGCGACGATCAATGCGGCTCTTCAAAACGCGCAGTATGATCTCGATTACGATAAAATTGCCACACGTCTCCTTTTGAAAACGCTCTACAAGAAAGTCATCGGCGGATTCGACACCAAAGAAGAGCTCACCACGCTTCACCGCGGACATTTCCCTCATTATATTCGTCTCGGTATCGAACTTGGACTTCTTGATCCAAAGCTTGCGAAAGTTTTCGATCTCGACGAACTTTCCAAAGCGCTCAAGATCGAACGCGATGAGCTCTATAAGTATTCTGGTATCTCAACAATGATGGATCGCTATCTTATTAAAGATGCGAGCCAGAAACCACTCGAGACACCACAATATTTTTGGATGCGAGTTGCTATGGGTATGTCCTTGAAAGAAAAAAATCCGACTGATTGGGCGAAAAAGTTTTATGACAAAATGAGCAAACTTGAATATCTCTCTGCCGGTTCGACCAACATTGGTGCCGCGACAACTCGTCCTTCGCTTTCCAACTGTTTCTTGATGCAAGTCGAAGACGATATGGATCATATTGGAAAAACTGTGAAGGATGTGCTGATGCTCTCGAAGGCTACCGGCGGCATCGGCCTTGCGGTCACTAAACTTCGCGCCAATGGATCGGTACTCAAATCAAACAACACTGTCTCGTCTGGCCCAGTGCCATTTCTTCATATTATTGACTCGGCCGTGCGTGCCGTGCAGCGCGGGGGCAAGAAAAAAGGTGCTCTGTGTTTCTATATGGAAAACTGGCATATTGATTTCCAAGATTTTCTCGATCTGAAGCAAAACGCAGGGGATGACTATCGTCGTACTCGTACCGCCGATACCGCAGTCTATCTTTCGGACGAATTTATGAAGCGCGTCAAAGAAGATAGTGATTGGTACTTGTTTGATCCGAAAGAAACACCAGATTTGATAGAGCTCTACGGTAAAGCTTTTTCCAAGCGCTATGGGGAATATACCCAAATGGCCGAAGCAGGCGATATGAAAATGTGGAAGAAAATGCCAGCTCGCCAGCAGTATAAGAATATCCTTGTTTCCCTTGAGACCACATCGCATCCATGGCTAACCTGGAAAGATACCATCAATCTCCGTGCACTCAATAACAACACCGGGACGATCCATGCCTCCAACCTCTGTACCGAAGTCACTTTGCCGCAAAATAAAGACAATGTGGCAGTCTGTAATTTGGTTTCCATCAACTTACCGCGCCATATCGTGGCCCGCCAGATCGACTGGATGCGTCTTGAAGAGAGCGTACGCTTAGCGATCCGCCAGCTCGACAATTTGATCGACGTCAACAAGCTCCCGATCGCAGAAGCGATCAAGGCCGACTCTGAAAACCGTGCTGTGGGACTCGGACTTATGGGTTTTGCCGACGCTATTGAACAACTCGGGTTTTCATATGAAGACAAAGAAGCGTTTGATCTATCGGACAAAGTATTTGAATTCATTAGCTACATGGCGATCGATGAGTCGGCCAATTTAGCTGCAGAACGTGGTAGTTATGACAATTTCGAGGGTTCCGGCTGGAGTAAAGGTATGGTGCCGATGGATACATTTAAAAAACTTGAATCTGAGCGTGGACTCGCGGTGACGATTCCGACCGAAAGTCTTGAAGTGATTCCGCAAGTGGATTGGGATGCACTTCGTAAAAAAGTACGTAAAGGTGTTCGCAATGCTACGGTGCTTGCTATCGCTCCAAATGCGAACATCGGTCTCGTCGCCGGTACGTCGCCAGGCATTGATCCGCGCTTTGCTCAAATGTTTTCTCGAAATAAAATTTCCGGAAAATATCTTGAGATCAATCCAAACCTGGTGAACGATTTGCGCGCGCTTGATCTTTGGGACAAGCATCGCGAGACCATTCTTGAACAGCATGGCGACCTTGCCGATATTCCTGAAATCCCCGAGCACATCAAAGCAATGTATAAGACATCATTTTCTACTTCACCATATGCTTTCGTGGAAGTTGCAGCTCGAGCGCAAAAATGGGTAGACCAAGCTATTTCGCGCAATATGTATCTTGAAATCCGGGATGTTGATGAAATAATGAAGATTTATTCGACAGCGTGGGAGAAGGGATTGAAGACGACGTACTATCTTCACATGAAGCCGAAGCACAATGCGGAGCAATCTACGACGCGAGTCAACAAATCCGAAGCGCAAGGACATAAAGGATTTTCAGCAGTATTTAGCACCAAAGAAAAGAAAGAGGAGGTTGCCGAAGCTCCATATGTGGAACCTACTCCTGTAGTTGCGGCAATGCCTGAGATTGCTATTGAGACTCCTCCTCTCGTATTAAAAAAGGAAAAACCAACACTTGTTGTTCATGGACCGGAGGATCCGCAAGATGCATTGTTGTGTGAAGGATGCCAATAACAGTTAGTAGAAAGTAGTTAGTAGTAAGTAGAAAAATACACTAACTATGTCGTCCTACTAACTATTTACTACTAACTACTAACTACTATTATGTTGATCGGAAAAGCTACACCAGAAGATACATCCCTGCATCCCATGCACTATAAGTGGGCCTATGAACTCTACAACCAAGCTGTGCGCAACACATGGTTCCCTCATGAGATCCCGCTCGGGGAAGATTTGAAAGACTGGAACGATATGACGGAAGATGAACGTCATGCCGTAAAATTCCTCATGTCATTTTTCAATCCGGCAGAGCTTATTGTGAACCGCTCTCTTGCGCTCGGTGTCTATCCGTATATTAAGTCTCCTGAATGCCATTTGTATCTTGCGAAGCAAATGTGGGAAGAGGCCAACCACTGTGTAGCCTTTGAGTACGTGCTTGAAACATTTCCTATGGGTCGCGATACGATATATGAAGTGCACACGCAGACTGATTCAATGGTAAAAAAAGAGGCCTTCATCACAAAATATTTGCGCCGCATGACCGAAGACACGCTAGATATTGAAACGACACAAGGGAAAAAAGATTTTATTCGCAATCTCGTAGCAACCAATATTGTCATGGAAGGTGTTTGGTTCTATTCGGGCTTCATGGTGGTCTTGTCGTTCCGCCAGCGCAATAAACTTCGAAACTTTGCGAGTATGATCAACTGGGTTATTCGCGACGAGTCACTCCACTTGAAGTTTGGCATGAATCTCATCATGCATATTCTTGAAGAGAATCCTGATTTGTTGACGCCAGAATTTGCTGAAGAAATCCGGACGATTGTTGTGGAAGGTGTCGATCTTGAAGTCGCCTACAACAAAGACCTCTTTCCAAACGGCATTTTAGGCCTCAATGCTGACTATGTAAATCAATATGTGAAATACGTAGCAGATCGCCGCTTGGAAGAGCTCGGTATGCCGAAGCATTACAATGCTACCAATCCAGCAAAATGGATGGCCGGCGCCACCGATGTCTATGAACTTGTGAACTTCTTTGAAGCCCAGAACACTGCATACGAAGTCGATGCCCACGGGCACACAAAGAAAGAGGAGGATAAGTAAGTTTTAACATTACCTACAGAAAAAGTCGAAGCCTGCAAAGCTTCGAATTTTTCTGTATGCCTATTTTTACCATGTACTTGCAAGGTGGGTACATTTTTTCATATAGTTTAAGTAATTCATTCACTTTAAAAATTAAAACTATGAAAAAGTTACTTCTCCTTTCGCTGGCTACATTAGCAGCAGGTGCTGTTTCGGCACAAATTGACCAGAAAGACTCATATAATGGGATTATTGGATCGCTTTTCAATCTCAATGACACACTTCTCTCTGCTGCCGGATATTTTTCTGGTAGCCAAAAAACGAGTTGTATAAATTATGCGGAATATAATTCTGCCGGTATTCCCAATACTGCGATAGTCGGGTTCCCGGCTGGTATTTGTTTTGAGCAGGCAGGGACTTCTACAGGTGAGCACCTGGTGTCTGTTGGTGCGAAACCACATATTAAAAAAGTGGACCCACAGACAAAATCTTTCCTAAATTACAAGGACAGCACCAACGGTCTTGTATACACTATGGCAGCGATCGGTTCATCAATGATGTATGGTGGGGCATTTGATACTGTGAATGGTATTCGCTCACCGTATATCGCCATTGTTGATGCAAACGGTGGAGTAAATACAATGCTTGGCGATTCACTTCGTCCTATTGGTAATGTCACACAAATTATCATTGAAGGTGATTTGGTGTATGTTGTCTATGATTCGGAAGGTTTATCTACACAGAATTTTTCTGTTTGGTCGATATCTGGGAATTATTGGATCAATTTTGAAGTGCCTCCAAATAGTTTTATTTCCTCGGCCTATATCTGGAACGCGTCTCTCTATTTGGCTGGAGAATTTGAAAATATTTTTGTTATCAAAAAGCGAATTACTGAAACGAATTGGCAAACCATAGGCACATTCTCAGAAAGTTTACCAAAAGTAATGATTGGATATGACGATCGACTCTATACTGCTGGTGATTTTGCCGATGTGAATGGTGTGTTGCATACCCATTATGTTTCTTCATACGACGGCTTCCTCTGGGCATCCGTTACTTCAGAGGAGAGTGAATTCGAAGGAGTCGGGTGTGCGACAGTATTTGCCGGGGATTTATATTTTGGCGGGAAAAATTTGTTGCGACTTGATGCAGCAAATAATATTCCGGAAATATTTTCCGTTCAGTTTTATCCAAATCCCGCGCGAGACTTCATTGTAGGCGATATTCCTGGAGATGAAATCCCGAAAGTCTATTCTTTATTAGGAGTACAGAGGTATGTACCATTATCGCGAATTGGTTCACGCTTACAAATAAATACCGAATCACTTTCGAGCGGATTGTATGCTATTGTTGCGGATGATTACCAGAGTATATTTGCAATTATTCGATAGTTTTGCACACTAAAATCTAATGCGTCCGGCAGGTGTATCCTGCCGGACTTTTTGTTATACTTTTTCTATGCAAGAAATCAATGAACATTCGCGGCATATCCGCGGAGATGAATTATTAAAACAAATCGAAGGTACGACCGTGGTCGAGCTTGGCAATAAGTTTTCCAACCACGTGTTTACTCTCCTTGTGGCATCACTCGGACTTATCACTGCGCTCGCCTGGGATGAAACTTTGCGTGAAGTTTTTCATTTTATATTTGGTCCCACAGAAGAGTTGAGCCAAAAACTCCTCTATTCCATAGTTGTTACTGCACTTGCGGTGGTCATAACTACGTTTTTTGTCCGAAGAGAAAAACGTCGAAGAGCGAAATAACAACTTCTATTGTCACTCTAGCAAAGCGTGCGCGTAGTATACTCTAGTCATGGATCGTACTGAGATTTTTATACTATGTGTTTGTCTCGTCCTCGCCCTCATTGGGTATGGAGCCACTCGTTCCGGTGGGATATCCAAAAATTCATTCCCCCCGGTTGTAGAGGAAAGTGTTTCCGATGCTACTTTGCCGAGCACGGGACTTACGTCAATCGGGGAAAAAGCAAAAAACGCCGTCGAGGATTTTTTTACAGGTTCAAATAGTGCACATGATCCCGTAATCTCCACATCACTGACCAAAATTTTTTCGCCACAATCATCTGCTTTGCAGAGTGTATGGCCTGTCGTAGGGGAAGCGATACCCGCCACGCTTCCGGGTTCAGGTATCGATAGCACATTTGAAAATATGGAAACCGATACATCGGCATTTTATAAAATGGTGACTGATGGAGGCATCAATCTCTTGCGGTTTGTCCCGGGTATTACAGCAAACTATACACATCTTTTAGAAGGAAATGGCTTAGGAGTACTTCAAAGCGAGGTCAATGCGTTTAATGCCAGTCCTCAAAAAGATCCGGAAGCATCCTGGACAACAACACTGTCGTATCGATTTTATGATAAATATATCAAGTTGCTTCAAAATACCGGAAGTGTTGGTATGATTTCGCTCAATATTATGACCCAAGGTTCTGCGCAAGAAGCCATAGGTGAAAATTTGGCTATTTTATCCGATGCTCAAGCCAAAGGCGTAAAAATAGTTTCAGTACAGCTCGGAGCAGAGAATCATCTCGGAAGTGAAGATATGCGGGCCGTGTATCCGACTGTTGCCGACTATATTACCCGCGCCAAGCCAGTTGCGCTTGCGATCCGCGCTGCATACCCAAGTATTACTATTACTGTTCATCCAGCGCTCCCCACGAAAGCTGGGAGAGGTAAAGATTGGAATGAAGGCTTGGGTGCTGATTCAAGCTGGTACGATGGCGTAATCATGTATGCGTGGATTAGACCTGAAGACGTGGATTGTTCAGGACTTACAAAAGCTGCATACGCCTGTATGGATATTTATTCAGATACCTTTCGTCATGTGACCTTGCCGGCATCGCTCGATAGTATGCGGAGTTTGTTTCCTGGCAAATCAATCTGGATCGGACAGTACAATATTTCTACGCGTAATTTTTCTGATACACCAGGAGGTGGTTCAACCGATGTGACATTCAACAATTCTATGCTTCATGCTATTCATGTGGCGGATTTCTTACTCACACTTGCTGAGTATGATGCAAAGCACGGCGCAATAGTAAAAAATGCTAGCTTTATGAATTTTGGCGGCGGCGGTAGTATTCGCAATATGATCGGTGATACGATCCCAAACTCAAGCGATAGCGGACACGTCGTCATGGAAGGGAGCGGCAAGGGAGCATTTGTAAAACGCGAACCGTGGCAAGCCTATGCGCTTCTCCGCGATCTTTTTGATGGCACTTATCGTTTAGTCGCTTCGCCGGTACAAAGTACGACTGCAGGTTTTGGGAGTATTGTACGAGCATATGCATTTGCAAACCCGACTGGTGGTCTGCGTATGTATATTATCAATCGAGGAGGAAGTAATATTCCGCTTACATCATTTTCAATTGGTGGCGTACCACTTATTGGAACTGGAGTTATTACTTCAAAAGATATGCATGGGACAAGTCTTACCTCTACGTATGGCGAAAAAGGTCATGGAGATCTATTTACTCCTATTGTTGTGGAAGGCGTGACGTCATATATCACCCTCGAAGAGGTAATGATTCGTCCGTATTCGATTACCGAAATAACAATCGGTGCGTAGGAACTTTAGCTTGGTACATATGCTGTCAGTTTACGCAGCGTTGTTGACATGTTCATGAGATAGATTTATACTTTCTATATTAGAAACCATAACAAAGAGTATATATGCCATTTTTTAAAGACCAATCATATGATTCTGTAAAAGTTTTTTTTCTTTTGGCACTTATTGTAATTTCTGGTGTGTTTATCGCCGGAGGAACAAATGGGGGTCTCCTTGGTCGTGTCTTCAACAAAAGAGATACAGTTATTGCTCCTGTTAATAATAACGTGCAAACAGGAATAAATGTTGTAGTTCCTGGAACTGAGCCGGGAGTAGACTGTAATGCAAGCAATGCTGGCGTAGCGGGCACACTCCGTTATTGTAATGAAATCTTTAATCCACTCGATGTAGTCATTACTTCAGGAATAGTTTTTTCTTCAACCTACGGTCTTAAGATGGATGTCTATGCTCCACCAGCCTCTGATACAGTGAAAAATCGGACCGCTGTTATAAATTTTCACGGAGGCGGATCTGATGAGACGAGTGTTGGTCCTTGTAAACAATATGCAAGCCTTGGATACGTCTGCTTCTCGGGAGACTATAGAAACGACAACCCTCCACAAGGATTTAGCTCCGCAGAACAAAAACATGCAGCGAGCGACGCACTTGCACTTCTTCGCTATATTAGGATTCATGCGAGTGATTTTGGAATTGATCCAAATAAAATAATGTTAAGTGGTATATCAGCTGGCGGCACTGTTTCCCTCGAAGCTGCTATTTCCGGGAACAATCTCGATAACGTCAATTGGTTTTCTGCGAGTGACTTGGCTGTCAATAGAGACAATCAATTTGGTGTTGTATCATCAGCGAGTTGCTATGCGACAAGTAATTCTGGGGCGCCCATGGAATCAACAAATATTTTGATTGATGCCGGTGATCCTCGTACCTCACTGTTTTTGGGTGAAGACGACGTAACTCATGGATGGACGTGTACGACCGGCCAAGTCTTCAATGACCTTCTTGTAGGATTTGGAATCCAAAGCTATTTCCAATGTTTTGAAGATACCAATCACAGTTTAGGTCACGCTGAGGAAATTGACGCAGTCGTAATTCCGGCGGCCTATGAAGAAATGATAGTCAAAGGGTGTTCACAATAGGAAATGATCTAGAGATACTCAAAACAAAAATCTCCTATCCGGAGATTTTTGTTTTGAGTCAATTTTGCTGGTGAGATGGTGTCGAATCAAAGTTACAAATAGACGCCTTGTACGTATATATACTCGTAGAGTGAAATTAATAATTAAGCTAATATCGTAATTTAATATGAGATTTTTTAAAGACCCGTCAAATAATCCGTTATTGCTCCTGTTATTACTAGTGATAATCATTGTTAGTATATTTATTATTGCGAGCCAAAGTCGAGGTATTGGTTTTATGGCTGGTCCAGCGCAGTGTGTGGGCCTTCCTCCGTCGGTGACAATCAAAAAACCAGTTGCTGCAACTGTTATTACAGCTGGGACTTCTTTTGCTGTGAAATGGTCTGCGTGTGATGCTCCTGGGCCATATACGGTAAGTCTTATTAAGGCAGGTTCTGGTTTTGCTACTGTGTTAGGGACTACCGCAACAGTCAATAATAAATCCCTCACAGTAACCATAGATCCTACTTCAACACCTCCGGGGAGTTACTATGTTACTGTTGCATCGGCCACTTTGACTGTCGGTACGAGTGAGATATTTACTGTTAATTCATCATATATACCCCTTACATGTACCAACCCCGGAGCGTCAGGCGCTGTCCGCTATTGCAATGAAATTTTTGATGAATCAGAAATTGTAGTTACTTCGGGAATCACGTATTCTACTATTGCTTCCACTAATCTCACATTTGATCTTTATACTCCACCACTCTCTGATACAGCAACCAATCGTCCGCTTGAAATATTTTTCCCAGGCGGCGGCGGGACAGCTGAAGGAGGAGCTGCTCCGTGCGGACAAGCAGCAAGACTCGGGTATGTGTGTATGTCGGGAATTTACCGAAATGACAATAGTATTCCCGGGTTTTCATCAACTGAACAAAAACGTGCTACGTCAGATATGCATGCTCTCATACGTTTCGCTCGCCTCCATGCCAGCGAATATCGTATTGATCCAAACAAAATTATGCTTGCCGGTGTGTCGGCTGGAGGCACTACTGCTCTGGAAGCAGCGACCACAGGCGATAATCTTGATAGTACAAACTGGTTCCCAACTTCTGATCCGCTCATAAACAGAACCAATGCAACGTATTCCAATGGGGATATCGTGCCCTCATGGAGCTGTATGGCAAAAAGTAACTCTGGTGCACCGATGGTATCTACGAATACCTTGGCTGATGCAAAAGATCCGCCAACAGTTTTATTTTTAGGTGGTCTTGATCTGACGCATGGATGGACGTGTGCAACAGGAGAAGTGTTCACGGCAGCGCTGAGTGTGCTCGGTGTTCCGAGCTACTTCCAATGTTTTCCTGGATCCGACCACAGTCTAAATGAAGATGATGCGATCGATGCAGTCGTAATCCCGATGGCGTATGAAGAATTGATTGTCGAGAGTTGTCCACAAGAATATAGCGGTCTCTCAAAGATCCAATAATTACTGTAGATAAAAAGAAAAATCCTCATATGAGGATTTTTCTTTTTATCTACCTCCGCTTTTAAAACAGAGCATAACTTGCTAGAGTGATGAGTATGGAAGTCACGAAAACCCACGGTGAAAAAAACTACAGCCTCCTTGATTCCGGTGATGGCGAAAAGCTCGAGCGCTATGGAGAGTTTGTGCTTGCGCGGCCTGATCCGCAAGCCCTCTGGCCCAAGCGACTAGAGAAAAAAGAATGGGGAAACGCCGACGCCATTTTTGTGCGAAGTGGCAAAACCACTGAATGGAAAAAGAAAAAAACCTTACCAAAAGAATGGACAATTGATTTCGGCGGACTGCTATTTGAGATTCGGCCAACGTCATTTAAGCATACCGGGCTCTTCCCGGAGCAGTTACCCAACTGGGACTGGATGAAGGAAATAATTACACATTACAAATCATCAAGGAGTAATGAAAAGCCAAAAGTTTTAAATTTATTTGGCTACACTGGCGGTGCGACGCTCGCATGCGCTCAAGCTGGTGCAGAAGTAGTGCATCTTGATGGTAGTTCTATGGCGATCACGTGGGCGCGAAAAAATGCAGCATTGTCGGGGCTTGCCGACTGCCCAATTCGTTGGATCCTCGATGACGCTCGTGGATTTTTACGCCGTGAGGTAAAACGAGGCGTGCGTTATGACGGCATCATTATGGATCCGCCATCTTTCGGCCATGGGCCAAAAGGGGAACTCTGGAAGATCGAAGAGCATTTTGGTGAGCTGCTTCAACTCTGTAAGCAGGTGCTTTCTGATGAGCCACTTTTCTTTCTCATCAATGGATATGCCTCTGGGTATTCACCGATTGCCTATGAAAATAATCTGAAAGATCTGATGAAAGAATGGAAGGGAAAAACTGAAATCGGCGAACTTACTATTGCTGAAGAAAGCTCAGATCGTCTCCTGCCTGCGGGTATTTTTGCAAGGTGGAGTGCTACACAATCTTGATTACTACGATTTCAGGATTTGTCCCTAAGCGAATTGGCGTCATCGCTGTGCCGACACCTGAAGTTGTGATGCTCGTATTTCCTTTGTATACTGTTTGTCCATAGGTGTACTTTTTATAGATAAGTTTTACGATTATTGTCATAGGAAAAAACTGTCCGCGGTGCGTATGGCCGGAGAGCACGAGGGAAACCCCAGCTTCTTGAAGCGCTTTTGCATGCCTAGGATCGTGAAGTATGACAATCGAAGGAATAGTTTTATCAAAACCGGTATGTAAAAGCTTTGCTGTGGATTCCGACGGAGTCTCTGAAGCATAATCAAGTCCTATGATTTGCGTACCATTCACGAGCATTTTTTCATCAACAAGCATTTTTGTTGCCGCTTTAACAAGCGGTTTCCATTGATTTGGCTCTTGGTTGTAGGCTTCATGATTGCCTGGTGTGTAAAACACTCCAAGCGGAGCGCGGAGGTTTTTTAATGGTGCTAGCTCGTTCTCATAGGGGAATTTCGGTCCATCGATAATGTCGCCGGCGATAAAAACAATATCAGGATTTTGGGCATTAATTAGATTCACCACTTTAGTCAAGAATTTTCCTTGTCGAATAAGTCCGAGGTGTATATCTGATACCAGCACCATTGTTTTGTCTTTCCAATCTTTTGAAAGTGCCATAGAAGATATTGTTCGCTTGGTGATGCGCGGACGTGAGGCATTCCATATGCCATAGGAAAGGCAAATGATTGTGCTGAGGGTGATGATCCAGGCGAGTACTATAAGCGGCATCTCAATTCCTACAAATATTTCTATGAGATATAAAAGCCAGAGTAGTATGGCGCCACAAAAGAAAAATAAAAAAGCGCCGAGCCACATAACGCTTTTTGTGTAAGCAATTACTAGAAACGTGCTGTAATGTTTCATACCGATTGCCATCGTGAAAATAAATACCAGCGGCATACATATAAAAAGAATCGTAGGGAGAATAGAAACTGATGAAGGGGGAAGAAAGCCAACTGCACGCGCGACTTCGAGTATGATCCACGAAGCGATCTCCATAATCCCTACGAAGAGGATGAGTGTCGTACCGAAGTGCATTTTTTTCATGATCTCATTTTATCATGGTATATTTCATTGCGTCAGATAGAGGTTCGTTCATGCGTCTTACCTACTATAAGCTAATAACACCTATAAACCAGATGAAAAAAACCACTGTTATATCCCTTTTGAGCTTCAGTTTTCTACTCATAAGTTCAACCGTCTTCGCCAATTCTTATCCGTATCCTGCTGTTACTGGCACTGCCGGCGGGGTAACGTCTACGGGCGCATATGTGTCAGGGGATTATTATCGAATGCTTGCAGATTCAACTCCCCAGAACCCAGTTTTGTGGAGTAGTTTTTATTTCGAATACGGCCCCACCAATTCTTTTGGGAATGAAGTCACTGCACAACCAGTACCGACACTCGTTCCGGTCACTGATGGTCGCTCTATGTATAATGCTCAACTTACCAATTTACAATCGAGCACAACCTACTATTATCGTTTTGTTGTAAGTTGGCGTTTGCAAAACAGTACTGAAACTGCCTATTTTTACGGCAATACATTTACATTTACTACATTTGGAAATAGTGTAATCGGCATTCAAACACTGCCTGCAACCAATCTCACCACCACTTCCGCCTTTATCAATGGTGCTTTTTTTCCACAAATAAATTCTCAAATACCAAATCCACAAGAATTTCACTTCGACTATGGCACGTCTTTAGCATTGGGTAATTATGCCTTTGCTCAGCCGATCATGGCACTCGTCGCAAATCCTGATGGTAGTACACGATATACGGCCGCGCTATCCAATTTAGTTCCAGGGACAACGTATTACTATCGTTTTTCATCAGGACCAACAGGCCTCACTCCACCAGGACTCGTTCCGTTTGTGGGCCAAACACTTTCTTTTACCGCACTCCCTTCTTCAGTTTTTCCGGGTGGGTTTTTCACTACCACACTTTTGTTTGGTTCAACGCATCCTGAAGTAACACGCCTCCAACTGTGTTTGCGTGCAGTGACGACAAGTTATGGTGCGAGCACGCCGATTACGGGTGGCTTTTACAGCATAACTGACAAAGCACTTCGCGAATATCAATCTGCTCACGGTATTGATCCGATCGGCATTGTTGGGCCGCTGACTCGGGCATCACTCAACAGTGTTTGTGCGCCGATTTTAAACGGTGCCGTATCAGCGAGTGCTCAATAAAAGCAACAATTCTCCAGAGTTTTTAATATGCCCTCTATGGTGTATACTAGGCACTTATTAGGCAATATAAAAAATTATATGCAGCAAAATAAAGGAAACTTGAGTCTTCTCACTTCTATTATTATTGTTTTAGTTATTATCGGCGCGGCGGTGTATTTTGGTTTTAAAAAAACTGATGCTCCAGCAGCTCCCACTACTACCATGCAAACTACTGACGAAAATACAAACCAAGCAGCATCTGTCGCTCAAGCTGGAGATCTTCTCACGGTCAATTACACTGGTAAACTCACAGACGGCACGGTCTTTGACTCCAATGTGCTCCCACAGTTCAATCACGTGAGCCCATTTCAGTTTACAGTCGGTGCTGGGCAGGTCATAAAGGGTTGGGACGAAGGATTTATCGGCATGAAAGTTGGCGAAAAGAGAACTTTGACAATACCACCGGAGAAAGGATATGGCGCGACTGCTCACGGACCGATTCCTGCTAATGCAACTCTTATTTTTGATGTCGAGCTGGTGGCAATCAACTAAATCTCATGGCTCAATCAATTCGTGAAAAATTAAATGCTTTTTTCCTTCGGTTAAAAATGTTTGTAAAAACTCACAAAAAGTCGAGTATTTTCGGCGCGCTCGTACTTATCGTCATTATTTTTTTTACAGCATCTGGCAATAGCGCAAGCAATGCCGTAACTGAGACGGTCAATCGCATTGATCTCCGGAAAACAGTGCTGGCGACAGGGACTGTCACTTCTGGAACTGATCTCGGGCTCTCTTTTACCGGGAGCGGGATCGTACGATCTGTGACGGTAAAAGTCGGCGATGTGGTGAAGCAAGGCCAGCTCCTTGCGAGCCTTGATAATAAAGATGAACTTGCTTCACTTAAAAGCGCTGAAGCTGATCTTGCAAAGGCAAAAACAGGGGAGATCGGTATCTCCGAAGCAGCGCTCAATAGTGCTATGGTTGCACTTTCAAATACGAAGATAAAACAAGACTCACTTGTTGCAAGCGCCTACCGCACACTTCTTTCAAGTGGACTTACTGCTGTGGCTGAATCCGATACGTACAATGTCGTACCGCCGACCGTTACAGGTATTTATAACGGCCAGGAAGGAACCTATAAGATTATTTTCAAACGTGGTTCAAGCAGCCAAGATGATTTTGAAATTCGAACGTTTGACCTTGAAACAACGGTTGCAGAAGTACTCGAAAATGAGCCTACTATGCTCGGTACTCACGGTCTTTTTATTAGTTTTTCTGGTGATTTATCAGAATATGTGGATACGATCTGGTACGTTACAATTCCAAATACGAAAACAGATTCTTATGTCGCCAATTACAATGCGTACCAAGAGGCATTAAAGAACAAAGATACAGAAATAGCTACTGCTCAAGCGGCAGTTGCAGAAAAACAAGCTAATCTTGATTTCTCACTCTCCAATCTTTCCACTGACGTACTCTCTGCCGAAGCAGCACTTGATACTGCGCGGGCCAAATATGATAAAACTATCCTTGTGTCGCCCACCACTGGCACGATTACTCGGGTTGATATCAAATATGGAGAAATTGCTCAAGCGCTCGATGAAGTCATGGTTCTTCAAGATGTCGACAATCTCTATATCGAAGCGAAAATAAACGAAACCAACATTCAAAATATTATTCTCGGGCTAGTTGTTGACGTGACGTTTGATGCGTTCGGTACTGACCGCCACTTCCCAGCCACGATTTCTGAAGTTGAACCTTCAGGCACTATTGATGACGGCGTCGTAAACTACAAAATCAAAGCCGCAATCGAGAAAAATCCTGACATTCGCCCTGATATGACTGCGAACATGACAATTACAATTTTCGAGAAAAAAGATGTGCTTGTGGTGCCACAGAAAGCTATCGGCACAAAAGACGGCACAGAGTTTGTTCGTGTCATTTCGCCTGATAAAAAAAATGCGACTACTGATGTGGCTGTCGTGACTGGATCAATCGGGGACGGGAATTTGGTAGAAATTGTGTCTGGTCTCTCTGGCGGCGAACAAGTAGAAATAATGCAGGATAAATAGTATGGCTGATCGTCATCCGAAAGAACATACTCTCGTGACCCAGGCGCGCGTCGGCTGGTTTTTGGCCAAGCGCGATATAAAGCGGGCCAATATTTGGACGACGCTTCTTATTGTCGCGGTCATGGTTCTGACCTTTTTAAATCTTGTTGTCGTTTCAGGAATTTTAGTCGGACTGATTCAAGGTTCGGAAGATGCGCAAAAGAAATACGCGATCGGAGACATTGTTATTTCGCCATATTTAAATAAAATCTCGATCGACCAGACGCCACAGGTGGTTAATATTGTTAAAACGATTCCTGGCTATAAAGATCATACGGTGCGCTATAGCGGCACTGCCCGTATCGAATCAGATTATCGCAAAACGGTAAAGCCGGGCGAGCTTCGCGACGGAGCCGGAGGAGTGCTCCTTGGTATTGATCCAGTGCAGGAAGAAGAATTTTCTGGCATATCAAAGTTTGTGACTCGCGGCTCGTATCTCACGCCGCAAGATTCAGACAGCGTGCTCATCGGTAAAAACTTGCTCTACGAATTTACTCCAATTGAAGCACCAGGATTTCAAACGCTAAAAAATGTGGAAATTGGTTCGCGAGTAAAAATCACGGTCGGCGACACTATCAAAGAATACTATGTGAAAGGTTTTGTCTCGAGTAAGGTGGACGAATTTGATACCTCAATCATTGCGATTGATAGCGAAGTAAGGAAGCTTCTCGGCCGGGGTGATTTGAATGCCAATACAATTGCGATCCAGCTTATGCCCGGTACTGATCTTCTCTTTGCACAAAAGTTTCTGCTTGATAACGGAGTAGGGGAATTTGCCCGAGTCCAGACAGCGGAAGAAGCCTTTCCAAAATTTCTGAAAGACATTAAAGCGACGTTTGGGATTTTGGGGAGTGCCATTTCCGCGATTGGTCTTGTGGTAGCGTCGATTACTATTTTTATCGTGATATTCGTAAACGCAATTACTCGCCGCCGATATATCGGAATCTTAAAGGGAATAGGTATTCATAAGCGCGCCATTCTTTTCTCGTATATGATCCAAGCGCTTATTTATGCATTGCTTGGAGTGTTGATCGGCATGGTGCTGATATTTTTCCTGATCAAACCCTACTTTGCCGCTCACCCGATTAATTTCCCATTCTCAGACGGTATTTTGGTGGCGACACTTCCTGGCACATTGACTCGGGCGGGGATCTTGCTCGTAGCTACGATTTTGGCCGGCTTTATTCCTGCGCGATTGGTCGTGAAGCAAAATACACTATCGGCAATTTTGGGACGATAAAACATATGATTAAAGTTGAAAAAATAAAAAAAATATTTCAAAGCGGCGATCAGGAAATTATTGCTATTAATGATCTTTCGTTCTCTGTACCTGAAGGGCAATTTCTTACGATTACCGGTAAGTCTGGTTCCGGAAAATCCACACTTCTCTACCAGCTCGGCCTTCTTGATATCCCAACTTCCGGAGAGATTTTTATTGATGGCAAAGAGGTAGTTGGTCTTCCAGAAAATGAGCGTACGATGATTCGTCTCAATGAGCTCGGGTATATTTTTCAAGATTATGCTATCTTGCCGTCGCTCACTGCGCTTGAGAACACTCAAGTGCCGCTTTTAATGCAGGGGTACAGTCTGGCCGAGGCTCGCAAAAAATCCATGCGAGCGCTGGAAAAAGTCGGGCTTGCTGACCGCATGAACAATCTGCCATCCCAGCTCTCGGGTGGTCAGCAGCAGCGTGTAGCGATTGCGCGCGCCATCGCCCATGACCCGAAAATCATTTTTGCCGATGAGCCGACTGCCAACCTCGATTCTGAAACTTCCGATCAAGTCATTCAAGTATTTCTCGACCTCAACCGCGACGGGCAGACGATCGTCATGGTGTCTCATGAGCCAGAATATGCCGCTCTCGGGCATCGAGTCTTCACGCTTTCTGACGGAAAGCTGATTTCTGATGTGGTGAATCGCTAGTCGGATAGAATCTCTTCCCTTATTTTTATAGCGGATTCCAATAATAGTATTTATTCAAGATATTTTTTATTTCTTTGTTTTGCGTTATACTTCTTGTATGTCTGCTAAAATCACTACAGCGCTTGTTATCGTCGTCGTTATTGTTCTTGCAGGTCTTGGGATTTATAAAATCGCAACCGCACCCAAAATTGCCACTCCAGATGTTGCCTCCAAAAATGGCCTGCATTGGCATGCTCATCTTGCTATTGAAGTAAACGGAGTAGATGTGCCCGTGCCAGCCAATATTGGTGTAAACGGCCCAATGGGAGCAGGTGGAGATCCAATGGAGCTTCACACCCATGAGCCTGATGGTGTTGTTCACGCGGAGTTCGCGGGCATGGTGACCTACGACATGCTTGATATTGGCAACTTTTTTAAAGTCTGGGGTAAAGATTTTTCTCAGGATTCTATTTTAGGCAATACGAGTGCTTCGGGAGGTACGATTACCATGTATGTCAACGGTGTAGAGAATACCGAATACGACGCATACTCAATCACTGGAAAAGGAACATATGATGCCGGCAATCTTGGTATGATCGATGATATTAAGATAGTGTATACATCAGCACCAAAACAATAGGCGTAAGATTTTGTCTTACGAACCGTCAAAAGAGGTAGAATATTATTAATTTATATAATTTTATATTATCGTATGGAAGAAAATAAAAATGTGCATGTGTTTCCTGTGCCGCCGCGTGAAGCTAAAAAAGTGCTCGGTGTCTTGTTTGTGTTCTTGGTTATCGCATCCTTGTTTATGTTCGTTAAATTTATTGGTGAAGCGAAAGGCTTGAAGTATATTGGCGGCGGGGTGCCGTCTTCAAATACTATTACGGTGTCAGGCACTGGTGAAGCATTTGCAATTCCTGATATCGCCACGATTACCTTTACGGTAAACACAGAAGGCGCGACGACGGCAATTGCACAAAAAAGCGCCACTGACAAAGTAAACGCAGCAATCGACGCGCTGAAAGAAAGTGGCATTGAAGAAAAAGATATTAAAACTGCAAACTATAGCGCCAATCCCAAATATGATTACGGCAAGCCATGCACGTTTTATCCATGTCCTACACAAACTCCAAAAATCATAGGCTATGAAGTATCACAGACAATCGCAGTAAAGGTTCGTGACACAGCAAAGACCGGGGACGTCCTTACTTTGCTTGGTACAAAAGGCGTAACAAATATTTCTGGTCCAGAGTTTGCAATTGACGATAAAGATGCGGTACTCGCACAAGCTCGCGCAGATGCTATTTCAGATGCCAAAGCGAAAGCCGATGAACTTGCCGATGAGCTCGGCGTCAATTTGGTCCGTATTGTGAACTTCTCAGAATCCGACGGAGGCTACACACCTCCAATGTATTATGCTGCAGATATGGCTATGGGCTCTGCCAACAAAGTTGAGTCAGCTCCAAGCATACCAACCGGTGAAAATAAATTTGTTTCCACTGTTTCGATTACCTACGAGATTCGCTAAAATAGATTACTGCAATCTTCAAAAAACCGCCCTCATAGCAGAGGAGCGGTTTTTTGATTGAGCATAGATAGTGTGTTTGACTTTTATTTTAAATAAAGTAGTATAGAAATATAAAGCCCCCGCGGGCTTTTTAAATTGGGAAAATTGAAGAACAGTAAGAGGAAAAACCCTTTTATTTACTACCTATTTACTAATAATTACACTACAACACTATGAGCATCATTACATACTTAAAAGATACACACACAGAGCTTAAGCACGTCAACTGGCCAACACGACAGCAGACTATTATTTATACGGCTTTTGTTATTGTGATTTCAGTCGGCGTAGCGTACTTGCTTGGTGTGTTTGATTATATTTTTTCAAAAGGCGTTGCTGAATTGATACGTTTTTAATTCGCTTTTCTTTATTACTAAATTTTCATTATCCTTATGTCAAAACAAGAACTACGTCCTGAGCGAAATTGGTACGCCATTCATACGTATGCCGGCTATGAAAATGCTGTGCTGCGTAATTTGAAGCAGCGTATCGATAGTCTCGGCATGAACGACAAAATTTTTAACGTCATCGTGCCAACTGAGAAGAAAGTCAAAATCAAAGGTGGTAAGCGCGTCGAAGTCGAAGAAAAAGTGTATCCTGGCTATGTCTTGGTCGACATGATGGTGACTGATGATTCTTGGTATGTTGTGCGCAACACTCCACGGGTTACTGGTTTCGTCGGCGCCGGCGTCAATCCGGTGCCACTTGAAAAGTCTGAAGTAGATGCCCTCTTCTCTAAAATGGAAGCAGGCACCACTTCAAAGCATCTGATCGATCTTGCACCAGGAGAAATGGTGACTATTGCCGACGGACCGTTTAAAGAACTTGAAGGTAAAGTTTCAGAAGTCGACCAGGAGCGTGGCAAGGTCAAGGTGCTCGTGGCTATGTTTGGCCGCGAAACACCTGTAGAGCTCGACTTCCTCCAAGTGAAGAAGATCTAAGCTGTCTCTCGACACTTGTTTTTAAAAGATATTTCTGGTATTGTGCTCTCGTTACGCTCGCTTCTTATCTCTATCATTAAATCGTATACCTTGTATATATGGCTAAAAAAATACTCAAAAAAATCAAATTAAACGTACCGGCTGGTAAAGCTACCCCTGCGCCACCACTTGGTCCCGCCTTGGGTCAGGCAGGTGTGAATATTGGAGACTTTGTCACCAAATTCAACGCTGCGACCAAGGACGATATCGGCAACACTGTCGGAGTCCTTCTTTCTGTCTACGAAGACCGCAGTTATGACTTTGTCATCAAGACACCTCCTGTTGCAGGTCTCATTTTCAAAGCCGCAGGCGTGGAGAAAGGTTCTGGTAAACCCAATAGCTCCAAAGTAGGCAAAATCACCAAGGCACAAGTGCGAGAGATTGCTGAGAAGAAACTTCCTGATTTGAATGCAAAAAACATCGAAGGTGCAATGGCGATTGTTGCGGGATCTGCTCGCTCAGCCGGTATCGACATCAAAGACTAACCACTAAAAATACCCTTGCGGGTATTTTTAGTTTTTTACAGTGGAAAAAATCATTGATCGGAAAATCATTATAGCGCTCGCGCTCTACCTCACGGCGCTTTTGGCAGCCAATACCCTTGGCGTTAAAACCATGCCGTTTCTTTTTGGCACTCATCTGTCGGTGTCGATCTTCTATTTTCCCTTTGTTTACATCATCACCGACGTGGTTGGCGAGGTATATGGGAAACCAATGGCCAGGTCCTTTGTCCTCGCGGGGATTATTACAACTGTTTTATTTACACTCTGGAATATTCTTTCGATCGTGATGCCATGGTCGGACGCGAGCCTCTGGGCGCATGATTCATACAATACGCTTTTTGGTATTTCGATCCGAATGTCGATCGCATCTGTTGTCGCATTTGCGGTCGCGGAATATCAAGATGTTACGGCGTTCTTTTTTTTGAAGAGAAAGTTTGGCAGCAAGAAATTTTGGCTTCGCTCAAACCTTTCCAATCTCTGGTCTGAACTTCTTGATACCGTGCTCTGGATGGCGATTGCGTTTGTGGGAGTATATGATATCAAAACGCTTATCCTCATGATCATTCCCTGGTGGCTCTATAAAGTAGCTATGGGTGCACTCTATACACCATTCTCATATCTTGGTATTCGATTGCTTCGCGGAGCGCACACAACAAGTGAAACAAATTTTAATGTGCAGGGTACAAAAGTTTAGTGCACTGATCTGTTATATTCTAAAATCTTTCGATGAACGTAAAGGATAAAAATTTCACAGCATATCACAAGGCTCACGAGTATCTCACGAGTCTGGCAAATGTCGCCAACCGCGATTATATGCGTGATCGCCAACACACGACGTTCTATCTCAAGCGGATGGAATATTTTCTAGATCTTCTCGGTCATCCGGAGCGGGGAATGAAATATATTCATATTACCGGTACGTCAGGCAAAGGTACGATTTCAGCTACAGTAGCGGAAGCCTTATGGAGAAGCGGCAAAAAAGTTGGCCTCTATACGTCGCCCTATGTTTCCTCCGCGATTGAAAATATAAAAGTAAATGATACCTATATTGCACCGGGGGCTTTTGCAGCCTATATGGAGCAATGCAAACCGTTGGTTGATAAAGCCTATCGTGACGCGCCGTATGGCGGCCCGTCATATACCGAGCTTAAGACTGCGATTGCGCTCCTCTACTTTCGCGATATGAAATGCGAGCATGTTGTACTTGAAGTCGGCTGTGGTGGCAGGTATGACTCGACAAATATTATCGCAAAGCCTCAAGTGACAGCGATCACCAATATCGATTATGACCACATTGAACTTCTCGGGCCCACGCTCAAAAATATTGC
Organism: uncultured Candidatus Saccharibacteria bacterium; assembly: GCA_964496425.1. Lineage (GTDB taxonomy): Bacteria > Patescibacteriota > Minisyncoccia > Phycocordibacterales > UBA9973 > CAZBZO01. The sequence goes on along the minus strand of CAZBZO010000003.1, from coordinate 74,957 downwards.
TTGGAACAAAGCTGGTATTCTAAAAAGGGGAAGTGCATTTTTTACAACCGAAACTCGTCCTGCGATCCGGAGCTATTTGGTGACCTTGGCGAAAAAAGTCGGGGCCAAGTATATGCCGCTCCCTGTCACTCAGGAGTATAAGAAAGCCAACCGAATGCTTGTAGAAGCTATCTGTGCCTACATTGGTTTACCGGAAATAAAAGTAAAGGAGGCGATAGAGAAGTGTCGGTTGCCGGGGCGATTTGAGACGATGCAAAAGTCTCCACTTGTTGTGCTCGATGGTGCCCACAATAGAGCCAAGATTTTAACAACCGTTGAGAATGTAAAAAAATTAAAATACAAGAAACTCCACCTCGTCTTCGGTATGAAGCAAGGCAAAAATCCGCTTCATACGCTTGCTCCACTTTTGTCTCTCGCAGACCATGTCTATCTGACTCAGCTCGGGTCTGGTCACAAGGCGGCCAATCCACGAGAACTCTATCAGCTTTCAAAAAAATACAAAAAGAAAACTATGACACTTGAGATGTTTCTTGATCCTGGTCAGGCCCTGGATAAAGCGATGAAAAATGCTACCAAGGGTGATCTGATTTTGGTCACTGGCTCTTTCTATTTGATTGGCGAGCTTCGCAAGCGTTGGTATTCTGAGGAATATGTTTTGAAGAATCGGAAGAGTTTTTAGGCTTTATACTTTATACATAATACTTTATACTGTACCTATGATTGATCTTAAAGTTTTACAGGCGGAAGTCATGCGTAATAAGCTCGAAAAGGGCTTTAATACCAGTGATATTGCCTTTGAATTCTGTCGCGCACACGAAGAGCTTTCCGAGGCATTTTCTAAATACAGTAAAAACCAGCCTGGAGTAGCGGAAGAATTCGCCGACGTTGCTATTTTTCTTCTTGGTATGTGCGAAACACTTGGCTACGACCTCGAGAAAGAATTGGTGCGCAAGATTGAAATAAATAAAAATAGAAAATACAAAAAGGAGAAATCACCGGACGGTAAAGACATATTTATCCGCATGCGTACCCCGCTTGATCCATAGCACTATGGTTAAAATGATTGCATTCGATTTCTTTGGGGTGTTGTGTCCACCAATGTATGGTGGCTTTTTGCGCGATGTATTTTCCGGAGACGAAAATAAATATAATGAATGGATGAAAATTGTTGTGCATGATCTCGATATTGGAGATGTTTCGGAGGATGCATTTGTCGGCAGACTCGCGGCAGAAGTTAATCAAGATTCTAGTGAACTCAAGCAGCGTTCGTATGAGTATGCTATTTTAAACGAAGAATTGTTAACGTTTATTTTAGAATTAAAAAAGAAATACCAGATTGGCCTGCTCACGAATGCCCCTCGAAGTTTAATTGAAAATGTTTTAAAAGAGAAACTCGCTCTCTTTGATACTACTGCTATCTCAGGAGATGTCCACATGATCAAGCCTGATCCAAACTTTTTTAAATATTTTATTGAGAAAACTGGCTTTATGGCAAATGAAATTCTTTTTACGGATGACAACCCGGCAAATATTGCTGCTGCAGCTGGACTTGGTATGCGTGCACTCTTATTTACCACAGCATCTCAGTTTCAATCAGATTTCCCAAACGCTCTACTCTGATAGTTATTTTCGTTCATATTGTTTAAAGGTAAAATCGTAGAGATGTTTTTCGTCTTTTGGATGAAATTCTTCGCTTAGGATTTTCCACTCCCCTAGATCAAATTTTGGGAAAAAAGAATCAGCGGGGAGAGCAGTCTCGACATGAGAGAGATACATTTTTTGGGCGCGAGGGAGAGCCTCGGTGAAGACTTGTCCTCCGCCGATCACAAATACTTCAGGCTCTTCTGGTACCTCTTCAAATCGTTTTCCATTATCAAGCGAGGCGAGGCGGAGTGCTTCATCAAGTGAATGTGCGACTTCAATACCCGGCGCCACAAAGGTCGTATCCCGAGTGATGATTATGTTACGTCGGTCGGGGAGTGGTCGCCCGATGGAATCATACGTTTTTCGGCCCATCAGCACTGTGTGTCCGCGGGTGATGTCTTTGAAACGCTTCAGATCGTCCGGCAAATGCCACGGCAACTGATTGCCGAAGCCGAGCTCGTGGTTTTTGCCGATAGCGGCAATAAAAGAAAGTATCATACCTCTAGTTTACCAGTGTTCAAGCAAAATACTAAGAAGTTTGAGGCAGTTGTCCAAATCTTGCACTAAGGCATATTTACCTATATCTTGCGGCCGCACCCATCTATAACTCTCGTGTTTTTCTGGCAGTAGCGTGACCTCATCACTATCGGCCTGAAAAATAAACGGGTGCATATACAACGTGCTGTGCACGCTTGCTACCCGAAATTTTTTCCCTGCATATGGCTCCGATAAAGAAAGTCCTGTGGCATGGCAGATGTGCCGTTTTACCGCATCTATTTTCGGTGTGGCTTTTTCTCTGGAGACCCAGGAAATAAATTCCCACATATCAGGGTATGTCGGATCATTTTCAGATCGTTTCAATATCAATACCTTCTTTTTGTGGGTGACGAGACCCACAACGACGTGGCGAGTATTCATATAAGAATGTACTTACAGTACTATCTTCAGTCCTTTAATTGATTCAAGTGGTTGATATTGCGAGGCGATATCATTTTGTATTTCTTCAAGGAGCGCATCATCTTTTTTTTCTGCGCGTTCAAATGAATGTTCTGGCAAGTGCAATATGATTGGCGTATGATCATGGTCTCGTGCAACGATTTCCTTCGCCGCTTCATAGTGATTGTCATAGACATGCGCGTTGGCAATGACGTGGGTATAGATACCTGGCGTCACGCCGAGCTTTTGAGCAAGAATACATTGCAGGATTGAAAATCCAGCGACATCAAAAGGCAGACCGAGTATGGCATCATTTGATCTCACGATATTCATCATGTGAAGTCGTCCGCCGATAATATTGACGGTAAATGCAAACGGACACGGTGCATTTTTTTTGTATGTGGCGGTAAGCCCATCCCCATAGAGTCCGTCGTCGGCTGGATCCCAGGTGATGATGACGCCTTGGCGGGAATGTGGCTCAGCTTTTAAGTGAGCGATGAGTTGTCCGAGTTGATCGCGTCCGAAATGGTGTCGCCACCGATAGCCGTATGCGGCCGCAATCGTGCCATCAGTTTCCATAAAGTCGTTCCAGATTTGAGTGTGTTTATTTAAAAATTCATCTGGACGTTTGGCACCAGATATAAACCAGATTTGTTCAGCGATGAAACTTTTGACGGGGATTTTGCGAAGCGTAAGAATAGGGAGACCGTCACGCTCAATATCGGTCGAAAACGAGACTCCCGGCAAAGCTTTGGTCTCATGGCCCGTGCGTTCGTTGTGCTCTGCAATACCAGTTTCCATAATATTTCTCAGAAGATCCTGGTAGAGCTGGTCGAACTTTGTCATGTTTTCATTCTACTATAAAAGCTGTTAGTATAGCTACATATGGAAATCCAATATCCCTATATGCCACAAAGTGGAAAAATTGCCTATGTGGAAATCTCTGATCCTTATATGGCAGAAGCCAAAGAAGAAGCGCGGAGGTATTCGACTGATGCAAGCATCTCCACGGGGGCGATCATCGTTAAAGACGGGAAAGTTGTCGCCAAAGGAGCCAATCAATCAGCACTTCGAGATCCAAGGCTCGTCGCACTTCATAAAAAATATTGCATACGACGATTGTTCGGTGTTCCATCTGGAAAACTTTATTTTCTTTGCCCTGGCTGTGCATCTCATAAAAACCATGGAGAGTTTCGCGCCGTGCGTGATGGAGAAAAGCATAAAGCTGATATGCGAGGAGCTCGGCTGTATTTATGGGGACATTGGTGGTGTTGCAAGCCATGTTGGGATAAAATGTTGAAAGCAGGTATCTCAGACGCTACTTTACTTAAAAATAGCGAGAAACTTTTCAATATTAAAGATCCACAGAATATTGTTGGGCATCAGTTTGATTAATAATTAATTTTTATATTCCATGCATTATTTACAACAAGATCCTGAAGTATTAGCGGCTATCGAAGGCGAAGAGAAGCGCGAGCGGGAAGGGCTTGAGCTCATTCCATCTGAAAACTACGTATCGCGCGCCGTCCTTGAAGCCAACGGCTCGGTGTTTACCAACAAATATTCCGAAGGGTATCCAGGGCGGCGCTATTATGGCGGACAGGATTTTACTGACATCGTGGAGACACTTGCTATCGAGCGAGCGAAAAAACTTTTTAATTGCGCCTACGCCAATGTCCAGCCGCACTCCGGTGCCCCGGCCAACTTGGCAGTCTACGCCGCACTTCTTTCTCCTGGCGATACCGTGCTTGGTATGGATCTCTCTCATGGTGGGCACCTTACCCATGGTCATCCAATGACTTTGCCGGCGAAGATTTACAACTTCGTGACTTACAAAATGAAAGATCCGGAAACAGGGGAGATTGACTACGAGGCCCTCCGACAAGTCGCTATCGAGAAGAAGCCAAAAATAATTCTCGCTGGATTTTCTGCGTACTCACGCACGCTCGATTATAAAAAGTTTGTGGAGATTGCTCGCGAAGTCGGGGCGATCACCATGGCTGATATGGCGCATATCGCTGGACTCATTGCAGGTAAGGCACTGGAGAATCCATTTGATTATGGTTTTGATATCATCACCACGACGACCCACAAAACACTTCGTGGTCCACGTGGGGGCATGATACTCACCCGTGAGAGTGAAGAGCTTGCCAAGAAGATCGACAAATCCATTTTTCCTGGTATTCAAGGCGGTCCGCACATGCATACCATTGCCGCTAAAGCCGTGGCCTTTGGTGAAGCTATGACTCCAGCGTACCAAGCGTATACCAAGCAAATACTCAAAAACGCTAAAGCTATGGAAGAAGTCCTCAAGCGAGAAGGCGTGCGCATGATCGGCGGCGGCACGGACAATCACTTGATCTTGGCTGATGTTTTCGGCTCGCTCGGTGTGACCGGCAAAGAAGCCCAGACGGTGCTCGATGAAGTCGGCATTACGCTCAATATGAACTCTATTGCGGGTGACACTCGTAAGCCACTTGATCCGTCAGGTATTCGCTTCGGCACGCCAGCTATTACCACACGAGGATTTATGGAAGCAGATTGTGCTCGCGTGGCGGAGCTCTTGATCGAAACTTTGCGTAATAAAGATGATAGCGGAGTAAAAGACCGCATTCGCGCTGAAATCAAAGCGCTGGCGGAAAGTCATCCGATACCGGAGAAGTTTGTGTAAAAGATATGATTCGATTTAGTGAAAATATGAATAACTTTGGGAGTTCCGAAAAACCCCGTGATACTTACATCATTAGAAAAGGGGAGCCTATTATTGTCCTTAATGGTGTTCCGCTTACAAAAGGTATTACCCAACAAAAGATGGTACAAAAGGGTTTTGAAGATAAACCACTTTTGAAAATCGATACTGCAGCAGGCCTTGAAAAGAATTTAGATAAACTTCGCGCGATGCGGCAAAATAATTTTGTGAAGAAACTTATTGCGATTGCAGAAGCGATGCCAGATGAAAGAGATGAGAAATACATTCGTACTTGGCTTATGCATGAACACTATGGCAACGAGCTCACTGATTCTTCAGATCCTTCAGTTATTACTCAAGAGATGATGGTTATGAAATTTAGAGATAAACTTCTGGAAAAACTTGCTAGTGAAAGCACTCATTCAAAATAAAAAATGATCCTCAAAGATAAAGTCATTGTTATTACTGGAGCGTCAAAAGGGATAGGAAAATCCTTAGCTGTTTTATTTACAAACAAAGGCGCACAGGTCGTGGCTTCAGACCGCAGTGATACCGATGTGCGCAAGGAAACGGAAGTACAAGCGTTGGCAAAAAGAACTGTGGCAGAATTTGGCCGCATTGATGTGTGGATTAACAATGCTGGCGTGTTCCACACATTTTCTCCTGAAGAAGCATTGATTGATATGATTAAAGTGCATGAAATTATTGACACGAATCTTTTTGGTACTATATTTGGCTGTCGAACAGCGCTCGGATATATGAAAACGAACAATAGTGGTGTAGTAGTAAATATTCTCTCAAGCGCGGCACTTGATGCCACTCGTGCTAAGAATGCAAAGATTTATGCAGCCAGCAAATGGGCGATTCGTGGCTATGTACAAGCCTTAAAAGCCGAGAACGAAGGATCTGGTGTTAATATTTTTTCTGTATATCCTGGAGGTACGCGTACGGATTTGTATGGTGAAAATAAGCCAGCGAATTTTGAAGAGTATATGGATTCTGATTTTGTAGCTCAAAAAATTGTAAACAATCTCGAGCGAGAAAATCCGGAAGAAGAATTAATCATTAAACGGCCGACCGCATAACCATGAAAATCTATTTTTCTGGATCAGTGCGAGGAGGAAGTGATGATAAGGAGCTTTACCAAGAGATCATTCGTGAAATTCAAAAATATGGTGAAGTGATTTCTTTTCATCTCCGACCTCGCGAAGAGACCAAGATAATGTCTGATCAAGAAAGCTATGAAAGAGATAGAGAAGAACTCAAATCCACTGATATACTCATTGCTGAAGTGACGACGCCAAGTCTCGGGGTTGGGTATGAGATCGCTTCTGCAGAGCATCTCAAGATTCCCATACTATGTCTTTACCGTTCAGGCTCTGATCGCAAACTCTCAAACATGATTGCAGGGAGTCCACATGTGACCGTGCGTGAATATCAAACCATTGAAGACGTACCTCGAATTCTTGAGGAATTTATTAGCATCCATAAATTTTAGTATGAAAAAAGAAAAAATAGGGGTAGTGCATGGGCGATTTCAGATACTTCATAACGGCCACGTGGACGATTTGATTTTACATGCATTTGAAGAATGCGAAAAAGTTATAATCGGTATATGTAATCCAGATCCTGACCTTACCCGCTTTGATGATGCCAATCCTCATCGTTCCGAAGAGATCAATAATCCTTTTTCTTACTGGGAACGCTTGGAGATGATTCGCGACACCTTGATTGATATAGGAATTTCCAGAGATAGATTTGAAATTGTGCCTTTCCCGATTAATTTTCCAGAGAAGATAAAATATTATGCTCCTCCGGACGCAATTTATTTTATCGATATATATGATGAATGGGGAAAAAAGAAAGAAAAAGTTTTAGCAAAGCTTGGTCTTGATGTGAGATCACGAGAAGTAAAGAAAATAATTAGCGGTAGCGAAATCCGCAGCATGATTGTCTTGGGGAACAATAAATGGAAAGAATATGTACCACCGGCGGCGGTTCGTTTGCTTGAAGAAGGATTAATTCAAAAGATTAAACCTAATTAATTTATGACAGACGAACAACGGCCAAAAGTAGGGGTAGGGGTGATGATTTTTAAGGATGGGAAGGTGTTAATGGGGAAGCGTAAAAGTTCTCATGGAGAAGGCGAGTATGCATGGCCAGGAGGACATTTGGAATTTATGGAATCAATCAGCGAGTGTGTATGCCGGGAAGTAAAAGAAGAAACTGGAATTGAGGTCACAAATATTAAATTTCTACGGTTGTTGAATATGACAAATTACGGTAAGCATTATGTTGATATTGCCATGGTGGCAGATTGGAAAAGTGGTGAGCCGGAAGTACGAGAGCCAGAAAAATGTGAAGGTTGGGATTGGTATGATCCTGAGCAATTACCAACTCCTCTTTTTTCAACCATCCCTTCATATTTTGAGGCACTTAAAACTGGAAGAAATTATTTTGATATTGAATCTCAATGAAGAATTTCGCTAAAGAGTTTCTCATTTTTGGTTTAAAGCAGGCACAAGCTGCGCTCTTTGCTGGAGTATTTTTTCTGCTTCTCTTTACCTCACAATACATTACGACGCTTGGGCTCGCGCGCTATGATTTTCTCTTTCTTGCCAGCGTGCTCGTCCAGGTATTACTCTATGTCTTCAAACTAGAAACCAAAGATGAGCTCAAAACTATTTTTCTTTTTCATATTATCGGTCTCATGCTCGAGATCTACAAGACCAGCGCTTTTGTCGGTTCATGGAGCTATCCGGAAGACGCTTTTTTCAAAATCTGGACCGTGCCACTCTATAGCGGGTTTATGTACGCAGCTATCGGAAGCTATATAGTCGCAGCCTGGAAAATTTTCAAGCTTGAGCTCTCTCATCTCTATTCGTACACCGGTTGCTTTGTACTTGGAATACTTATCTACCTCAACTTTTTTACCAATCATTTCTTACCTGATATTCGGCTTTTCCTTATTCCGCTCGTATTTATATTTTTTTGGAAAACAAAGGTCTACTTCACTGTCACCACGAAGCGTCGCCGTATGCCGCTCGGAATCTCTTTTCTTCTCATTGCTTTTTTTATCTGGATCGCAGAGAACATTTCAACATTTCTCGGAGCTTGGCAGTACCCGGACCAAGTCCATGTGTGGAATGTAGTTTCAGCCAACAAGATTAGCTCCTGGTTTCTCATGGTCATCATCAGCTTCATAATCGTCGCCTACCTCAAACATTTTAAGCAACTTCGAGAAAAGACCGGTATGCTATGATGAAGGGCATGAAAAGCGGCAAACTCATTGTCATAGACGGTACGGATGGCTCCGGGAAGGCGACTCAAGTAGAGCTCTTGCGGAAGCGACTCCTAAAAGAAGGCAAAAAAGTGAAAGTGGTGGACTTTCCCGAGTACTACAAAAACTTCTTTGGCAAATTCATCGGAGAGTGTCTTTCAGAAAGCTACTACAATTGGGTCACGATTCATCCAAAAATCGCCTCGCTTGCCTATGCAGCTGATCGATGGGAATCCAAAGAAGAGATCAATGGATGGCTTAAAAAAGGCTATATCGTACTTGCCAATCGTTATGCCAGTGCGAACCAAATCCATCAAGGCGGCAAAATCCGAAACCCTAAGAAACGTCAAGAATTTATCCGCTGGCTCGATCAGATGGAATATGAAGTATTCAAAATTCCGCGTCCGGCAGCTGTGTTCTACCTCAATCTTTCCATGAGCTTTATAAAAAATCTCATTAAAGAGCGCAACAAAAAGACCAAGCGGGCGTACCTTGGCAAGAAAAAAGATATTGTGGAAGGCAATGTTGCGTATATGGAAAATTCTCGTAAGAGTGCGCTTTGGCTTTCGAAAACACAAAAGAATTATATTCAAATCGACTGTACACCCAACAATGCACTTCGCATGATAGACGATATACATGAAGAAATTTACGAGAAAGTAAAGAAGATATTCAAATGAAAATTCCAATCGTTAATGAACAAGATGAAATCATAGAGTATAAAGATCGTGATCTACGAGGCGAAAAAGAGATCACGCGTGTGACTGGCCTATGGATTACTGATTCGTCCGGCAAAATATTGCTTGCACAAAGATCATATCTGAAACGAAAACTTCCTGGACTGTGGGGGCCAGCGGTAGCAGGCACAGTCGAAGAAGGAGAAACATATGAATCAAATATCATCAAAGAAGCAGAAGAAGAAATTGGGTTAAAAAATATTAAACCAAAACTTGGGCCTAAGATGCGTCGTTCCACTACCCACGAATATTTTGTACAATGGTTTACTCTCGTGATACCAAAGAATACGTTACTTGTAATCGAGAAGAAAGAAGTCGAAGAAGTACGGTGGTTTACCACAGAAGAATTATTGAGTGCTTATCAAAAAGATCCAAGCATATTTCTAAAAAACTTTGGAATGTATTCAAATTATTTTTTAAACAATGAAAATCAAAATTAAAAAATTATATTCTGAAACGAAAATGCCGAGCTACGCCCATCCAGGGGATGTGGGTCTCGATATGTACGCCATGGAAGACGTGGTGATCCCGCCAGGCGAGCACCATCGTTTTATGAGCGGCTTTGCGCTTGAATTTCCAGAAGGTTATGCAGCGCTTGTAAAAGACAAAAGTAGTATTTCCAAAGCAGGACTCCACACTATGGGTGGTACCTTTGATGCCGGCTTTCGTGGTGAATACAATGTGCACCTGGTGAATCTTGGAGACCAGCCCTATGCGGTGGAGAAAGGCGACAAAGTCGCTCAGCTTCTTATTATGCCAGTAGAAATCGTGGAGCTCGAAGAGGTAGACGAGCTTTCGGATTCTTCGCGCGGTATGGGCCAATTTGGCTCCACAGGAAGAAAATAAGACTTTAAGAGTAAGAATTGCAGGCTGTTGATTATTTTCTATTTTTATGGTATTGTATAAAAAAATAAATCTGTGAAAAAAAAGAAAAAAAATCCACCCGAAAAAGTGGAACTGCCTCCAAAACCTGATTGGTATTGGGAACAATTTGGTAAATTCGACTACATCGGTTATTAGCAAATCTGCTAATAATTTAGTCGATAAATGGACTTCAGCTCAATGCAGGAGTCCATTTTTTTATGTTACACTGATTCCGTGATCGTCGATTCTATACGAAATCTCATACAAAAAAGTCTTGCCCAGCTCGGATTGCCCGAGGTGGATTTTGCGCTTGAGCATCCGAGCGATATTACGCATGGAGACTATTCGACCAATGTGGCACTCGTTTTGGCAAACCAAGCCAAAACAAATCCTCGCGAGCTTGCGGAGAAAATAGTGGCGACCCTTCGGCAGACTCAGGGTGAATTTCCTGAAATACAGGAAATTCAAGTTGCAGGTCCCGGCTTTATCAACTTCCACCTCTCCCGCGGATTCTTCTCCGATGCGACCATTGGCATTTTGAAAGACACTAAAACATGGGGGCAAAATAGCATGAGTGCCGGCAAAAAGATCATGGTCGAGTACACCGACCCCAATCCCTTCAAGCCATTTCATATCGGTCACTTGATGACCAATGTTATTGGTGAGTCGATTGCTCGTCTTGGGGAGTGGAGTGGCGCCCAGGTGATCCGTGCCAACTATCAAGGAGATGTCGGTCTTCATGTTGCTAAAACTATCTACCGACTTTTGCAAACCGGTAAACCGGAAGAAACTTTGCCGGATTCGGTTCAAGCGCAGTATATCGGTATGCGATACAGTGAAGGTTCCAATCTCTATGACGAAGACGAAAACGCCAAAAAAGAGATTGATGCGATCAATAAAAAAATCTATGAAAAGAGCGATCCTGAAATCAATGCGCTGTATGACTGGGGTCGCGAAGTGACACTTGCTGCATTTGAAGAGATTTACGCACTTTTGGGTACAAAGTTTGTGCATTATTTTTTTGAAAGTGACATGGCGCCGATCGGAGTAGATATTGTGAAAAACAATGTTGGTTCAGTGTTTAGTGAAAGTGATGGAGCGATCGTCTTTAAAGCCGAAGAGCATGATCCGAAGCTTCATACTCGCGTGTTCATCACTTCGCAAGGTCTGCCGACGTATGAAACCAAAGAGCTTGGTCTCACTGAGACCAAATTTGAAAAAGAATCTGACCTCGCTCTCTCTATCGTCATCACTGCCAATGAACAAGCTGAGTATATGAAAGTCGTACAAAAGGCTATCGAGCTTATGAAGCCCGATATAGCAGCTCGCATGAAGCATATCACTCACGGCATGATGCGTCTTACGACAGGCAAGATGGGCTCGCGGAAAGGCAATGTGGTGACCGGAGAGGCACTCCTTGCTGATGCGCAAAATATGATTTTGGAAAAAATAGCCGAGCGAGAATTTGCCGATGGTGAGAAAAAAGAAATCGCCGAGATCGTTGGCGTGGCGGCACTTAAGTATTCGATCCTTCGCTCTGGCATCGGTAGTGATATCGTCTACGACGCAGAGAAGTCTATTTCTTTCGAGGGTGATTCGGGTCCGTACTTACAATACAGTGCCACGCGCGCTGGTTCGGTGTTGAAAAAGGCCGAAGGAGAAAGCCTGGCTTCAAATACGGGAGATACGCCAGCAGAAATTTTTACCCTCGAAAAATATTTATATCGATTTCCAGAAGTGGTCACCCGCGCTTTAGAAGAATACGAACCACACCATATCGTTACGTACCTCACTGCGCTTGCCGGCGAGTTCAATGCTTTCTATGCACAGCACCCAATTGTGAGTAAAGATGACCAGTATTCGCCGTACAAAATAGCGCTTACGGAAGCATTTATAGCGACCATGAAAAATGGCCTCTATCTCCTTGGCATCAAAATGCCGGAGAGGATGTAAAAAACGCCTGACCAGTTTGGGAAAACGGTCAGGCGTTCATTTCAATCAATATTATTCATTAGCCAGACTAAATCGTCTGGAGAGGCTATGGATAGTAAATCAGCTACATTGGTGTCGAATTCTGGATTTTTCTCCGAACAATATTTTTGAGTAAAGCTCAGGTATTCTTTTTTGAATTCCTGGTATCGTGGATCATATATTCCAGCCTGGTACAAAATATATCGAAGTGCATTGAGTCGCGCTGTCACTTCACATGGATTGTCATAGTAGCAATGTATTGTATTGGTACGCAGATCGAGAAACAATCCGGAACTCACAGTGTCGAGTTTGGTTTTTTCTCTGATGCGCATAATTGTCCCTCGATTGAGTCGCACTGAACCGTCAGTACTTCGATGTGTGAGTTCGTGGATCGGACAGGTGCGATACAATTTTTCGTGTGCGAGCGGCGAAAAAAGTATTGATCCTTTGTCTACGTGATGTAGTATGCCGTAGCTTGGTCTGATAGTAAAAATAGCCACTGGTGATTCGACGGCGTAGAGGCCGATAAAACTTACACCGTTACTCGTGGCAAGTTCGATTAGCATATCCAATATTGTTTTTTCTTGAATAGCATACGATGCAGTGCAGACACGATCATAGCGGATATTTTGTTCATTTCGAGCAAGAATCGAGTCTAAGGGATCTGTTTCAGAACCAATATACATGATCTGTGCTTGATAAGCATACGAACTCCTGAGGTGCTTGAAACACATCGGGGAAGCGATATACGAAAGTAAAAATTCGCTTTGCGCATTAAAACGAGAAATGATTGTGTCGTTTCCCGGAGATTTGGGAGTGTATTGAGCGCACACGGTAGCCGAGATGAGCATCAATGAAAAGAGCAGTGTCTTTTTCATGGGAGAGTTTTTAAGGTGACTTGAAAGGGTGTGATTTACTATGATTCTACTCCTTGTGTGGCAAGAAGTAAAAGTGGGAGGAGAAATACCTTATTTTTACGAAAGTGTTTTTATCCGTTGACGACTTCCACTTTTTTCACTTCGTCTCGCTTTGCTCGATGAGCGATAAGGATCGTATCTTTGACGGATTCGGGGAGGGCGACATTTCTGATACGAAATTCATCTTTAGTGCCGGCGGTTTGGACTTTGACTGTGCCACTACGAAGTAGCTCGTCCCACATGCCATGAGTTTCTATAGTGACGTCTTCGACATGCGAAAGCTCCAAGGTGGCGACACTTCGAGAAAAAAGCCCGAGTTGTTCGACATCGACGAGGCGTTCGTTGGTGAGAATCCAGAGATCAAGCGAGTAGTTGGTCCAAGCTACAAAAAATCCAACCCAGAGAAACAATACCCAGAGCCAAAACAACGTGTCGAGTACGGTGACGAGTACGATGGAGAGTTCTATTCCCAAAAATGGCAGGCCGTATCGATAGAGTGCGATCGGCAGTATGGCCAAAAATAAAAAGAGTGCGGCATCGACGGCGATGTAAAAGGGATGCTTACGAAAGACAGCTATTTTCTTTTCATGCGGATGGAGTTTCATAGAAGTGCGGCGAGAGCATGCACTTTTGTTAGGAGTGTGCTTAGGATCAGTAAAAGTCCAAATCCATATATTGCTTGGACGAGAAATCCTCTCACATAATTTTCGCCATATTCTTTCCAATGCCAGACCAACACCATAGAAATGATCATGACGATCGCTACTACGATCCAAAAACCAGCGACAAGATATGACGGGTGAAACCAGGTGCTTGGATCCGGGATGGAAGATGGCAACTTAGGAAGGTTGGAAGTAAAATCCATAGATATATTGTATCAGGAAACATGAGAGCTTTACAGAGGCATTATTTCAAGTATGATAGGAGTACAAGCTAAAAAGAGGCCCCGTCTGAAAATCCGGGCAGGAATCACCTCTAAGCCCACCAATGCGGCGGGCAGCTCTGGGAAGAAAGTCCGCCTTCGTGTAAAACTACGGCGTGACAAAGTAGAATCCAGCGGATAGACCCGTCATAGTCCTAAATAAGCTCTCGAAAGAGAGGAACCAAGGTGGTACCACGAGGAAACTCGTCCTTGCATGACAAGATATTGTTGTGTCCGGACGAGTTTTCTTTTTTATGAACGAGAAAATTATAAAAATATTTGGTTTTATGGGTACGTGCTTAGCGCTCGGTATGTTTTTTGCGCTTATTGAAGTTGCACTTTCAAACCTACATGGGGAGAGCAATATATTTATTCAACCTATCTTGGTAACTATCAACTGTAGTGTCTGGTCCCTATACGCATATTGGAGGAAAGACTGGTTTTTGTTTTGGGCGAATCTTCCAGGAATAGCGCTAGGAATTTTTACTGTTATCACAGCTTTTATTTAAATTATGGATGAAAATAAAAAAAATCATCCCGTTAGAACTAACGGTTCCCAAGTAGAACCTACTTCTAACGGGACAAGCAAATCACCACTTGCGCAGCGTGAAGAGAGCGTTTTAGAGTTTTGGGAAGAAGGAAAAATATTTGAACAATCAGTGGCCAAAAATGAAGGCGGAAAGGAATTTGTTTTTTATGAGGGTCCGCCGACTGCCAACGGCAAGCCGGGTATCCACCACCTCGAATCCCGCTCATTCAAAGACATTATTCCACGCTACAAAACTATGCAGGGTTTTCATGTGCGTCGCAAGGGTGGCTGGGATACGCATGGACTTCCGGTAGAACTTGAAGTCGAGAAAACGCTTGGTCTCAAATCAAAAAAAGAAATTGAAGAGTACGGCATTGCCGCTTTCAATCAAAAATGTCGCGAAAATGTCTGGAAATACGTCGATGCCTGGCAAGACTTTACCAAGCGCATCGGCTACTGGGTGGACGAAGAGCATCCATATGTGACCTATCACAACGATTACATCGAATCGCTTTGGAACGTGCTCGCCAAAGTGGACGAGCGAAAATTGCTCTATAAAGATTACAAAGTCGTGCCCTACTGTCCGCGCTGTGGCACAGCGCTTTCGAGTCACGAACTTGCACAAGGCTATCAAGATGATAAGGATCTCTCGATCACTGCGAAATTTAAAATTGTTGGACAAGAAAATACCTATTTGCTCGCGTGGACAACAACACCTTGGACTTTACCTGGGAATGTTGGACTTGCGGTCGGAGAAGATATTGATTATGTAGCTTTTAAATACTATCGCCAGGATTTTGATGCGGAAAAGCCTACTCTTATTAAAATATCAGACGATATATTTATTGCTTCTAAAGATTTCTTCCAAAAGATGGAGATTGGTTCAGAGAAAATAATGGAAAAGGAAATGAAAGGAAGAGATTTAATTGGCCTCTCATATGAACCGCTTTTTCCATATTTACAAGAGCTTGATGCCGGTGATCCAAAACTCGCAAACGCATATAAAGTCTATCCAGCAGACTTCGTGACGACGACGGACGGTACCGGTATTGTGCACACGGCAGTCATGTATGGACAAGAAGACTTTGAGCTTGGTACCAAAGTCGGCTTGCCGAAATTTCATCTGGTCAATCCTGACGGCACATTTGTAAAAGGCACTGGTGAATTCGAAGGACGATTTGTAAAAGAAAAAGATGAAGCCGGCAAACCGACGCTCGACGTCGACATCATTCGCTACCTCACAGCAAAAAATTTATTTTTCAAAAAAGAACTCTATACGCACTCATATCCGCATTGCTGGCGTTGTAAAACACCGCTTATCTACTACGCGCGAGATTCGTGGTATATCGGCATGTCCACGCTTCGTGAAGAGCTCATACAAGCAAACGAAGGAATTAATTGGGAGCCGAGTTACATCAAGCAAGGCCGTTTTGGTGAATGGTTGAAAGACATCAAAGACTGGGCGATTTCGCGTGAGCGGTACTGGGGTACACCGCTTCCGATTTGGGTGGCTGAAGATGGAGAGCGATTGGTCGTGGATTCGTACGACATGCTCAAAAAATATGCCAAGAAATCTGGCAATAAATATTTTGTGATGCGGCACGGAGAAGCGGGTAACAATACAAGTAAAATGTGGACCGACGAATATCATCATCACGCTGTTTTGACAGAAAAAGGACAAGGACAAGTCTTGGAGAGCATTTCAAAACTGGGGGAAAAGATTGATGTTGTCTTTTCTTCGCCCTTTGAGCGAGCCCGCCAAAGTACAGAAATTGTTTGTCAGAAACTAGGTTTTCCTTCGGATGAAGTGATGTATGATGCACGGCTTCAAGAACTTGAACCCGGTAATGAGTTTGAAGGTCAAGAACTTTCGGCAGTGAAACAATATTACAATCACGATTATGTGTATTCTCCAGAAAAAAGATTGGCAGGGGGAGAAAGCTTTGCGGATGTGCTAAAACGGCAGGGAGATTTTATTTATGATATTGAATCAAAATTTCAGAATAAAAATATTCTCATTGTCGGTCATGCAGCATCGAGTCGAGCGCTCGAATTTGTCGCTTCAGGATTTACATTTAGGGATTTAGAAAAAAAGAATAACGAACATTCTGATTTACTAAACGCTGAAATCCGCGAGCTCTCTTTCGCTCCACTCCCGCACAATGAAAACTACGAATTTGATCCGCATAGGCCGTACATTGATGAGATAGTGCTTGAGAAAGACGGCCCCGCCTCTGCCGATGGCTCCGGCGTGACGAAGAAGGAATATCGTCGAGTAAAAGAAGTCATGGATGTCTGGTTTGATAGTGGCGCGATGCCGCTCGCGCAGGATCATTATCCTTTCGAAAATAAGGAGTGGGTAGATGGCGCTGGATATCCGGCAGACTATATTTGCGAAGCGATCGACCAAACACGTGGATGGTTCTACACACTGCATGCTGTTGGGACGCTTCTTGGTCGCGGCAAAGCGTATAAGAATGTGATTTGTCTTGGCCACATCCTCGACGACAAAGGTAAAAAAATGAGCAAGTCGCAAGGTAACATTATTGAGCCATGGGCTATGATCGACAAATACGGTGTCGATACGCTTCGCATGTGGATGTATTCGGTCAATCAGCCAGGTGAATCAAAAAACTTTGATGAAAAAACTGTGAAGGAACTTCAGGGAAAGATTTTCACCTTACTCGACAACGTCGTGGCATTTTATGAACTATACAGAGATAAAAGTTTGGAGTTACGAGTTACAAGTTACGAGTTGCACGAGAACGTTTTGGATGCGTGGATTGTGGCACGACTCGACCAGCTTATCGCACTTACAACGAGCTCACTTGATGAATATAAAGTGCTCGAGCCAGCGCGAGCCATACGGGAATTTATTGACGATCTTTCCACCTGGTATCTGCGTCGTTCACGAGATCGACTGAAATCCGCCTCCGCGCAAGGCTCCGGCGAGACGAGGGACGGGGAAGAGGCAAAAATGACTTTGTATTTTGTTTTGAAAAATCTTGCAAAAGTCATGGCACCATTCGCACCATTTTTTGCGGAAGACTTGTGGCAGAAATTAAAGATTGAAGGAGACCAGGAGAGTGTGCATTTGGCAAAATGGCCAGAAATGAAAAAGGCGGAAAATGAAGAACTTATTACAAAAATGGAAATTGTAATTGGTTTTTGCCAGCAGGGAAATGCGCTTCGCCAGAAGGCAGGTATCCCAGTGCGACAAACATTACAGAGTATTACAATTCCAAGTACCCCTGTTCTTGAGGAACAATTCCATGGTCTTATTAAAGATGAACTGAATGTTAAAGAAGTATTAAGTGGTACAGAATTACAAATCAATACAGAAATTACCCCTGAACTCAAGCAGGAAGGTCAGTATCGCGAGCTCGTTCGCGCTGTGCAAGATCTTCGCAAAAAACAAGGGCTAACTCCTAAGGATGTTATTTCAATCACAATTTCAGACAATGCTCTTGGGCTTATCGAACTATTCATGGATGACTTCAAAAAAACAGTACTTGCCAAGGATGTGGAATTTGCAGAAAATGATGGAGAAAGCATAAAAATCGAATCCCTCACAATCAAAATCCTGCTCAAGGCCTAAGTAAGATTAGGGTTTATGTATCGTCATATATAAATATTAATAAAGTTTCCATATTTACATGAAAAACAAAAATTTCTTACTTTCCATTATCGCTATTATCCTTGCTGGTATCTTCATTATCCTCGTACTTGTCCCACGTCCCGAACCTGAAATTGTCTTTGTCCCGACCACTCCGCTTCCAGAAACCCAAGAGACCCAGGAAGAAACTCTTCCTTCTACTCCCGCACCTACTCCTACTCCATCGCCGATCCCTAGCCCTACACCTATCCCGCCTCAAAATGATGAATGCGCACTTGTAACAGGGTATAGTTGTGATGCATACAAAAATGCCTGGATCTCGGCATTTAAAGCAGAAAACAATCTTACTGATGCACTATTCAATTCTTACATCTCGATTAAATCAACTGATTTCAATACATTCGGAACAAATTACGAGTATATTGTCGATTACACAATCACAAAATCCTGGGTTATTGTACAGCGGGAAGATCAGTTTTTGCTTTACAATGCTACTCGCACTCATCTTGCAACGCCGTCAGAATGGCCGCTCGAGCGAAGCATTGAAGTCAGCGGTCGACAAGGTCTCTCAACGATCAATCTCAATGACGCGTTCGCTTTTTCAAACAGTTTAAGTGCAGTTGATTATTATGTGAATCATTACGGTCTCTCTGGTACCAATCCTTCTATTTTTAAGTTCGACTTCCAGTATTTTTGGGATAAGGAAAACGCAGAGAGTCATAATGAACCGTTTGCTGGCGAAGGTGGTGAAGCATACATACGCGTATTTGGTACGATCGATAGCAGTCAAAATAAATGTTACACCGGACAACTTGGACTTGTAAGTAAAGAAATGACGTATACAGAAACTGTTTGTGCGATGTCTTAAATTTGTATGAAACTCATTTTAGGTTCTGCCTCTCCAACAAAAAAAGAAGAACTTGCAAAAGCTGGCTTTGAATTTGAAGTCATGTCTGCTGATATCGACGAGAAGGCGATACGGCATGATGATTTTTATATGCTTCCGCTTTTGCTCGCTGAAGCCAAGGCTGACGCCTTACTCCCGCTTATACAGGAGCCAGCAATACTTATTTCAAGTGATGTAGTCGCAGTCTGTAATGGCCGATTAATGGAAAAGCCGGAGAGTGCTGCAGAACTTCATGAATGGGCAGACTTATACGAACAATTTCCCTCAGATGCAGTCTCAGCTTTGTGTGTAGTAAATACCGCGACAGGTAAACGTGCATCTGGCACGGATATTTCAAAAGTTTTATGGGGTCCAATTGACCGAAAAAAGCTCGATATGATTATCGACGGCGGGCTTGTTTTCAAAGCAGCTGGATTCAACCAGGAAATGGTGGAAGCATTTGCCACCGAGCACGATAGCTATGACCGCTTGCGCGGTATGCCGATTGATTTGCTTAAAAAATTATTACAGGAAGTTGACTATGTTGCCGATTGAGTACTCATACGGAATAGTCACTGTTTTGCGGAAGGCTGATATACCGGACCGCTTTTTGATCTTGCTTCAAACGACTGGATCGTGGAGTTTCCCCAAAGGTCATGCTGAGGGCAAAGAAACTCCCAAGGAAGCGGCACTTCGAGAGCTAACTGAAGAAACAGCTATTACCGAGATCAGACTTTTGAATACGCCGCTTATCGAAGAGACATATACATTTAAGCGCGACGACGTGCTGACTCGAAAAATCAACCAATATTTTGTCGGTATTACCGATACGGAAAACGTTTTAATACAAGCCAAAGAAATTTCTGAATACAAATGGGCAACCTACGAAGAGGCGCTTGCAACATTTACCTATGACAATGCAAAAATAGTCTTGGGAAAGGCAAGAGAATTTCTGGTATAATTGAGATATATGAACGAAAAAGGAGGACAAATACGAGGGTTGGAATATGTCGATTTTGCAAACCAAGACACCGAGCTTGAACCCTTTCATACATTGCTTGGAAAGTTGATTAATAACCCGGCAAAAGATGAGCAGTTTATTATAAGCCAGATTAGTGAAACATTACGTCGTAATCCCGAGAAGGAAGAGGATCTCAAAATCTTCTACCGGGAGCAATGTGCGCTTACTGACAAGAAATATCCGGATGAATTGCTGAAGAAATTGGAGCAAGCATTTCCGTTTTTGAAAGAATAATGAAGAAAGTATTTTTGATTCATGGATATGGTGGAGAGCCTAATGGCGGTTGGCGAGAGCTTCCAGAAGCTCTCGAAGCTTTAGGTGGAATGATGAAATAATATGAACCAAGAAATTCTCGATTTTATAAAAAGTCAGCGAATAGGAGTGTTGGCAGTGGAGATGCTCGATGGCGCGCCGCATGCTGCAACTGTGCATTTTGCCCATAGGGACTCGCCATTTCAATTTTTCTTTGAAACATGTAGAGAATATCGAAAATGCGAGCCACTTTTCGGCAGAGACCGAAGTCGAGCATCTCTTGTCATTGGTTGCGATGAAAGCAATATGAGAACACTGCAACTCGATGGGGAAGTCTCGCTCGTGACAAGCCAAGACGACAAAGAAATATTTGATCAAATATATTTTGGCAAATTTCCAAAAAAGAAAGAAAAAGCAGAAGATCCCAAATATGTATTCTTTTCCTTTACGCCATCATGGTGGCGTTTTACGGATTGGACCAAACCAGAAGGGAAAATTATTATCACAAGCCAGGACGCAACCTCGTAATTTTTCCATGCATCATATTCACCACACGGAAGCATATATTTTAGCTCACGTCGCAAAGCGCGAAGCCGATCGCGAAATATATCTCTATACAAAAGATTTGGGACTTATTCGCGCTCCGGCTCAAGGTGTACGTAAGCTCTCGTCGAAGCTCCGCTACGTGCTCCAAGATTTTTCTCTCGTGCGGGTCGACCTGGTGCGTGGCCGCGATACTTGGCGTATTACTTCAGCCTCACTGATCGACACCTCTCCGGAGGTGATTCGCAATCCCGCGTCCCTTAAGCTCATGGCCCAGGTCGCAAAGCTCGTTATGCGCCTCTGCCAAGGTGAGTCGCCCAACCCGGAGATCTTTGAAGACATAGTCACCGCATCTCGTTTTCTCAATCGTAGAGATGTAACGGCAAAAGAACAGGAAATCACCGAGCTCACTTTGGTGCTTCGTATTCTTCACAATCTTGGCTATGTCGGCAATACCGATACACTCTCATCATATCTCGGCCAAGAATTTCTCCCGGAGTCTATCTCCTACGAGCGACTCGCCAAGAAGACTA
This sequence comes from uncultured Candidatus Saccharibacteria bacterium, assembly GCA_964496425.1. Classification (GTDB taxonomy): domain Bacteria; phylum Patescibacteriota; class Minisyncoccia; order Phycocordibacterales; family UBA9973; genus CAZBZO01. Next base: position 53,617 of record CAZBZO010000003.1, on the reverse strand, counting down.
TTCTCTTTGAAATCAACCGCGCGTTGCGCGAGAGCCAGCTCTAACACCATAGAATCCTAAGGAGGCCTGTGGTATACTCACTTTTACATGGCACGTTTCTCTCCGAATGAAAAAGAGAAGATTTCCAACCGTCTTGATACGGTCTCGAAGCGCCTCTACAGCAAGGATCCGCATGCTATTTCAGGGCACAGGGAAGGCGTACTTCATCCGAGTGCTCCTGAAATAAAAACAACCTGGAGCGATACACCTTCGTCTCCGCAACTTCTGCAGCGCTTCAAACTTCCAGCTTCAGTTTTTAAGAAATTTTTTATTGGCGCGATTGTCTTTTTTTTACTTGCGACTGGATATGCGCTCTATTCTTTTTTTGGCGGAGGAAACAGCGTTTCAAATCAAAATATTGAAATTGCGGTGCTCGGCAATACCTTTACAGCGGGTGGGGAAGATTTGCCACTTTCGGTAGAGATTACCAACAAAAACACTGTTGGGCTCGAATTTGCCGATCTCATCATTTCGTATCCGAAAGGTACCGGCGCCAGTGCGACGGGCCTGGCTGATAAAGCCACGGTGCGATATTCTCTGGGGACGATATCGTCAGGCAAAACTGCGACAAAAGATATTACTGTCGTACTTTTTGGGAGCGAGGGGAGTACTGCAGACGTGAGCTTCACGCTTGAATACCGTTTGGCTGGATCAAATGCGATTTTTGAAAAAAATAAAATATACACGGTGACATTGAATGCGGCTCCGATCGCGATTACGATCGATGCACCAGAAGAAGTAAACTCAAATCAAAAAATAACTCTTTCGATCACCACGACCGCAAATGCTAAAAAAACAGTCGAAGATCTCATGCTGAAAGTAGACTATCCGCCGGGCTTCCAGTTTGAGAGTGCGACACCTGCTCCGACTTCGTTTCAAAATATTTGGAATCTTGGCGATTTGGCGCCTGGCTCTGAGCATACAATCAAGGTTGTAGGCACGATCTTTGGACAAGATGGTGAAGAACGAACATTTCATATTTCAGCGGGAGCCGCTAAAGCTGGCGATGCGTCGGTGGTAGGCGTCATTTACAATGCTTCCTCATATATTGTTTCGATCGTAAAGCCCTTTATCGAAGCCAAGATTTTGGTCAACGGTCTTGATGCTGAAGAAAACTTTATCGATGCCGACCGTACGGTCCTCACTCAGATCGCGTGGGCCAATAATCTTCCGACCCGTATTACTGATGTGGTGATCACCGCTTCGTTTTCTGGCGACGCACTGGACGAGGCAACACTCGATACCAATAGCGGTTTTTATGATTCCAACAGCAATACTATTGTGTGGGACAAAACAACACTCGGGACGTTGGGAGCGATCGAGCCAGGAGAGCATGGCACGGTAGATTTCAGTTTTGCTTCACTGCCGCTCTTTAGTCAAAGTGGCGTCCTTCTCAAAGATCCGACTATCAATATCGCGGTCTCGATCAAAGGAAAGGAACCTTCCTTGGGAGCTGATGTCAAAGAGATTACCAACATCGCCGAGAAAACTATTAAAATAAATTCCGACTTTGAGCTCGGCGCTGAAGCGACGTATTCGACTGGGCCATTTGCTAACACCGGCCCGATGCCGCCGCAAGCAGGCAGTCCGACAACGTACACGATTACCTGGACGCTCGCCAACTCAGCCAACAACATCATCAACGCTGAAGCGCGATCGACCTTGCCGACCTATGTAAGCTGGGTTGGTACTTCCACACCAGCAAGTGAAAATATTACTTTTGATGCCTCATCGAAGAGTATTCTTTGGAAAATTGGAAGTGTTAGTGGTGGTACGGGATATACAGGCGGTACGCGCTCAGTATCTTTCCAGGTCATCCTCTTGCCGTCAGTATCCCAAGTGGGAAGTATTCCGCAGCTTATTTTAGAAACCAAACTCACCGGTACCGATAGCTTTACGCAGCAAAGTCTCGACTCTACTCATCCAGCACTCAATACTCACCTAACCAATGACCCGATGTATTCAAAAGCTGATCGAGTAGTGAATTAGTAAGTAAATAATGTAAATAGAAATGCAAAAGAAAGAAGACAATATAATGCAGAAGATCGAGTCACTGGCCAAGCGGCGCGGATTTATCTATCAAGGGTCCGAAGTCTACGGTGGACTCGCGGGTACCTGGGACTACGGTCCGCTTGGCGTAGCGCTCAAAAACAATATCAAAGCGAGCTGGTGGAAAAAATTTGTCGACTCACGAGAAGATATATATGGTCTCGATGCAGCGATACTCATGAATCCAAAAGTTTGGGAAGCTTCAGGTCATGTGGCAGGATTTTCAGACCCGTTGGTGGAGTGTTCCAATTGTAAAAATCGTTATCGTGAAGATCAAATCGAAACTACTGCGAACGGGAAAAAAGAATGCCCAAATTGCGGTGAGATTTTAGGGCCTGCTCGTCAGTTCAATATGATGTTTGCGACCAAAATTGGTGCGATGGAAGATAGCGCATCTACGGTGTATCTACGACCTGAGACAGCGCAAGGCATATTTGTAAACTTCAAAAATGTTGTTGACTCGTTTCATCCAAAGCTGCCGTTTGGCATAGCCCAAATCGGTAAAGCTTTTCGTAATGAAATCACACCGCGTGATTTTATTTTCCGCGTGCGGGAGTTTGAGCAGATGGAAATAGAATACTTCGTACGACCTGCTGACTGGGAAGAATATTTTGGTCATCTCAAAGAAAAAATGCGTGAGTGGATGGAATCGATCGGTCTTGATATGGCCCATGTCCATGAGCTTGAAGTCGCGGACGGGGACCGCGCACACTACTCACGCCGGACAATTGACTTCGAATTCGACTATCCGTTTGGCCGCAAAGAACTCTACGGCTTGGCCTATCGGGGGGATTTTGATCTGACCAATCATAAACTTGAATATATCGACGAAGATGCCAAGGAAAAAATGACTCCACATGTGATCGAGCCATCATTTGGTATGGAGCGAACTATTTTGGCACTTCTGCTTTCCGCATATGCTGAAGATACTAAAGGAGACGAACCTCGTGCATTTCTTAAATTCTCACCATTGATTGCACCAGTTATTTGTGCAGTGTCACCACTTCTCAAAAACAAGCCTGAGCTCGTCGAAAAAGCTCGTCTGGTTTATGGCATGCTGAAAACCGAATTTGGCCGCGTAATGTACGATGACAACGGCAACATCGGCAAACGTTACCGCCGGCAGGATGAAATCGGCACGCCGTGGTGTATCGTGATCGACTTTGATACGCTTGATGGAGAACATAAAGATACGGTGACCGTGCGTGATCGAGATATGGGGACGCAAGAGCGAATAAAAATCGAAGAGCTGACCTCACTGTTGAAACAGAAATTGGGGAATGCGAATTAACTATTGTGTATAAAAATATAAAACTTGTTATATCAGATTGGAGCGGAGTTTTAAGCGACGATCGACAGCCAGTATATGAAGCCAATATGGCTGTGTTTAAAAACCACGGCTTAGAACGAGTGCGTTATGATGATTGGCTTTTAGATGGTCGTGGAACTGCACAAGAATATCTTGCTGATAAAGGAGCAAAGGGAGATCCTTCGAGCTTATTTCAGGAGCATGTACTTGCTATGGATGAAGTAAGAAAAAGCGGAATTCGTCCGACCATATATCCTGATACAGAGAAATTTTTAAAAACGATTCACGAAAGCGGTCGGCCGATTGTAATAATCAGCAGCCATCCGGAAGAGCATTTAAAAATGGAAGCCAAAGAGTATCAGATCGATCAGTACGTGGAGCAATTTATTGGCAATGCTATCGATAAAGCGATGGAAATAAAAAATGTTTGCAAAGAGTACGGTGTTTCGGAAGAGGCGGCTGTATATATCGGTGATACAATCAACGATATCCGAGCCGCGAAGAAAGCAGGAGTGGTATCTATAGGGGTTGCAACTGGTTATCATGCCAAAGAAAAATTACTTCGTGAAGAACCTTCGTTGCTCATGGATTCGCTTTCTGATTTATTAGTCTGTTTTGATATTTAGAAATTCTTATGAAAAAATTTCTGAAAATAATTTTAAGTGTTGCGCTTGCTGCTGCTCTTCTTTTCATCGCTTATACATATACTAAGATACAGCATATCCCGCATATGGGTGAGAACCTCTGTGCTATTAGTGGTTGTAATGGAGAAATTTGTTACGATCCACTTACGAGTTCCGGAGGTATGAGTAACTGTATGCCTATCATGGATCCAAATCGCCAATGTCGGTTGAGTAATTCAAAATGCGCACGCGCGACTATGTTCGGTGCCTGTGGGTGGGTGCCAAAAGATCCAGCAACATTTACGACTGATGTAGAGATGTGTGTAAGATAAAAAATAAAAGAACATACGTATAACTTACTATGGAACGATATAAAATCGTAGAAGATAAAGTTGAAGAGCTCTATAGAAATGGCCATGTGTCAGAGGATTGGGATGTTTGGATCAGATGGTCCTACTCGAACCATGTATTTGTGGTAATGAAGAATGCTGAGCGGCTCGCCAAGGAATTCGGCGGCAATGTTGACTATACGGTTGCTGGTGCGCTTTTGCATGATATTGCAGATGTGAATATGGAACGAAGTGATACGAGACACGAAGCGGAGTGTGAACGGATTGCTGAAGAAGTTTTAAAAGGTGCAGGATTTTCGGATGAGGAAATCGCAACAATCATCAAGGACGTCATTGCTCCGCATAGTTGCCGAGAAACAATGCCAGAAATATTGGAAGGAAAAATACTGGCGACAGCTGACGCTGTGGCGCATATTGCTACAGACTTCTATTTTGTTTTCGCTTGGTATCATTGGGGTAACAAGAGTGACCTGAAAAATTACGAGGAGTTCCGTACTTGGGTATTGGAGCGGATGGAGAAAGATTTCCACCGAAAAATTTTCTTCCCGGAAATACAAGAGGAAATACGACCGTTTTATCAATCAATTACAACGATGTTAACAGAGTAAAATAGTATGACAGAAAATAATGATAGAGAATTTATGCCTGTGCAGACGAGCGATTTTGAAGCACAGAAAAGAAGGAAAGAGCAGCTAGGCGCTCTTGTTCAAGTCTTGCGCGAACCTGTTTCTGCTCTTTCGATTGGGCCACAGGCCATGGAAGCTATTCGGTTGTACTGCGAAGGACAGCAAATAGATTTTACGTCTTTGCAATGTAGTAAATTATTGCAATTGAGCGAGTCTACACTTAAAAAAGCCATGGGAGAATCTTTTAAAGAGCTGAAAAGTCTTGTGGTTGAGTGGGATAAAACATATTTTTCCGGTCGACAATTTTTGAAATTTGGTATGTCACAGGAGGTGCTCGATGAATTTTTTGAACTGAACTAAAAATCATTCCTCAATACATTCACTCATTTTTCAAACTTTTTGTGAGTTCACTTCGGCAATATGTTATACTCTGGCCATGAAATTCCACCGACATGTTCTCAAAAATGGTCTTCGGGTTATTACTGTCCCCATGAAAGACAATCCGACGGTCACCGTCCTTGTTCTCGTGGAAACTGGTTCAAAATACGAGACCAAGGCTAAAAACGGCATCTCTCATTTCTTGGAACATATGTGTTTTAAGGGCACTACCAAACGGCCCAATGCTTATACGATAGCGAGTGAACTTGATGGTTTAGGATCGCAGTACAATGCCTTTACCAGCCAGGAGTATACGGGCTATTACGCCAAGTCTGACGCCAAACATTTTCATGAAATTTTCGATGTTATTTCTGACATCTATCTTCATAGTACATTTCCGGAAGCAGAGATAGAAAAAGAAAAAGGCGTGATTGTGGAAGAGATCAACATGTACGAAGACATGCCTCAGCGACATGTCGGAGATGTCTTTATGTCACTCCTCTACGGCGATCAGCCGGCCGGATGGAATATTGCTGGCACACGCGAAAACGTGCGTGCTATGACTCGGGAAGATTTTGTGGCATATCACAAAAAGCATTACGTGCCGAAAGCCACGACGGTTGTGGTCGCAGGTCAGATCAGCGACGCACAAGTCGCGCGAGAAGTAAAAAAAATGTTTAGCGGCCTTACCTATGAAGGGAAAGGTGCAAAGCAAAAAACATTGGAAAAACAAACCGCCCCAGCTGTGAGGGTGGAATATAAAAAAACCGACCAAGCACATCTGATCGTTGGTTTCCGGGCTCTGGACACCTACGACAAAAAAAATCCCGTATTGACTGTTTTGGCAACTTTGCTTGCCGGTGGCATGTCATCTCGTCTTTTTATTAAGCTCCGCGAAGAGCTTGGGGTGGCGTACTATGTGCGTGCTTCGGTGGATGCATATACTGACCATGGTTTTCTTGAAATTAGTGCCGGCGTGTCGAATAATCGCGTAGAGGAAGTTGTCGGCGAAATTCTAAAAGAATGCAAAAAGTTCACGACAACACTTGTGTCTGCGGCCGAACTTGGAAAGATCAAAGAATATTTGGCTGGCAATCAAAAACTCGAACTCGAATCATCAGATGCCTTTGCATCGTTTTATGGCGGTCAAGAAATCCTTAATAAACAAATCAAACATCCCAACCAGCTTGAAAAAGAAATCCGCTCTGTCACTGCAAAAGAAGTTCAAAATCTTGCTAAGGCTATTTTTAAGAATAACCGCCTCAATCTCGCCGTTATAGGGCCCTTCAAAAACCCAGAAGTTCTTACGAAAAAGCTATCGCTGTAGTTTTTCTCTTATACTGGATCATCTATTGTACCCTTAAAAAAGGTGCTATTATAGGCGTATATGGCAAAACCTGAAACAGGCCGCATGATTGAAATCCATCCCCGTACGCTCTTCAACATCGCACTTCTTGGCCTTTTTATTTTCCTCCTGTATTACTTACGCGACATTGTGGTCATCATCCTCATGTCGATTGTAGTCGCTTCTTTTGTAGAATTTGGCGTCTTGACCTATCGCCGTCGGTTTCGATTTCATCGCACGTTGTCTGTGATTTTGATCTACGTACTGACCCTTATATTCTTCGGCGCGCTTTTTTATGTTTTTGTGCCTATTTTTATTGATCAGCTTTCTCAGTTTATCAATTTTATTTCAAGTTATTTTCCAGCCTCCACGGTACTCACCAATTTTAAAGCGAGTGCTGTGAGTATTTCCTATCATGCATCATTGCCTGAAATTATGGCGCAGATCTCTCAGTTCTCGACGAGCCTCGGCGGCGAATTTTTTACCACAGCGACGAGCGTCTTGTGGAGTATATTCAAAGTTATTCTTATTATTGTCATCTCATTTTATCTTTCGATTCAAGAGCAAGGGATCGAGAATTTTCTACGTATCGTTACTCCCATCAAAGAAAGCGAATATATTATCAGTCTCTGGCAGCGCACCGAGCGTAAGATCGGGCTATGGTTCCAAGGGCAGCTCCTGCTCGCTGCTATTGTCGGGATTTTGATATACCTCGGTCTTGCGATTTTGGGTGTCGATTATGCTATTTTGATCGCTTTTGTTGCGGCGATTCTCGAGCTTATTCCGTTTGGGATGATTTTGGCAGTTGTGCCCGCACTATATTTTGCGTTTCTTACAGGCGGAGTGTCTCTTTCGGTGACTGTGGCCATACTCTATACCGTGGTCCAACAGCTTGAAGCACATATCTTGACCCCAATTGTCGTTCACAAAGTTGTCGGTATTTCGCCATTGGTTGTCATTGTGGCGCTTCTCATTGGTGGCGCTTTGGCAGGTATTTACGGCATTATTCTTTCAATCCCTGTTGCGGTGTGTCTCCTTGAATACGTCGAAGATGTAAAAAAACGCAAGTTTGCGATAGAGTCATGAATAAACCATTTTATATTACTACTACCTTGCCATACGTGAATTCCGATCCACATATCGGATTTGCGATGGAGATTATCCGTGCAGACGTCATTGCTCGTTACAAAAAAAGTCTCGGTCATCCGGTGTTTTTCAACACCGGCACCGACGAGCATGGTCAAAAAATCTATCAGAAAGCAACAGAAGCAGGAGTGGAAGTGCAAGCATACGTGGATGAATACGCAGAGAAATTCAAAGGCCTCGGAGCGCTTCTGGGGCTTTCGTCTGACATCAACTTCATCCGCACCACCGATAAACATCATGTGAAAGCTGCTCAAAAATTTTGGAAAGTCTGTGACCAGAACGGCTATATCGAAAAGAAAAAATACCAGACAAAATACTGCGTGGGTTGTGAGCTCGAAAAAACAGATTCCGAGCTCGATGATAAAGGCCGCTGTCCCGTACATCCCGACCGCGATCTAGAGCTTCGCGACGAAGAAAATTATTTCTTCAAATTCAGCCAGTTTCAGGAAAAGCTGTTGGCCCTCTATAGTGGCCGTCCTGACTTTGTTGTACCCGATTTTCGCTTCAATGAAATTAAAAGTTTTGTTGAGCGAGGTCTTGAAGATTTTTCAATTTCCCGTCTTTCAGAAAAAATGCCCTGGGGTGTGCCAGTGCCAGGGGATGAGACACAAGTCATGTATGTCTGGTTTGATGCGCTCGTCAACTACATCTCAGCTGTAGGTTGGCCAGAGAACATGGAACAATTCACAACCTGGTGGGTAGAAAGTGGTGGTGTCGTGCAATACTGCGGCAAAGACAATACGCGTCAGCAGTCCGCTATGTGGCAAGCAATGCTTTTGGCAGCTGACCTACCGCCGTCTCGGCAAATTGTGGTCAATGGTTTTATAAATAGCGGAGGTCAAAAAATGTCTAAGAGTCTTGGTAATGTCGTAAGTCCGTACGATCTGGTGACAGAGTACGGCACTGACGCTCTTCGCTATTATGTGACTCGTGAGCTTTCTTCATTTGAAGATAGTGATTATACGGCTGAGAAATTCAAACAAGTCTACAACGCCAATTTAGCCAACGGCTTGGGCAATTTGGTTTCTCGCGTGCTCGCTATGGCGCACGGAAGTTTTGCTGGTACGGTGCGTGCACACCCGGATATTTCGGTGCCGATTATGAAGACCATAGAAGGAGTTGCCTCTTCTCAATATATCGAGGGGATGGCAGTCGGTGATTATATTGCTACAAGTATTGTACCCAAATATACCGAAGCAATTGAGTCATATGAGCTCCACAAAGCGGCCGACGCCCTCTTTGATCTCATAGGAGAGCTCGATCGGTATATTGCCCATTATGAGCCGTATAAGCTTGTCAAAACTGATCAGGCGAAAGCCGAGGCCATACTCCATACTTTGCTTGCGAGCTTGTCACAGCTCACACGCCTCCTTGCGCCATTTTTGCCAGCGAGTGCCGGGGCTATGGAGAAGGCTCTTGGGGTCGTGGCAGGTGAGACTCCCGAAGTATTCAACGTGACGAAACTATCAGCTTCACTTTTTCCACGGAAGGAATAGTTAATAAATTCAAATAATGGAGCCAAAATACATCGACATTCATTCGCATGTGAATTTTAAAGCCTTCGATGCTGATCGAGAGGAGCTTATTGCTAGTACGGTAGCAGCTGGCACGTGGATGATGAATGTTGGTACCCAGCGCGACACCTCGCAGTTTGCCGTCGACCTGGCACACAAGTTTGATACGGGAGTATATGCGGCAATCGCTCTTCATCCGATACATACGAGCGCATCGCATCATGATGAGCAAGAGCTTGGCGGGGAAGGTAAGGCATTTACATCACGAGGCGAAACATTTGATCCGAATTTTTATGAAACTCTTGGCCGCGATCCGAAAGTGTTGGCGATTGGGGAGTGTGGGCTCGACTACTACCGCTTGGAAGATGAATCGATCGTCAAACAAAAAGATGTATTCATCAAACATATCGAAGTAGCTAATGCGCTCGGTAAGCCTTTGATGCTCCATATCAGGCAAGCCTACAAAGATGCCTACGATATTTTAAAAACTCATGCCACCGTAAAAGGCGATGTTCATTTTTTTGCTGGTACTTGGGAAGAAGCCAAATGGTTTCTCGATCTTGGTTTCACACTTTCTTTTACTGGCGTCATTACGTTTACTCATGACTATGATGAAGTAGTGAAGAATGCGCCGCTCGATATGATCATGTCGGAAACGGACTGCCCATACGTGACCCCGGTGCCACATCGTGGTAAACGCAACGAGCCGATGTACGTAGAAGAAGTCGTGAAAAAAATCGCTGACATCCGCGGTGAAGACCAGGAAAAAGTCAGGCTTCAAATACTTGCCAACGCCAAGCGTGTGTTTGGGTTTTAGTACAAAACAATCCCTAAAAGAACCGGATTAGGATTGACAAAATGTACAAAAGATGTTATTGTCCCCTTGTATAAGGTTCTTTTATAAAAGATTTTTAGGTCTTTAGTACATTGTCCAAGTTTTTTGGGGGTTTGGACAATGTACTAATAAATTTTCTAACCTAAAAACCTGTATCGTGAACACAAAAATCTTTTCCCAAAAATTTCTCATTTGGGTCGGTGTGCAAAAGCCACTACCTGTTGAGGAAATTGTTTTTAAAAAAGGTGTAGTAACTATGCCAATCGGCGAGAAAAAACGCCAATTGTTTTTAGCCAAAGAAGCAATAGTTGAAAGTTATGAAGCAGAAACTACCCCCCGGAATTACTTTAAAAAGACCGCCACAGGCAAAAAAACTGCTCTTGCCGTAATGGTTTCTTTGCAGAAAAAAGATCTACCAGGCCAGATTGTTTTTATTGAAAACGGTATATACCAAGTTTATTCTTGGTTTAGGATGCTTGGCACAGTATTCCTGATTAAAAATGAGTTTGGTGAGGCAGAATTTTCCAACAAGGTTTATGTAGTTCGATAAAAACAAAGAGCGACATCGGTTAAATTTAACAACCACCCGTAAAGAAACACGGGTGGTTCTTTTTTGACTAAATCTGTAGATATGCTAGTATATCCCTACAAGCATTCGTTCGGAGGGCTCACTGCGTAGACCCTCTGCAGTTCTCACAGAAGTGGGACGAGGCCGAAGCGAGGCTTTTTATTATTGTTAAATCAAAAAAACAAATGGATCCCGTAGTAGAAAAGATATCTACGAGATCAAAAATATAAACGTGTTTTATTATTACATTAATTATAAAAATAGTCTTAAAAAACTATTTTTCACTACAGGATGGACGAAGAAGTAAAAATAGACGAGGAAGTAACCGAAGAGAAAAATGCACCCAAAGAAAAAAACGATACTCAAACCGTGTATGAATTTTCATATCTTTTGGTGCCAACGATTTCTGAAGATGGATTGGCAGCAGAGTTTACCTCGATCAAGGATCGCATTGTAGCTTCCGGCGCTGCGCCAATAAGTGAAGAGCATCCAAAAAAGATGGAACTCGCATACGAGATGCGTCTCATGGTAGCGGGCAAGAGTGCTCGTTTCAACGAAGCATATTTTGGCTGGATCAAATTTGATCTTGCTCCAGAGAAGCTTGTTGATCTTGAGAAATCATTCGCGCGTGATGAAAAAATCATTCGCTATCTCCTCATCAAGACAGTTCGCGAAAACACCATGTCTCAGAAGAAAATGTTTGTTCGAAGTGATGTAGCGAAAAAGCGCTATGTACCAAAGAAAGAAGATGTGGATGCGACCCCGATCGACAAGGAAACCCTCGATAAGGAAATAGACGCTTTGGTAACACCGGAAGTACCTTTAGCACCAGCAAGTGAAGTGGTAGAATAAATAGGTTGTACTTTTTCCATGTATCCCGTAGTAGAAAATGGTATCTATGGGATAAATAAAGGTCATATTATTAACCAAAATAAAATGGTTTGTAAATTACTACGAAGTTTAATACCATTTTTCACTACAGGATGTATTTAAACAAAGCTATTCTTATCGGCAATCTCACTCGCGATCCGGAAATGAAAGCCTTGCCGTCCGGCTCGAAAGTAACAACATTTAGCGTTGCGACCAACCGAGTTTGGAAAGATCAGTCAGGTGCCAAGAAGGAACAGACAGATTATCACAATATTGTCGTTTTCGGCCGCCAAGCAGAGACTGCAGCGCAATATTTGAAAAAGGGAGCGTCGGTACTCGTTGAAGGACGTATGCAGACGAGAAGCTGGGATGACGCCACGTCCGGTCAGAAAAAATATCGCACCGAAGTCGTTGCAGACCGTGTTCAGTTTGGACCGCGTGCTGGTGGTAGTGGTAGCGCTGATACGCAAAGTGCACCAGGCAAAGAACAATCAAACGGACCAGCCGAAGTCGATACGATTGAATATCCAGAAGAAGATATCAATCCGGAAGATATTCCGTTTTAATCTCATATTTATTATTAATTACAATTATTCATGAAACAAGATTATTTCTCAGCAAACAACATCAAATACATTGATTTCAAAGATCTTGAAGTCTTAAAGAAATTTCTCAACCCCAACGGTCGCATCGTAGCTCGTCGTCGCACCGGACTTTCAGCAAAAAGTCAGCGCACGCTTACGGTCGCCATCAAGCGCGCTCGTTTTATGGGACTTCTGCCCTACATCGCTCGATAAACTTTTGACTTTGAAACAAAAAACCGCGAAAGCGGTTTTTTGTTTTCCTCTACTAACTACTAACTATTTTCTACTTACTATTTAAAATGCCTTAGCTTCTTTCAAGGATTTGCTTATTACCAATAGTATTTTATACGGATCGCCATTTGAAGCTGGGCGGCGATCCTCGAGGTAACCTTTTTTACTCTTGTCAGTGGAGAGGGGAATGCGAATAGAAGCACCACGATCAGAAACACCTGTTGAGAATTTGTGGATAGATTGGGTCTCATGCTTGCCGGTGAGGCGGAGGTGATTGTCAGAACCATAGTGTTCTATATGGAGCTTGTGGTTTTTCCCGAAAGCTTTGTAAATGTGATCAAAGAGTTCTTTGCCACCTTTTTCGCGCATAGGTTTGGTCGAAAAATTGGTATGAAGTCCGGAACCATTCCAGTCGCCTTTTGTGAGTGGCTTCGGATGAAAGGATACTGATACATCATATGCTTCTGCCGTGCGGATCAGGAGGTAACGAGTGAGCCATAAGAGGTCGCCAGTATCTTGAGCGCCGTTTTGACCGAAGAGTTGAAATTCCCATTGGCCAAGAAGTACTTCGGCGTTGGTGCCGGAGAGTGGTATACCAGCTTGTAAGCAGAGCTCGGTATGCTCTTCCATAATCTCCCGACCGACAATATTTTCTGCTCCGACGCCGCAGTAATACTCGCCTTGTGGTTTTGGAAATTTCTTCGGATCATGGGGAAAGCCAAGTGGTCGGCCGTTTTTCATAAATACATATTCTTGTTCCAAACCAAACCAATTGCCTCGTGCGTCCCAAGCGGCGAGTGCGGCGCGTGTGTTGGATAGATGTGGCGTGCCGTCAGGATTGTAGACTTCGCATAAAACTAAAAAACTCCGCTCTCGGGCGGGGTCAGGGATCATTTTTACGGGCTTAAGAAGACAGTCAGAGAAGTGCCCTTTTGCTTGTTTGGTCGAGCTGCCGTCGAAGCTCCAGACAGGAAGTTCAGCCAAACTTTTCTTTCCTTCGAGGATTTTATCTTTGCCTCGGAGATTGGGCTCAGGGGTATATCCATCGAGCCAAATGTATGTGTAAATAAAAAAGTTTTTTATACTCATGTGCAAAAATTATTAAAAAATTAAAATTACGAAACTTTTCGACAAAGTTTCGCGCCAAAAAGAACATTGATGCCTTAAGTGTAGTGATAAATTGTTGGGGAGTCAAATAGCAAAAAACCCTTATAAATAAGGGTTTTTTGACTTTTGCACAGGGCTCGCTCTTATCTCCGCGCTATGCGCTCTGCTTCTTCGCTCGCCTACGCTCGCTCGACGTACTCGCCAGTTTCAGTGTTGACGATAATCTTATCTCCTGCGTTCAAGAAAAGCGGTGCAGTGATGTCGACGCCATTTTCAAGCGTAACGACTTTGCCGCCGCCGGCCGCGGTGTTTCCTTTCATGGATGGCGGAGCATCTTTGATAGTAAATTCCATTTTGATTGGTACTTTGATGCTAATGATTTTTTCATCCTCATCTTCACCCCAGACAAGTGCGGTGACGATTGTATTATCTTTCAAAAATTTCACGGCGTCACCCAAAAGTGCTGGGTCAAGTTTAAACCGGTTGGCTGGGTTTTCAGGATCACAAAACCAATACTCTCCTTTGCTCGAGTATAAATATTTTGTTTCGCGCTTTTCGAGTTCTGCTTCTTCGACGGTGGCTGACACGCGGAAAGTTTCATTATAGGCGCGGCCGTTCACAAGTGAACGAAGTTTCACTTGATTTTGTGGTTTGCGCTGTTGGGTGCGAGCGACGTGGTTTTCAAGTACGACGCATGGTTCGTCGTTGTAAATAATAACTTTGCCTTGTTTGATTTCGTTGTATTCAAGTAATGCCATATGGGTAGTAAATAGTTAGTAGAAAATAGTAAATAGAGCTAATAAAACAAAACTGCCAAACGGCAGAATCGTGGAGATAATATACCAAATGTTCTATGGAGTCGCAAGCGCTATGCAAAAGTAATAGAGATGTGGTAGGGTAGGAAAAACTCCCACATATGATCTTTCTTAACGCCGCCGCCGAATTCAACTTTTTTCATAACCCGCTTAGTCCCTTGCTAAATGGGCTGATCACTTTTCTCATCATTGATAGTTTATGGATTTATTCTCAAAACCGTAAGATACGGAAAAAAGAAAATATTCCACCTCGGGCAAGATGGGGAAGAAGATAAAGTAATCATTAAATCAAAAGGGCCGCTTCAATGGAGCGGCCCTTTCATTCTAAAACCCTAGTCTAAAATCTAAGTTACTCATCCGAGCTTGCCACCGCGATCTCACCGAAGCGCTTGCGGATTTCTTTTAGAAGTTCAGTTGAGACTTTTGGATTATCTTTCAAATATGTACGAGTGGCGTCGTAGCCGCGGCCCATAGGAGTTTTCTCACCCTCTTTATTTTTATATGAATACGAGGCACCGGATTTCTCCACAATGCCAAGCTTTTCGCCAAGGGCGAGTATCTCTCCTTCGCGTGAAATTCCTTCATTGTAAATGATATCGAATTCTGTCTGTTTAAACGGCGCCGCCACTTTATTTTTCACTACTTTTACGCGCGTACGTGAGCCTACCACTTCTTCACCTTTTTTGATCTGGGCAATGCGGCGAATGTCGAGACGGACCGATGTATAAAATTTGAGTGCCTTTCCTCCTGGAGTGGTTTCTGGATTGCCGAACATCACGCCGATTTGCATGCGGATCTGATTGATGAAGATGACACACGTTTTCGAACGCGAAACGATAGCGGTAAG
Organism: uncultured Candidatus Saccharibacteria bacterium; assembly: GCA_964496425.1. Classification (GTDB taxonomy): domain Bacteria; phylum Patescibacteriota; class Minisyncoccia; order Phycocordibacterales; family UBA9973; genus CAZBZO01. The sequence continues at coordinate 38,381 of CAZBZO010000003.1, read as the reverse complement.
TTTACGCAAGGCTTGTGACATCAGTCTGGCTTGTTTGCCCATATGTTGTTGGCCCATGTCGCCTTCGATCTCGTCTTTTGGAGTAAGTGCTGCGACAGAGTCCACGACGACAACATCGATTTTTCCCGAGCGCACCAAACTCTCCGTGATTTCCAGTCCTTGTTCGCCAGTATCAGGTTGAGAAATGAGGAGATCATTTATTTTTACGCCGAGTTTTTTTGCGTATTCAGGATCCATTGCGTGTTCGGCGTCGATATACGCGCAGATGCCGCCGAGCTTTTGTGCTTCGGCGACGATATGAAGGGCGAGCGTAGTTTTACCAGAAGACTCTGGCCCAAATATTTCTACAATACGTCCGCGCGGCATACCGCCGACGCCTAAGGCCATATCAAGTCCGATTGAACCGGTCGGGATGACATTGATGTCTACTTTCGGCGCATCGCCAAGCTTCATGATAGCGCCTTCACCGAATTTGGTTTGAATCGAACGAATCGTATCAGCGATTTCGCCACCCATACTTTTTGCTTCTTTCTGTGCTTTTTTTTGCATATATTTTAGTTGACCAACGGTACTTCCGTTTCGGTCTTTGTATTAGCTACTAATACCAATTGAAGAGTTTTTTCGACGGTTTTGCCGAATTTATCCTCGGCATGTAGCTTTATTATAGTATAGCCGGGAGGCAACAACAATGATTCATAAAATGCTCCTTCTTCGTCAGTTGTTATCGGGCGATCATTGAGCGTTAGTTTTACCGCATGCTTGGCGTGGCCTTTGACTACTATATTTGACGTTGCGACCGTCTGTCCGTCTTCAAGTCCTTCAACAACAATTCGCACGCCCTTTATGACGCCCGACGATCGAAAATAGGCGTATCCGATGATAACCACGAAAAGAAGAGCGAGCGCGCCGAAGCTAATTATTTTTTTGAAGTTTGGAGTCATGCAGAATAAAACATAAGGAATAAAGAAAATTTTATAAATCAAACTTATCGTTAAGTATAGTCTTGTCGCTCTACGTCGGCTGGTTTTTCAATCACCTCACGCGGCTTGGCACCTTCTCCGGGGCCCACCACACCGCGCTCTTCCAGCATATCGATCAAGCGTGCGGCGCGAGCGTAGCCGAGTTTGAGTTTACGTTGCAGGTATGATGTTGAAGCCTTGCCTGCTTCGATCACCACTTGGCGTGCCTCTTCATAGAGTTCATCGTCTTCGTCACTTGCTTCATCGTCAAACCCGCTTTGGAATATGCTCTTATCAGCAGATACGGATCCGTTTGAAAATGCAATTTCGTTTGGCACGAGATCAGCATTGTGATCAGCCAAGAATTTTACCACTTTCTTTACTTCCTCTTCGGAAATAAAGGCTGACTGGAGACGTTCTGGTTGTGACATATCGCCTGATTCATATAACATATCACCGGCGCCCAAGAGTTTTTCGGCGCCACCGGCATCAAGAATAGTCCTCGAATCGATCTGGCTTGAGACTTGAAGCGCGATACGAGCAGGGACGTTAGCTTTGATAAGGCCAGTGATGACGTTCACTGACGGTCGCTGAGTCGAAAGAATCAAGTGGATACCAACAGCACGAGACATTTGAGCCAAGCGGACAATAGAGCTTTCGAGTTCGCGCGGGTACGTTTGCATAATATCAGCCAATTCATCGATGATAATGACTATATATGGCATCCGTTCAGGACCAGTAGCTGAAGTGCCCTCGGTGGCACCTTCCGCTGGAGCTGCGACTCCCTTTTTATTTGTAACAATATTTGTATGATAGCTTTCAATATCGCGCACGCTTTCAGTCTCAAGAATGTCATAGCGGCGATCCATTTCCTTAGCGGCCCACTTCAGCGCCAAAATACATTTTTTAGCATCAGTAATGACAGGAGTGAGAAGGTGAGGGATTTTATTGTAAAGCGTCAGCTCCACCCGCTTCGGGTCCACCATAATAAATTCAAGCTCTTCCGGGCTATTACGATAGAGGAGAGAGGTAACAATAGAATGAATAGTGACGGATTTACCTGATCCGGTGGCTCCAGCGATCAGCATATGCGGCATTTTAGCCAAATTACCAAAGAAGGCCTTGCCGGTAATAGACCGACCAAGCGCTACCATAAGAGGCTTCGGCGATGCCGCTAGTTTTTCGTCCGAGAGCATAGTCGCCAAGCCGACGGTTGATTTCACGCGGTTCGGGATTTCGATACCAACCAAAGACTTACCGGGGATCGGTGCTTCGATGCGGATAGGATGCGCTGCAAGCGCGAGTGCTAAGTCATTTTGAAGTCCGACGATGCGGGAGAGTTTCACTCCTTCGGCAGGCTTGAGAGCGTAGCGGGTGACAGTAGGACCAACGGTGATCTCATCCATTTCTACTTCAATGCCGAAGTTCGACAGTGTGCGCTTGATGATGTTTGAGTTGGCTTTAATGTCGCCCACATCAGGTTTCCCCTTGTCGCCTTCAAGTAAAGAAAGTGGTGGGGGGGTGTAAGTATTTTCACGCATGGCAATGCGAGTATGAAACGCCGCGCCGTCGTCTTCGACGGCTTTCTTTTTCTCAATCGGGCGCTTTGCTTCCTCTTTTTCTTTCGGTTCTTCAGGTGTCGGATGAGACGACTCAGGAATAGCGATTTTTACTTCTTCAATATTTTCCCCGTCGTCTTCTTCCTTATCTTGTGGAGTTTTGCGGAAAAGATTCAAAAGCGCATGCAAGCTTGGCCGTGTATCAAAGATAATGAGGAGAGAGATGACAAGCATGCCTCCTAAAAACAATAGTGAAATGTATGTATCAAAAAGCGCCATAAACGGATAGGCAATGGCACGTCCGATAAACCCGCCGCTGTGCGTGTCGGCGCCGATACTTACTATATCGATCATGCCCAAGATCGAAATAAGAAAAAGTATTGAACCAGTGATACGCGAAAACGCGACGTCGGGGCTTTTCGATTTCAAAAAGGAAATACCGAGAAGGATAAGTAAGATAGGTACAAAAATATATCCAAAGCCGAAGAGGCTTCCGAAAATCGAATGGAAAAAATTTCCGGCGACGCCACCTCCGTCGAGCATGGCAACAATAAAAAAAATAGCAAAGATGAAAGAAATGACGGCAAAGACCGCATATCGGGTTTCGGATTTTATGGTTATAAATTTTGAGGCGGCTTCTTTGCGTTTCTGCTTCACGATTTCTTTAGATTTTTTTGCCATTGATGTGAAGATTATATCACATCAATCGCGCTGCATGGAACATACTACATGCAATTATTTTTGTTTTTTGAGCAAGTGTAAGAGAGCCAGATTTATGTGGTGAAAGTTTCTCCGAAAGACGGTAACACGTCGCTTGAGGGCGATTGAAAATGGAGAGGATACGGCGACCAAAACCCCATTCAAAAGAAACCTGGGAAACAAAATTCGCTATCCCATACGATACTCAAGGATACTAAAGGGCAAATTTTTCAAGTGTCAGATGGGCCTCTAAAACACTCTAATCTTTCGGACATTGGTATCACTTGCAAACTATTCGAGCTCTGCTATTATGGACACACCAAGCTTTGTCCGAGAAGACTTTATGACTTAACGGACGCTTCTCAAACTATGGAAAATCAAAAGGACACAATCAATACAGGATTACAAAATAAGGACACCAGTGTCACGGACATACGGAATAAGCCTTATTATTCAAGCATATTTGACGTGTCCTTAATTGTGAAAAAAACTGATAAGATCGTTACTGCCCTTTATATGGTCACGGACTTTTTCGATGATTCAGAACCGATGAAGCTTCGTTTACGGACACTTTCCATACAGCTCCTCTCGAGCGTAAGAGTCTTTGATGTTGCTGCGTCTTCAGCTCAGGACCATTCTTTCCGGGAGATCAAATCACAGACAGAAGAGATTATGGCCATAATAGAGATCGCTCACACTGTCGGTGTTATGAGTGAAATGAACGCCTCTATCCTAACCAAAGAATTTCATGGACTTGTAGCTCTTGTGGAGAAAAATTATGAACTGAGCGCTCGGGGATACGTTGCTCAAAAGCCCGGTTCGAGGTTTGCCCTCAAAGACGATATGTTTTATGTTGGAAGCAATATGGCCTCGCCCGCCGGAGTCGTTTTAACGGACCAACATTCGTCTGTCTCTCATCAAAAAGACAATGCAAATGAGAATAATAATACAAAAAAATCTGTCCCTTTTAATAACAATAATAAGGGACATCACTACGGACACTCTCAATCAGAAGTTGATAATCATCACGGACACCTAAACGAGCAAAATAAAAAGGCTGATATGGCGATGAAAATCGCACGTCGCAACGATATACTTGCTTTTATAAAAGACAAAGGAGAAGTAACAATAAAGGACATTTCTTCTGTGATAGTCGGGTATGGAGAAAAAACATTGCAACGTCTTTTAGGATCTCTCGTTTCTGAAGGTGTGCTCAAAAGGACAGGGGATAAGCGCTGGAGTAAATACTCAATTTTTGTTGCACCACCTCCGCTAGAGATCCCTCCGACTCCTCCGCTCCCGAGAAACCGAGTATTTTAAGCCTATTTACAATTCTTGGTATCTGTTCTCTTTCACTAAATTCTTCTTTATCGCTGTCATTTAATAACCCGAACTCCCGTCATAAGTAGTGTCATCTGCCTTGGGTATGCTAAGGCATCATCAACCTGTTTATTTTGTTTTATATTTCAGGTGATGAGGTGTGGCTCGATAATCATTTCCGCAGTTTTCAGGTCGTAGATTTTACGGCTTGAAAAATAAGTGGTTATCCACATATCAAGCATTTTGCGGCTTTAGATTCTTGATATATAATCATCTTGCATGAATACAAAAGTCTTTTTGTATCCCTGCAATGCATACACATCTTTCATTGCACTCCTTACAAATTCTTGATGATAGGTTCAAGAATTTCGGCGTACACGGAAGGGTAGTATTCATCGGAGAGATCATTGAAAACAAAATACGTACGCATGAATCGCTTGCGATTGGTGTGTACTCGTAGATATGTTTTCGTGGTATCTTCGTGCATCGGCCATGTCGACACGGCAGATACTATCTCATGATATTCGCAAGAAAATCACGAGATACATTTTTATCGCAAGATAAAAATTTCACATAGTAAACGCCTCTCGGATAGAAGTATTCGAGGATGTTTAAAAAGTTGAGAGTCTCGATTGATGTTTAAAAACCGTTAATCAAAACTATCAACTATTACACATGCACACATGTTAATTTTTATTCCGCATACTATATATAGTGCGTGGGATGAGTCGAAATTAATTTAAGTGCATTCGTAGAGCGCAGGGCAAAATAAAATTGTCAGGCATGTCTCTACAAATTATTACATTAGTATTATGAATAAATTTATTAAATTCGCAGGTCTTACGCTCGCTATCGTCTTTGTTGCTTTCGCCGCTTTTGGCACCAACAAGGCTAGTGCAGCTACTTGTGTTTTCACTGGTTCTCTTACGATCGGTGCTTCAGGTGCTGAAGTCACTTGTCTTCAAGAGTACCTTATCAGCGCTGGCTACTCTATCCCAGCAGGTGCTACTGGCTACTTCGGTACTCAGACACAATCAGCAGTAGCTGCTTGGCAGACTGCTCATAACGTTGCTCCAGCTGCTGGCTACTTTGGCCCGCTCAGCCAAGCTACATACGCTACTTTGATGTCAGCGATGGGCTCTGGTTCTGGAAGCACAACATTCTCTCCAGGCTGTACTTCAGCTGTAGGATTTAGTTCAACAACCGGACTTCCATGTACGTCTGTTGTAACTACATACCCAGCTGGCTGTACTTCAACTGCAGGATTCTCACCTACAACAGGTATGTCTTGCTCTTCTGGTATGAGTGCACTTCCAGCTGGTTGTACTTCAACTTCAGGATTCTCACCTACAACAGGCGCTTCTTGTTCAGGTGGTTCAACTCCTAACGTTGTAGAAGGCGGTGCTGGTGATATCACTCTTGACGACCTCTCAGATTTCTCTGGTGAGGAAGTTGGTGAAGATCAGGAAGACGCAGAAGTCATGGCTTTCAACGTAGAAGCTGATGACGGATCAGATGTATCTATTGACTCAATCAAGGTTGAGTTCTATCAAGACGATACAGATAGTTCACAAGACTTTACTGACTACGCACAATCAGTTTCTGTATGGCTTGATGGAGAGATGGTAGGAGAAGCTGATGCTGAGGATTTCTCAGAATCATCTGACTACTACTCAAAGTCTATTTCACTCGACGGCGCAATTGTTGATGCTGGAGATGACAAAGACTTTACAATCGCAGTAACTGCACTCTCTAATCTTGACTCAGGTGACATCGATGATGACAACTGGAGCGTTGACCTCTTGAGCGTCCGCTTTACAGATGGTGACGGTGTTACTACAACTACCGATGCTGATACTGAGAAAGTTGATGGTTCAGGTACATACGAGAAAGATTTTGATTTCGCATCATTTGCGTCATCTGCTGACATAGACCTCAAGGTTTCTGTTGACGGTGATGAAGATGACATCAACGATACTCATATCATCGATGTTGATACAGGAGATGATACTGAAAACGTTGAAGTTCTCGCCTTTACGCTTGAAGCAGAGGGTGATTCAGATATCACACTCAACGATCTTCCTATCACTATCACAACAACTGGTGAAACAGATGAATCAGCTATTGTTATCAACGCTCACCTCCTCCGTGATGGTGAAGAGATAGCAAGCGAAGATGTTCCATCAGGTGGTGCTGTTACCTTCGAAGACCTCGATGAGGTTATCGACGCTGGTGATACCGCAAAATTCTCTATCGCAGTTGATCTTCAAGACACCGACGGTGCTCTTGATAACGGCGATACTGTAATGGCTGCAATTACATCAACAAATGCTGATGCTATTGATGCCGACGATGAAACTGGAGAACAGCTCTCTGATAGTGAGACTTCAGGTGCTGCTACAGGTAATGCTCACACAGTACTCGACAAAGGTATCATGGTTACATTTGTTGACTCTTCATACGTGAAGACTTCATCTGATACTAGTGGTATCAACGAGACTGTAGAATTCACACTTGAATTCGACGTTACTGCGTTTGATGGTGATGCATATGTTGAATCTTCATGTATTGACAACGCTACTCCTTCAGCAAGCCACACAACTGATGTTGTTGTTTCGCTTGATGGAGATGCAAACGGAGATAACACAAGCTGTACTGACATCAACTCAACAGGAGATGAAGGTACTGGCTTTGAAGTTCTCGAAGGTCAGACTGAGACATTCACTGTAACCATACTTGGTAACGGTGGTGAAGCTGGTGGTGCAGGTACTTCTGTAACCTTTACAGCTCGCCTCGAATCAATCGGCTACAAGATGAATTCTGATGCAGCTGGTGATACGCAATATGCGGTTAACCTTGCTGACTTCCATTCAGATGCAGTCACAGTATTCGATCGATAGTCGTCTTGATTATCTGATTGAAATGAGTTGATGGAATTCCCATCCTCTCGCAAAAAACCCCGCCTCACGGCGGGGTTTTTTGATTTATATCCAAAACTCATCTATAATCAACACATATATGAAAACCGCCCTTAAGTACCTCGTTGTTTTTGGGATCTTTGCGTTTCCATTTGTTATCTTCAAAAGTTTGGCGTTTCCGCAAGTATTTTCCCATGTTGTCTTTGCATTTACGCTCATTGAGATCCTTGCTGTTTTGTTTTTGTGGTATGCGGCAAAAGAAGGGAAGGTAGTGCTGAAGAAAAGCTGGGTAACGTTGGCGCTCTGTGCATACATATTGGTTTTGCTCATTACGGCATTTACTGGTAGTGAATTTGGGTATTCTCTGTGGACCAACTATTCTCGCATGACGGGTGTTGTCACTTGGCTTCATTACAGTGTTTTATTCTTCATTGTTTCCGTAGTTTTTGATCAAGAGGGTGATTGGCGTATGATTTTTCGTGCAGTAATGCTCTCGGGAGGACTCTTAGCCCTTTTTTCTTTTCTTGGGGTTGATGGACTCGGGCTTGCGTCTTTCGCTTTTCTGAAGCAGGGCGGTTCTTTCTTAGGCAACACCTCGTATAATGGAGCATATTTGGTTCTCGTGGCTTTGTTTTCATTTATCGGTGTTTTCTTTGAACAGAAAAAAATATGGAAGGTGGTATATGGATTGTCTTTTCTCCTTATCTTTTTTAATCCCGACTTATTTAATTTTGGGCTCTTCAATGGGGCAGTGTCTTTCCAGGCTATTTTACAAGATCCTCTCATGTTGTTTGGACTTGCACGAACATCTTCGATTGTTTTGTGGATAGGCATACTTGGGTTGCTTGCTCTTTTTGGAATTTCAAAACTTAAAAATAAAAAACATGTCGTAGGTGTCGCGCTTTTGTGTCTGGTAGTTGCACTCGGTGTTTATATATATGGATTTGCCTCTATACTCCAAGGTCAAGGAAAGATCTATGAAAATTACGTATCACATTCCGGGACTGTTCGTCCCATTGTATGGGATATGGCTGTTACGGGTATACAAGAACGGCCACTCTTTGGATATGGAAATGGAAACTTCAAATATGTCTACCAAGACCACCTTGACGCACGAGTGATTGCGCTTGAAGATCCGCCCTGGTTTGATCGAGCACATAATTTTGTTCTCGATGAGCTCGTAGGGACTGGTGGCATAGGAGCATTTCTTCTATGTTTGTTATTCGGGCTTATTGTATATGTCAGCTTTCAACAGTACTTAAAAAAAGAGAAAGTCTGGTTTCTCTTTGTGCCATTTATATTTTTCCTACACTTTCTTCAACTGCAGACCTTTTTTCAGACTGATAGCACACTCTTCTTGTGCTTGCTTATTTTGGCGTTCCTTGTCTCATCTGAGAAAACAATAACGATACCAATACGGCGCAGCTTCGTTACCGCGATACTTCAGTGGGGCGGTGTTGCACTGGGAGTATTTTTATTCATTGTCTGCGTCTATGTACCCGTCCGAGAAAATAGAGTGATTCAACTGGTAAAAGATGCGACATCACGCAACGATCGGATCGCGCTCCTTAAAACAAGGACGGACAATCTTTTTATCGATCCAGTTGAAACACTTCGGCAACTGAGTAGTAAATTTATGGGTGATTCTGTGCGCCTTGCGCAAGAGATACAAGCGAAAGGCTTAATGTCTTATGCTCAAGAAGAATATAATCTCTATATCAGCGTATACGAGAGCTATATGCCTCGTTATGCCCATTACCATCGCTACTTGATTGAATACGCTAATCTTATTAACAACGCTTTTATTTTTGGTATTAATAATCTACCAAAAGGCGAAGAACTTGCCCGACAGGCAATTGAAATATCTCCCGTCTACCCACACCCGTATTGGGTCCTTGCGGTTAATCTCCAGTATCAAGGCAGAACAGAAGAAGCACTTCTGTATGCTAAGCAAGCGTATGATATTGACCCTACAAACAAACAGTCGCAAGAATTATATGGTACGCTTGCCGAGCGTGCTCGGACCAAAGCGCTTAAACAATCATTTCTTTTCCTGTCAGAGATTTAATGTATACAGTGTCAGTATTTATATTGTCGCACTGTGAACCTATGGCATGCTTGGCATAAAAAAACAAGATAGTTTTTCTCAAAAAGGGATACAGTTGATTGTATGCCTTACTACATTTCTTGTGCCAATTATTTTTTCTATTAAGCATCCCTATTTGTCTACTACACCTAAGTACACCCTTATTGCTTGTATGGGTTCGCTGTGTCTTGTTCTCCTACCAATTTTTTTTCTAGAAAAAAAATTGCACCTTACTCGGCCCATGAAATTATTTCTCAGCCTCGCTGCGGCTGGCGTCGCGTGGTTCTTCATCACTGCACTTAGCGGCATAGATTTTAATTCCTCTCTCTGGTCAAACTTTGGTCGCCATATGGGTTTTCTGGGTTATTTTTTCTGTTTTGTTTTTATAGTCTCGGCGGCAGTAGTTTTTAGCAAAGATACACTGTATGTACCGCTCAAAGCACTGGTTGTGGGCGGCACACTTGCTGCCTGCGGTATCTATGCCAGTCCGGCGCTTTTTGATGTACCAATGTTTTTTTTGAGAAATTCTAGTAATGCTGGTACGTTTGGCAATACGACCTATGCTGCTATGTTTCTAGTGCCGTGTCTTTTTGTCGCAACCATACTCTTTTTAAAAGACAAACGCTCTCGTATTCGTTGGCTCTGGGTTGTATGTTTTTTTCTTATATTACTAAACCCGATTTTTTTCAATAGTAAGGCTATAGTAACTGGACAGTTGAACACTGCGCTTTCTTTTGTGGGAGAAGCTCGAGCGGGCTTTGTCGCGATTTTTATTGGATTGCTTGCCACTGCCACTCTATATTTTTCGGTGAGCAAGAAAAGAATAGTGTCTTTGGCTTCGGCAGGGGTAGCTATCCTGGTGGTCCTGGTTGGCGCCTATATACTGTTCGGCATCTTTAGAGAAGAATCTTCTCTTCGACAAGTTCTTATTGAGAGAGGAGAAGTCCGTCTGGTTTATGGAGATATGGCATTGATCGGTATCTCACAAAGGCCAATTTTAGGATTCGGCCTTGAGAATTTTGCACAAATACACAAACAGTATTTTGATCCAATACTTCTGTCACCAGAATTTCCGAATGAACCGTGGACTGATAAGCCACATAATACAATCTTAGAAATTGCTTTCTCGACGGGTATTGTTGGGCTTGCTCTGTATCTTTCGTTTATCGGACTGGTTCTTATTGTACTTGCCCGGGCGGTAGCGGCAGCAGAGCCAAAAATGAGAATGATCCCCGCTCTCTTTTTTGGAGCTATTATTTCCTATTCTTTTCAAGGCCTATTTGCTTTTGATACAGTTGTGGGTTCGTATACTTTTTATATACTCAGCGCACTTATTGCCGTAGCGTATTGCGGAGAAATTTCCGAGAGCCCGCGAAAAGGAATTGCACTTTGGATCAAAATAATTATTAGTATCTGTTCGGTTGTGCTCGGTATAGTGATATTGTATTTTTGTTCTTTGCGTGTTGGCCAGGAATCTCGGATGATAAAAAAAATGATGAATATGTCGGTCGAGGATAGGTTAGCTACTTTTGAAACAACTATGCATCGATCACCGGTAGGTACTATGCGAAGTGAATCGCAGTACATCGATATTCTTGCTGGACAGTACAGAAAAGATCTTTCCTCCTATACGCCAAAAGCCCGTGCGGAAGCAGAAAGAGAGCTTGCGTTTTTGTTGAGTTATGCAACAAAACGCTCTGATCTTTACCCGCACGATTTTCGCTTTGCGTTTGTTTCATCGAGAATTGCTAATCTCCTTTTTGATACGACTGAACTGAAAGATCCCCATCTCCTTGAAATGTCACAGCGCTACGCAGTTCGTGCTATTGATGACTCGCCTCGTAATCCGTTGGGGTATCAAGCTATGGTCGAAGTTTTGTTTCTGGCTGGAAAACGTAACACAGGTATGTTGTTCGCCCAGATGATTGTAGATCTTAATCCGAGAGTCGCTGCTGCTCATGATCTCGTTATCTTTCTCGCAAAAGCGCAAAAAAATGAAAAACTAGCCGCTGAGAAAATAGAAACCGCGAAAAAATTTATACCGGAGTACCACTATGGGTCTGGAAAATAAGTCGCTTGTCGAATGTTGTGTATGGTAAGCAGGTACCGTATACTCTCACTATGTCAAATATTCTTGTAACGGGAGCAGGTGGCTACATTGGTTCTCATGCAGTTTTACGGCTCCTGCAAGATGGCCACCACGTCATCGCACTTGATAACTTTTCACGAGGGTACCGAGAACCGCTTGAAATCCTTTCCCAATACGGTGAGCTTGTGGTCTATGAGGCCGATCTGTGCAACAGAGAGAGCCTTGAAAATATTTTTAAAAAAGAAACTATTGATGTGGTGATGCATTTTGCAGCTCTTTGTAATATCAATGAGTCGGTGGAAAATCCGAATCTCTACTCTCGGAATAATATTGATGGGACAGAGCACCTCCTTAACACTATGGTTGCTCATGGGGTCACCGCACTGATCTTTTCCTCAACATGCGCTGTGTACGGAGAAGCGCGTTATTTGCCTATCGACGAAGGTCATCCAATAAATCCTGCTAATCCGTATGGGGAATCCAAGCACGCAGCGGAAAATATAATAGCAACCTTTGGAAAAGACCACGGGCTACGCTCAGTTATTTTTCGCTACTTTAATGTTTGTGGTGCGGATCTAGAAGGCGAGATTGGTGATAGTAAAAAGCCCTCAGGCCTTTTGGTGCAAAATGCTGTCAGAGCCGGTCTTGGACTTGCTTCATTTGAACTTACCTGTCCAGATGTTGACACTCCCGACGGTACGCCGATTCGGGATTATATTGATGTTTTAGATCTCGTTGACGCGCACGTAAAAGCACTTAAGTATTTAAAAAATATGGGGCAGAGTGCAATTTTTAATCTTGGTAATGGTAAGGGCTGGTCGGTCAAAGAGATTCTTGCTGTGGTGAAGAAAGAATTAGGAATTAGTTTTGAAATTAAAAAAAGTGACCATATACGAAAGGGAGAATACGCCCAAGTGTATGCCGCGACTCAAAAAGCCCAAGCTGTCCTTGGTTGGTGCCCCACCAGAACTTTACGAGATAGTATTTTGAGTCTTAAACAGTGGTATGAGAAAAATCCCAAGGGCTATAAATATTAAAGTAGCAGATATCCTATGAATGTTTTACACATTATCCCAACATACATACCAGCAAGCTTGGCAAGTGGTCCCATACAGTCGATCCATTCTCTCAATAGCGCGCTCGTAAAGCTCGGAGTAACAGTGACCGTATATACAAGCAATAGAGATGGGGATACCATTTTGGATGTTCCGATAGGCAAAGAAGTGATAGTTGATGGCGTGCGAGTATACTATTTTCCAATCACTTTTTCCCCATGGAGTTATTCGAGGCAGCTAGAGAGGGCACTTCAAAGGAATGTCAAAGATTTTGATGTTATTCATATTTCTTCAATATTTCTCTCATTCCTGACTCTTGGTGCTCACTATGCCAGAAAATATAATGTGCCATATATTGTTACCAGTCATGGTATGTTGATGCGGATACCACTTAAAAGTAAATCATTCAAGAAACGTATATACCTTTCCCTTATTGAGAAAAAAAATCTTGCTTACGCGGCAGCTCTTCATTTTACTACTAAGTCTGAAAAAGAAGAGTATCTGGCAACAGGCCTGCCATGGAAGAGAATTCTTGTGGTACCCCACAGCATTCCCCTTACAGCGTCAATGGTTTTACCACCCACTAATTTTTTCAGAAAAAAATTTCTTATCCCATCTGATAAAAAAATTATTTTTTTTCTTGGACGTCTCAATTGGATAAAAGGTTTTGATACGCTTATTCCTGCCTTTTCCGAGGTAGTGAAGCAAGAGCCAAAAGCCGCTCTCGTGATTGCAGGCCCAGATGGAGGATATGAAAAGGAAATTGATTTCTTGATTTCTACCTTTGATCTTCAAAAAAAAGTATTTTTTACTGGAGAACTTGATTCGCAAGAGAAGACAGCAGTCTTACGAGAGAGTGTCTTTCTTGTGCTCCCATCGTATTCTGAGAATTTTGGGATTGTAGCTATAGAAGCAATGGCTGAAGGAATTCCTGTTGTTCTCACCGAGGGTGTCGGTATTTCGAGCTCTGTTTCCTTATTTGATGCAGGTTTAATAGTTAAAAAAAATATTGAGCAGTTGAGTGGAGCAATGCTTTCGATTTTGAGTAATCCAGCGAGAGCCAATGAAATGGGAATGAACGGTAAGAGATTTGTAGAAAGTGAATTTTCACCTAAAAAAATTGCTTTGGCAATCAAGACAGAATACGAAGAAATTTTAAAAGTTTCAGACCACCACTAGACGTTCATGTTGCTATAATATATAATGCTTTCACTTGAGCAACTTTTTAAACTTTTTACCCTAATCAGTGAGATTTTAGCATGAATGTACTTGTAGTAGGAGGAGCAGGATATATCGGCGGTGCGGTAACTGATGCACTCCTTAAGAAGGATATTACTTTTACTGTCTTTGACAGTCTTTTATACGAACACCAGTATTTTAAACAGGTGGATTTTATTTTTGGTGATATTCGTGATACTGAAAAATTAAAAAAATTGCTACCACTCTATACCCATGTCATCTGGCTTGCTGCAATCGTGGGTGACCCGGCTTGCCAGATCAGGCCCGAGCTCACGACAGCAGTGAATCAAGAAGCAGTGAAATGGCTCTCTGAAAATTATGATGGACGGATCATTTTTCTCTCTACCTGCTCGGTCTACGGCTACAACAACGATCTTTTGGACGAGGGCGCGCCGACCAATCCCATCTCACTCTATGCACAGACAAAATTGAAGGCTGAAAGCTACTTAGAAGATAGAGATTGTATGACTTTTCGCCTCGGTACAGTGTTTGGCGTATCGGATACGTTTGCCCGTCTACGTATGGATCTCGCTGTAAATTATATGACAGCCAATGCACTCCAGAAAGGCAAGCTCTCGATCTTCGGTGGCAGTCAGTGGCGCCCCTTTGTACACGTGAAGGATGTGGGGGATATCGTTGTACGAAGCCTTGAGGTCCCGCTTAGAGGAGTCTATAACTTAGCTGCATTCAATATGCAGATCAGAGATATGGGCAAACTCATCAGCGAGATCACACACTGCCAGATCGAGCTCTCCGAACAGAAATTTCAAGATGTGCGGGATTACCACGTCAGCAGCGAGAAGGCAGTTGCAGCTGGTATCTTCAATCCTAATGCCGTACGCAAGATCCAGGACGGCGTCAGAGAAATATCAGATCTCATTCAAAGTGGTCGTATAAAATACACGGAAAGTGATGTGTATTTCAATGAGCGGCATATTGTTAATCTCATAAAAAATAATGAGCTTAAGTGATACACCAAAACTCATAGAAGCTGGTATTGCTACGGATGCACGGGGGCAGGTGGTCTTTGCCAACGACTTTGATATGAGTGATGTCAAACGATTCTATATAGTAGGGAATTCTTCTCTCGATATCATCCGCGCTTGGCATGGGCATGCTAAGGAAGCCAAATATGTTTTTGTGGTTTCTGGTGAAGCTATAATTGCTGCCGTTAAACTCGACGATCTTGAAAAACCGAACAAAGAAAATATAATCCACAAACATATCATTTCTTCAGAAAAGCCAGCAATCTTCTATGTACCAGGCGGTTATGCAAACGGCTTCCGGGCACTTGTACCAAATACAACGGTGATATTTTTTTCCACTTCGACACTTGAAGAATCAAAAGGTGATGACTATCGCTTTTCGGCAGATTATTGGGGGGAAGATGTTTGGAAATAAAAAATATATTTATGAAAAAAGTTCTCATTTTAGGAACCACCGGTATGCTCGGCAGTGCGCTCTATGATATCTTAAAAGATAAATATAATCTCGTGCTATCTATTCGAGACAAGGGAAAGATTGATCTTCTTGAGCGTGCCTACGGGAGTGTAAAGGATCATACTCTGGTTGAGTTTGATCTGGAAAAATCTTATCAAGACTTCGTGAATAAGAAAGGATATCCCAGCGAATATTTTTCTACATTCAAAAAGGAAGTTGGAGATGTAGACTACGTGATCAATGCCATTGGTGTGACAATTCCGTTTTCTTTGGCTAATCCTGCGCTGACATTTTATATAAACGGTGCCTTACCGCATATCCTCGCTCGCGAATACGGCGAAAAATTGATCCATATCACGACTGACTGTGTCTACAATGGCAAAGAAGATTATCCGTACGACGAAGCATCTCAAAAGACTCCTGTCGACATATACGGTCTTTCTAAAAGTCTTGGCGAGCCGACCAATTGTCTGACACTCCGCACTTCAATCATTGGCCGTGAACTCTCTGGTCATACGGGCTTTCTGGATTGGTTTCTTTCCCAGGAGGGGAAAGAAGTTACTGGCTTTGCTGAGCATTACTGGAATGGGGTAACCACGCAGGAATTCGCCAAGCTTTGCGACAGAATTATGTCGGACCCAAGTTCATATCCAAAGTGTGGGCTCTATCATGTGTTTTCGACTGTCATTTCAAAATACGAGATGTTGCAGAAATTTAAAGAGAAATTTAAAATAAACTGCTTGATTAAAGAAGATCACGAAAACAAATTAAACAGGACGCTGACGACAATTAAGGATCTTAATGCTAAGCTTGAAATTTCTTCGTTTGATATAATGGTGAAAGATTTATGAAAAAATTTAAGCTAGTTACACTGCTCGGTATTCGGCCCGACTATATACGGATGTTCAAGTTGATCAAACTTCTGGACGAAGGGCAGAGAGAACATTACTACGAACACACTTTGGTGCATTCAGGCCAGCACTATGACCCGGAGCTCTTTGGAAACTTCCTCAAAGATCTAGATATACGCATGCCAGATATAGATCTTGGTATTGGGCTTACGCTCAAAGAGCGCGGAGTAAATAATTACGCTGCGCAGACTGCACTTCTCGATGAGCGTATCTATGAAATTCTCGAGGAGATAAAGCCAGATGCTGTTATGTATTTAGGAGATACGAATACTGTGCTGTCTTCGGTGATAGTCTCTCGATATGGAGTTCCTGTCATACACATTGAGGCTGGTGGTCGCAGTTTTGATTGGCGCATGCCGGAGGAGAAGTGCCGTATCGTTATAGATCATTTGTCAGACGCCCTTTATAGTTATCTGCCTCGTTATAAAGATCTTTTGCTTGCCGAGGGTATTGCGGATTCCAGAGTGCTTCCTATTGGAAATATAATTATGGATGCTGTAAGTGAATGGAAAGATGAAATCGATGGATCAAAAATTTTGAATGAAATAGGGGTAGAAAGCAAGAAATTTATTTTAGTTACGCTTCATCGAGAGGAAAATATAATAACAGCTGAGATATTGAAAAATAAATTAAATGATATAGCTAAGTTCGCGGGGGAAAAAAGTTTGCCTGTAGTATTCCCTATGATGCCTCGGACTGTAGTTAGCATAGAGAAGTATGGTTTGATGGATATACTAAACAGTAAGACATTTATAAAGACAAAGCCACTTAGTTTCTTTGACTTCTTGCGGCTAGAGCAAGAAGCTCGGCTTATCGTCTCCGACAGTGGCACAGTTCAAGAAGAGGCTCTCGTTGTCGGCACCCCATGTGTCATAGCCAGGCGCTCTACCGAACGCCCTGAGACCATCTGGGCAGGTGCAACTATATTGGAAGGCTTTGAGGGAGAAGGTACTCTGTACGGCAAAATGGTTGAAGCTTGGGGAATGAAGCTAGATTGGGATAGGAATATATTAAATCCAGACGGGGGGAGTCCTAGTGAAAGGATTTTTAATGATTTAATTAAAAAAATTGAGAGTGGTTATTTCGCTCATTCCCGAGAATTTGAAAGTCTGAAAGAAAATCCACTTGTATTAAAAGCATATGGGAAGGAATAAGGAATTATTTCTTTAGTAGAGAAAGAAATAATTTTACATTTTTCTCGGCTTCATGATTTTGTTGGAATGTTTTTTGTGCATTGATGACAAGAGTTTGTGCAAATTCTTGATCAAGGAGGAGTTTTCGAATAGCATTCTGTAGCTGTTGTATGTTATCCTGATCCACGGTAAGACCAAAATTTTGCTCTTTTGCATATGCCACAACCGCTGTACTAGCTGGTGCATGAACAAGAATAGGGCGACCTGCTGCAAGGTAATCCGTGAGTTTGCCTGGTGTCGCTGTGTCGATAATTTGAGGACTCTTGGTATGCCACGCAAGGGGAAGAAAAAGAATATCGGCTTTGCTTTGGATCTGGGGCATTTCACTTGGAGAAGCTACCGACCATTCTATTTTAGGACTATTAAAACCCAATCGGGCTAAGTAATTCTTCGGATTAGGAGAGTAAAATTTAAGTTTGATATCGAGATCATTTATTTGGTCTACTGCCTGCACTAAATTTTTTAAGGCGCCAAGCTGTGGCCAGTTGATCCGTCCAGTAAAAAGAATAGTATAGGGGGAGGTTGGTATGTGTTTACTAACGTGGTCTTTATATGCTTCCCCGAAAGCAGAATTATAAATAATAACAATTTTATCGTGGAAGATTAGATTAGGATATCTCTTTTTATAGAACTCTTTTGTTTTATGATTTGTAACAATTATTTTCTCGGCGTTTTTTAGAATTACTTTTTCAAATAAATTTGCTAAAAAGTTTCCGGGGAAAGGAAAGAAGTTTCCTTTGTAAAGGTCAAAAAGGAAAATGTGGTACGGTCGTTTCGTAATTTTATGAAGAAAATAAGTTCCAATGAGCGCTGGTCCATAATCGGAAACACCGATAAGCAGCTCGATATTTTTTTCTAGAATAGTTTTCCTTCCGTGTCGTACTATTGCAATAATTTGTCCAAAAATAAGAGGAACTCCAGCAAGGTTACGAATTAGCCACCATCTTTTCATGAGAAACTTTATTCTTTGTGCGAAATTTCTAAGACTTGGCTTCTCTGCTTTTGGGTTGTCGAAATATATATATATACCTGAAAGCCATGTGCCGGTCTGGGCCGAAAGCTCATCAATATTATAATAGCTAGTCAAGATGCAATATAGATCGTTCGGTAGATCCCGTAAAAGGTTGTAAAGATTTTGAGGTCCTCCAATTGCCGGTGGAGCGTACGAAGATATAAGGAGAAATCTTTTTAAGTCTTCTTGCATGCAAAATTATTTCTCAATAATTGAGTCCACTCGAAAAGTGTCAGATTCATAGTCTTTGCCGCCGCGCTTGCCCTCTGAAAAGACGACAAATTCATTACCATTAGGGCCAATGCGAAGAGCGTGGATCTCGAAAGGAGGGGTAGACACTAGGTCACCTTCCTTGGCTACAATCATTTCCGCCGGCTCATCGGAGTCAAATTTTTTATGCCAGTATTCAAGTGATCCTTTAGTCATAAGCATGTGTTGGGTCGTCTCTTTGTGATAGTGATTACCCCGTATGACTCCTGGCTCAGATTTGATGATCGCTACGTGGTTGATCGTTTCCTGATAAAAGATGTCACTGATACTACCTCGTGCATCCTCGTGCAATTCTAGTGGCTCTGCTACATTTTTCCAAACATTTCGTATATTCATATAAATTTGATTTTTTTATTGATGGTTAATAAATTCTTCTTGAGAGTCGCACTTAGGTTCCATGAGAGCACGAGAGCGTACACTTCATCATACTTTTTGAATATTTCATCTCCAACAATCGGAATTCGTGTGAGTGGAGTATGTTTACCTTGTTTATACGGAGAGCTGTCAGTGACATAGTCAATAACCGTTTTGTCGAGTTTGTAAAAGTTGAGGAATGTATTGCCTTTAGCCGCAGCGCCCACCGCGACAATAGGGTAGCCATGAGATTTAATGGCAAAAAGTTTTGATAAAAATTTATCACGTTTCAATGTAATATCCTTTTGAAATTTTGTATATGTAGCAACTTTGAACAGACCAAGTTTTGTTTCATGTTCAATCATTTTTTTTACCTTAGAATTCTGTAATGATTTTCCTGTAGCTTTTTGTGCGTATACTCGTAATGATCCGCCATGATAATCTACAACTTCAACGTCAAAAATTTCCAATCCTGCCCGATCGAGGAGATAGCGGGCAGATTTTACGGTGAAATAGCTCACATGCTCATGGTAAATTTGATCAAATTTACCGCTTGCAATGGTGTCCAGCCAGTAGGGTTGTTCAAATACAAAGACACCGTCTTTTGTGAGGATAGTAGATATGCTCTTTGCAAAGTCGAGCGGGTCATTCGAATGGTTGAAGACATTGTTGGCCATCACCAGATCTGCCTGACCAAAGCGTGATTTGAGTGCTGCGCTACTCTTCGAGTTAAAAAGCTCATGTATGGTTTGTACCCCATGCATTTTTTTTGCTACGAGCGCCATTTCTTTTGAGGAGTCAATGCCAATAACTTTATTATCCTTTTGGAATTTACTGATGAGATAGCCGTCATTACTTCCTATTTCCACGACAAATTTTCCATGGACATCAAACTTTTGTATCATAGTCTCCGCATATGCATCCCAATGATCTCGTGCAAATTTCGAGTTTGACGATGTGTAAGAATATGCGTACAGATTGTAACGATCAAAATCATTGGTAATATAGCCGAGCTGGACATGGCCACATTCTTTACAAAGGTAGCATTCAAGCGGCAAGACGGGTTCGGTCATTCCAAGCTGATCTCGGTTGATAAATGTGTCTGCATAGGGATGCATTCCCAAATCTAAAATTTTCTCGAGTCTCCTGCCCGAGATCAAACATGTATCAGTACGTGGTGTTGAGTGTATATTGTTTCTCATAGTGATATGTAATCGCTTTCTTTTCCTTTATATGGCCCGGTTTTTATTTCATAAAAAATTGTATGCTCTTCAAGTACAGTCAATGCATGCCCGCCTTGAAACGTAATAATGCAATCTCCGCTCATAAGCGTCTCTTCTGCAACGACTGTGTCGTCAAGGTCGTACAAGGTGCATTTAATACTGCCCTGCACGACTACCCAAACTTCCTGTATCTGTGTACTTTGCGAACCTTCCTTTAGGATATGTTTATGTGGGGAAAAAATTTTCCCTGTTTCGGGATAAAGCGCAGAGACTTGAAGCGGCTCAGTGGGATCTGACAAATCAATCCGCCCTGTTTGAATTTCTTTCAAACGGTTGACTGTGTGCAATACCATAGCTTGGTCTATTTTCGAGTAAATTTTCTTCATACCGCTTATTGTATCCTCATACAAGATTATATGTGTGCCAGTATATCACATGTTATGTGTCAAAAAACTCCCCATACCATGCACCAAATTTTGATTTTCGTCTTCATTCTGGTATTGTTACATCCATGAGAAAAGCTCTTATTACTGGTGTTACGGGCCAAGATGGCAGCTATCTTGCTGAATTGCTCCTTGAAAAAGGGTATGAAGTGAGAGGAATACAAAGAAGAGCGAGCTACTTCAATACAGGCCGCATCGACCATTTATTTGCCAACCCGAATTTTGATGGTATTTACGGAGATCTGACTGATCCTATTTCTATTGCAAATGCCATCGGAAGCTTCAAGCCGGATGAAATTTATAATATGGGAGCGATGAGCCATGTGAAGGTGTCTTTCGAGGTTCCTTCATTTACACTCCAAACCAACACCTTGGGAGTACTCCATACACTTGAGTATATAAAGGACCATGCGCCAAAAACAAAATTCTATCAAGCTTCAAGCTCAGAAATGTTTGGTGCGACACGCAGTGCGCCTCCGTTTAATGAAAATTCTGAATTTCGCCCTCAAAGCCCTTATGGTGTATCAAAGCTCGCCTCGTTTCATCTCACCAGAAATTATCGAGAAGGATATGGGCTCTTTGCGACCACTGGCATCCTTTTCAACCACGAAAGTCCAAGGCGTGGCGAAACCTTCGTTACTCGTAAAATCACCCGTGGCATTGCAGCTATTTTGCGGGGCGAAATTAAAGAGCTTCGCATGGGCAACCTCGATTCGATTCGAGACTGGGGACATTCAAAGGATTATGTGAAGGCTATACACCTCATCATGCAACAGCCGGATCCGGGAGAATACGTTGTTGCCACAGGCGATGCGCATAGTATTAAAGAAGCACTCGAGTATTGTTTCCGACTCGTCAATCTTGATTGGGAAAAATATGTCACAATCGACAAAAAATATTTTAGGCCAAACGAAGTGCCGTATCTTGAGGGAGATTCGACTAAAATCCGAGCGCTTGGCTGGAAACCAGAATACAACTGGCAGTCAACGCTCAAAGAAATGTTGGAAGAAGATATAAAAGAAGGTGGACAGGAGCCAAGTAAATTTATCCCTTATAAATAGATCTAAAGTAATAACTAGGCAAAAAGGATTGTAATGATGTCACTTATAGATGAAGAGAAAAGATTAAAGCTGATTTCGGTCAATGTTGAACAAAACAAACACTATGACATAGTCCTAGAATTTCTTCTGAAAGAAAATCCGGATGTGGTCTGCCTTCAAGAAGTTTTAAAAAGTGATCTCCCAAAGTATGAAGTAGCTTTGAAGAAAAAAAGCTTTTTCAAGCCACTCTATAAGGGGAGTAAGGCGTTGCAACACAATGATTTTCATGGAATCGCAATTCTAGCGGATGATTTTAGTAGGACACATTATGAGTATTATTACGGTAGCGAAGAGGCTGTCACGCTCGACCAAAGAGTCAGTGATACAAATCTACGTAATTATGCCCAGCAACCTGTCCTTGTCGTTGATATTTTTCATAAGGGGGAAACGTTTCGCTTTGTAACAACACATTTAACATGGACGTGGGAAGGTGTAAGTACTGCATTTCAACTTTTAGACGCTGAAAAGCTTCTCTCTATTCTGAAAAAAGAAGGCGAGCTTGTGCTCTGTGGGGATTTTAATGCGCCGCGGGGAGGAGAAACATTTTCCCGCATTGCGGCAGCATATAAAGACCAAATACCTCTTAAATATAAATCAAGCCTAGACCCTAATCTTCATAAAGCCAAAGGCCTTGAGTATATGGTAGATGGGCTCTTCACGACATCTGTATATGGGGTGAAAAATATGCATTTTGCCAGCGGCGTGAGTGACCATATGGCCATCGTGGCTGACATTTCGAAATCATAGTTTTAGAGTGCTTAAATTCTATTGAGCTCATGAACATGATATGATGGGAGCATTAAAAGAGACCAGGATGTCTAAATAGAGGATACATATTATGCAAGAAGAAAAATCTTTTATTCCCCAGATGGAACCATCATTCGACGAGAAAGAAGCTGATGCAGTTTATGCGTACATGAAAAGCGGAGGATGGGTGACTGAGTTCGGTAGAACTCGGGAATTTGAAGAAGAAGTGAGGAAGTACACAGGAGCAAAGTACTGTTCTATTGTAAGTAATGGAACCATCAGTCTGACACTCGCACTTTTGGCAGGAGGGATAGGAAAGGGCGACGAAGTGATCGTCCCAGACTATACCATGGTAGCAAGTGCCAACGCCGTGACACTTGCTGGCGCTGAGGTAGTATTTGCTGATATCAATCCAGAAACGCTGTGCCTTGATCTTTCAAATATTCAAAAAGCAAACACCCCCCGTACGAAAGCAGTTATAGTGGTGAGCATTAATGGCCGATACCCATCTGATTTATCAGAGATTATTTCCTTTTGCAAGGAGAAAAATATTTTCTTGGTTGAAGATGCCGCCCAATCACTCGGTTCATATAAAGATGGAAAGCATCTCGGAACATTCGGAGATATTGGAAGCTTTTCTTTTGCCATGCCCAAAATTATTACGACCGGCCAAGGCGGAGCCTTGGTGACTGATAGCGAAATCTTGATTGAAAAAATTCGCAAACTTAGAGATTTCGGACGCGAAAAAGGAGGCGAAGATCACTATCTTTCAATAGGGTGGAATTTTAAATTTACTGATATTCAAGCTGTTATTGGGAGCGAGCAAATGAAAAAGCTACCAGAACGTGTTAAAAGGAAAAAAGAAATGTATGCATTGTATGAAAAAGAACTTGAAGGTGTTTCAGAAGTAAAATTCTTTCCAACAAATCTTACAGATACAACACCTATGTTTGTTGATATCCTCACTCCCAAAGAATCACGCGATCCACTGATTGCATATTTGAAAGAAAAAGGCATTGGGACCCGCCTTTGTTATCCGGCTTTGCATGCCGAACCAGTATATCTGCGTAAGGAAAGCTATCCCGTAGCCGAAGAAATAGCAAAAAGGGTTCTGTGGTTTCCTTCATCCCTTAAGCTCACCGATGAAGATATTAAGATGATTTGTCGTGAAGTAAAAAGTTTTTTTAACCGGCAATAATATCGTGTATGAATATTGTCCATAGAATAAAGGAAAAAATACTTGCGTTTCTTCTGCCAAAAATAAAATCGTCTGGGTACTATGCAGTGCGTTCGCTATATGACGATTTGAAAGTACTTGTAAATAAAGAGAATCCATTTTTGATTGATGGTGGTGCAAACTTCGGGGAAACCACTGATGAGTTTTTGGCGCACTATGAGAACCCTACCATTTATTGTTTCGAAGCCAATAATTCTCTTGCCTCAGATCTAATGCGACGTTACGCGGAGAAAAAAAATGTACATGTTTTGGCACAAGCACTTGGGAGTAAGGTGGGAAAAGTGAATTTTAATATCTCGAAAAACCTACCCTCATCTTCTTTTTTAGAACATACCAATTTACATAAGGAATACCATGGCGACGTGACTGCTACCAAAGAAGTTGTCGTTGTCGATATGGTTACGCTGGAGAGTGCATTTCCAAACCATGAAACTATTGATCTACTCAAACTTGACGTAGAAGGCTATGAACTGGAAGTATTAAAAGGAGCAGAGAGTATCTTGCCTCACATACGAATCGTTATGACTGAAGTTTGGTTTTCAGGTGGCTATACTCATGCGCCGTACTTTTCAGATATTGAAACATTTTTGCGAAATAATAATTTTACGCTTTTAAATATTTATAATCCGTATACCCATAAAGATATGCAGCTCACGGCAGGTGATGCAGTTTTTCTTAATAATAAATTCTTTTCTGACCGTAAGCATTTTGGCTAATATGAAAAAAGAAATAAAAAAAGTTGCCATTTACCCTGGCTATGCCAATATGCTAGATGACGCTATCTTCGACACCTCTTCGGAAGCCTGGAAGGCACTTCGTGGACTGCCGATCTTTGAACGGTATGTCGCACTCAAAGATTTTCTAAACCAAAAAGGAATAGAAGTGCATACATATGATAAATATAAGACTCAGAATGAAATCGATGTGTGGCTGATGCTTGAAGTAACACCGCGCAATCTTCTATTTTTTTTGTGGCATGGTATTCGTCCAAATAAAGTGATCCCGATACTGCTTGAGCCGCCGATTGTAAACAATTTTGAGTGGAAGTATATTTCACTCTGGTCGCGGTGCTATAAGACTATTCTTACATGGTCTCCCGATTTGGTAAAGCGTAGTAGTAAATTTCTCCGGTTTCATTACATACCATACGCATTCGACGCTTCCCGCCGCGATTATTTCTTATCAAAACCTAAAAAAAATCTCTGTCTACTTCTTCAATCTAACAAAGCTTCAAAAGTAAAAGGTGAGCTCTACTCTCTTCGGCGGGAAATTATCCGGTATTTTGAAAAAAGAGGGGATCAATTACTAGACCTTTTTGGTTATGGCTGGAACACTCCGCATACGCGTCACCTTGGACCTTCGAAACCGTTTTATACACCACTGTATAAAGGTATGGCGGATGACAAATGGGAAACTTTTGCAGAATATAAATTTATCTTTTGTATACAAAACGCTATTCCTGCAGGGGATTTTGAAGGGGATGCATTTATGGCAATGACCGTCGGCGCCGTGCCCATTTATCTGCCGCCACCAGATGCTGACGAATTTATACCGAACAATACCTACATCGATTATGGTGCGTTTAAAGATCTTGATGCACTCGTTGAGTACCTAAAGAAAATTGTTGATACAGAAGAATACGAAACATACCGTAAAAATGGTTGGGAGTATATAAATTCTTCAAAATTCGAGCCGTTTACGGTTGGGCAATATGCCAAAGAGGTATATATGGCCATTATAGAGCATGCCAAGAGAAGTCAATGAAAACATTCTATTCTATTCACAATTTTGTGCATGTTGAGATTGATAGTGACGACCCAGATCTTCATGAAGGCTATCGCCATTACCTGCGTCATTTTGAGGTCTCCGAAAGTAGAGGGGAGAACACATATGAAATCAAAGAGTATACCCGCTTTGTAATGCCTGAAACATCTATTGGCAAAGAAGGGTATGTGCAATTTATAAATGGCGTCTGTTTTCCCGATGAAAAATATGCGCTTACCTACGACGGTAAGAAAATAACAGAATACACAACCTATCCCAATCGTGCGACAAATATGTGGATCGAGCTTTTGCTTGTGGCACAGAACATGAGCTTTATTCATTCAGCGGGCGTAGCCGTAAACGGCAAAGGAATTATTTTTCCAGCAGTGGGAGGTGTTGGAAAAACGACACTCATGTCTCATATGCGCCGGCAAGATAATATCGCATTCTTTGGGGATGATTTTATAATTTTAAATCACCGTGGTGATATGTTTTCATACCCGAGCGATTTTTCTATTTATAACTATCACCGCACAGTGTTTCTTGATCTTAAAAATACATCGTTCGAGCAGGCATTACAGATACGGAAGTATTTTCCGTGGTTTTTCTGGTTACGGAGAGCGTGTAACTTCGCTCTCAAACGCTTGCAAATCTCAGCTGGACCTTTTTTGAAAGGATGGAATGCGCTTTATGTAAAGGTTCCTGCATCTTTTCTTATTAAAAGAGCGGCACTCGGGCACAGAGCAACTCTTTCTGTAAGTATTTTTCTCGAACGTTATTCGGGGGATGTTATAAAATCAGAAAAAATGTCCAAAGAAGAATTAGGACGAATGCTCACGAGCATACTTCAAACGGAATTTAAATATGGACTTCCATACTTACAGGCTCTGGCAGGAGCGGTAGAGATAGATCTACCTGCCTTGTATGCCAAACAAGAAGATAGTATTAAAAAAGCCTTGGTTGACGTAGCGTGCTACAAGGTTCTTCTTCCAGAAAAGCTCGAGCCATCCGACTACTTTGATTTTATGGACTCATTTATAAAATCTCTCGATATATGAGCGTAAAAATATCTGTCATTCTCTCTGTGTATAATGGAGAGCAGTATATCAAAGAAGCGATCGATAGCATCCTAGAGCAGTCTTACACGGACTTTGAATGCATTGTCATTGATGATGGTTCGACAGATAGTACACCTGCTATTATTACTCGCATCAAAGACCCGCGGATCGTTTATCTGACGAATGAAAAAAATATTGGTCTTGTACAATCTCTCAATAAAGGCCTCCGTGTTGCCAAAGGGGAGTTGATCGCCCGAATGGATGCTGATGATATTAGTTTGCCAGATCGCTTCGAGAAACAAGTCGGCTTTCTCGATACACATCCTGAGGTTGGGGTGCTGGGTACGGCAATGCGGCAAATAGATTCTTCGGGCCGAACTCTTTCAGTTTTGGTAGTACCCGAGCGACATCCAGAAATTTTGTGGAGAATGTTTTTTGGCCTCGCTGTTGTGCATGCATCTGTCATGATGAGACGCGAAGTAGTGCTCAAAGTTGGCGGGTACAATAACAACTATCAGCACATTGAAGATACTGAACTCTGGAGCAGGCTCATCCATATGACTCGTTTTACAAATTTGTCTGAGATTCTTTATCAGAGACACCTCCACACGGGCTCTATCATCAGTACTCACGCAAAATTACAACTCACTCGAGGAATTGAAATTAAAGAGAATTTATTTACTGCCGTGCTCGGTAAAAAAATCCCTCCTCAAGTTCTTGCCTGGTTTTCAGACTCTACACGTTTCGTATCTGAAGAACAAAAAAGAACTATTGTCCGTGTGCTCCAAGAATTATCTACTGCAATTCTTGCCGCAACAAACGCAGACCCGGAAAGTCAAAAAACAATCACGAAAGATGTCGTAGATAAAATTCAGTCACTGAACCATTTAAATAAGTTTCGTATCGTGAAAAGAATAGTATGTATCATCGGGGGAGTCCTACCGGTTCCGCTTAAGCATAGGCTTCGCATGTCTCGTATTGGTCAGTATATTGGGCGGACTATCCAATCATAGGCATAGGCGATTATGGTCTGTTACGAAATTGTCTCACCATTCCTCCCAGATCGCTCAAAGTTTTTTCTTTTAAAATAAATAAACTACCTATATAAACTGTGGCAGAGACCGCAATCGTACCAAGCACATGAAAGCCAAGGCTATTTAACAAATAACTCGCTGTACCCATGAAAATTACTGCAATAACTGCTTTTTGTAAATGTGCGAATAAAGCGAACGGACTCACTTTGCGAATCTGATACCAAGTGAAACCATAATTGATGGCTTGGGCTACAAGAGTTGCGAGGGCAGCGCCTACGATGCCGATTTTTGGAATGAGGATAATATTTAAGAGTATATTCACGAGCGCAGCAGCGATGACATACTTAAACATTTTACCTTGCTGATTGTGGGCCAAGACGAGGTTGGCAATAATGACACCAGGAAAAATAAAAAAGATGTTAACCAAGAGGAGGCTAAAGGCGACAGCACCTTCTATGTACTCTGGACCAAACACGAAAGAAAAAATTGGTTTTCCTAAAAGTATCCCTCCCACAACAAGTGGAATTACAAACAGAAAAATAGCTGACATCGATTTTTCGTTTAAGACTTTTTCTTTCTCCATATCTCCGGTTTTTATGATTGCGGCTGTTGTGGGGAAAATGGCAATTGAAATGAGGGCGGGTACGGAATAAAGCACTTGCACTATTTTTTGTCCTGCAGCATACAGTCCGATCTCTGAAGCACTTCTCCATAAGCCGAGCATAATAATGTCGACGTTTAACATCAAAAGTCCAAAAGCTCCGGCAAGTGCGATCGGCCAGCCATTTTTGAAAATTTCTTGAGCAATATTTTTTTGAAAGCTATTTCTAATTTGGAATATTTGTTTCCGGGCGAGCACGATAGATACCAATGTTGCAACAGCACTACTTGCTGTATAGACGATGAGGAGGGCTTCAGCGCTCGGGTAGAGCACCAAAATAGTAAAACCCAAAATAGCCAGCACCACATTGAGTACAGTGACGATCAGTGTTTCTCCTTCCATTTTTTCCAAGCCTCGTATATACGCCACAATAAAATCTCGCACCGCATCGAATATGATCAAAAGCCCTGCTATAGGGATCAAATAGAGCGCTGCTTCTATTTTTATAAAATGTGGAGCACAGATAAAGAGAAGAAGGCAGGTGAGGGCAACCAGAGAGATTTTGATCCAAAAACTCGTAGCGAAATATTCTCTCCGCCGTTCGGGATGGTTGGCAGTATCGCGGACAAGCAGGCCGTTGACTCCCATATCAGAAAAAATTGAGAAAATACCCACAATACTTAAAATATACGCAAAGACCCCGTATTCTGAAGTTCCGAGTGCTCGTGCGGCATAGAGTAATGTGCCGACCCGTAAGAGACGACTAATTTGCGAGACAGACAACCAGAAGATGTTCTTGAAAATCGTCTGTGTGGGATTGTTGTTCGCTAAAAAAATATTTTTAAACTTTTCTGTCATGCGTACTGTTTTTTCTAATCGTGTGTGAACACGATCACGATGGTTCGCATAATAATCCCAAGATCCAAAAAAAAGTTTCTATTTTTTATATAGTAGAGATCATATTCAAATTTTTCTTTAGATTCAGAAATTCCTCGAGCATTTCGATATTTAATCTGCGCCCATCCAGTAAAACCAGGAGCGACGATATGTCTCAAGTGATAGTGGGGGATTTCTTGCGCTAGCTTGTTGGCAAACTCTGGGAGCTCAGGACGTGGGCCAGTGAGGGACATATCACCACGCAGTACATTGAAGAGTTGTGGTACCTCGTCTATATGCATTTTCCGGATAATACTTCCAATTCGCGTGATTCTCGGATCATTTTTTTCAGTCCATTGCGCCCCGTTTTTATCGGCACCTACTATCATTGAGCGAAATTTGTATAACCAGAATAATTTGCCGTGTTTACCGATACGCTGCTGTTTGTAAAATATCGGACCATGATCTTCAAGGTATATGGCAAGTGCAGCCATGAGGAGGAGAGGAAAGGAGATAATAAGACCAATACTACTAAAAACTATACTGAGGATCTGGCTAAAAAATTCATATGTTCTATTTTCTTTAGCACTAATATGTCCCAAAAACCATGATTCATCAATACTATCAACAGGTATTTTATGAAGAACGCGCTCATAAATATGAGCAACATCATAGGTTTCCGTATTGGTACTAAAAAGTTTGTGCAATATTTTTGGAGAGATCGTCGGTTTTTGGCCAAAAATAACAAGTTCGGGAGTATGTGTGTCGAGCATATCGAGTAAAGTTTCATCATTTTCAGCTCTAGCTATGATTTGTAGGCCATAGTGTGGATTGTGTTTCAGCGTCTCAACAAGATTCTGTACCAAAGGACTTATGCCAACGACGAGCACTCTTTTCTGAAGTCGATTGGAAAACAGATAATAGTAAAGGCGACGCCAGGAAAAAAGCAAAAGTCCAAACGTAACGATGTTGATGACAAGGTTTGTTTTCGGGGTGATGCCAAAGATTGGAACTGTATAAAAAAGTAACACACCAATGACTAGGCATAGACCAAGTGCTCCAAAAAAACGCTGGAGCGAATTGATCGTCGGCTTTACTCGTGATAATTCATAAAAATTGAAGATAAACAGTATGATTATCCACAGTACGTACATAAGCGCGAACGGTAAGATATGTTCTGATGCTGTCTCTGGAGTGAGGGACTTTCCAAAGCCCAGACCGAGTGTTATATAAAAAGAAAAAATGACCACAACGATGTCGCCGATAAGGAGTGTTATTTTGCGGGTATTAAACATAATAAAATATGTAGGGAGGCCCCGATGCAGCCTGTTGCCAACTCCACCATCTTACCGCATCTTCTGAAAAATTCCACCTTTTTGTGCGCCTCTTTGTCGATGGTTTGGCCGTATTGTCTTTTTTGTTGGCTATGGTAGAGTGAGGCCATTAAAAGCACAACTTGAGCTATAAAGCCATGTATACACCCATACGTTCTAACGCTCGTGTCTCCAAGCTTCTTACCAAGTCGACCGCATTTTGTGCGGTTTTTTTATTGCTCCTTCAACCAGTGATTATATATGCCCAAGACGATATAAATTCATCTGATACTCCAAGGAGAGATATGGGGGACCTAGTTAGTGAGAGACCCGAGGTCAGTCAAGATTATGTTGAAAACTTAACTCCAGGAGAAAACCCACGACCATCTACCAATATCGAGGAAGAGACCATATCTTCGCTGTTTAAAAAAGATGAAAATAACTCAGTGCGAGAAGAACTTATAAGAGTAAGGAGGCATTTATTAGGAAACAAGGCACCGGCAGTAGCGATTGATAGATTAAATGCATATGAAGAGAAATTGATAAATAGCCAAAATAATAAAGGATTAGTAAAAAAGATTAATACTGCAATAAAAAATCTGAGAATTGAAATTATAAAAGCCAAAGCCCACGAGAAGCTTATTGAGCGAAAACCGTTCGAGATAGAAGGTTTTACTGGTGGAATACATACTTTGGAGGAAAGTAAATATGATAATAATTTTAAAAATGGTAAAGAAAAACTTAAGCTTATTGAAAGCGTAAAAAGTTTAATCGAAAATAAAATTTTTTTGAAAGATGATAATTCATTTACTGAAAATCTCGGAATTTTAAAGCCAGAAAAAGTATATGCAGGAAATGACAATCCGGATGATTACCTGTCAGAAGGGGAAGAGATAGTATTCTCACAAGCTATTGAGCAAATTGCACAAACTCTAAATAGTGATCCATTAAATATTCTCAATTTTGTTAGTAATGAAATAGGGTTTACGCCATACTACGGCTCTAAAAAAGGTGCAGATGCAACTTTAGCTGAATTGACAGGAAATGATATGGATAAATCTTCTCTGCTTATTGCTCTTTTACGTGCAAGCGATATTCCGGCCCGATACCGACATGTTGATATGAGAATTGATGTTGGGACGTTAAATAATCTCTTTGGGACAAATGATGCAATACGAACGGCAGAAATTATGTCACTTGAGAAAATTCCCTATACCCTATATACCCTTAACGGTGATCCATATTTTTTTGTTGTAGAGCATGTATATGTTGAAGCTTATATTCCATATGGGTATAGTAGAGGTTTGGACATTACTGATGGGGGAACTCTAGAATGGGTACCAATGGAGCCAACTATTAATTCATATGATTATTTACAATCAGTAGACGTGATTTCAGAAATGGTTGAAGATGGTTTTAATATATCCACTTTCTTTGACAATTATATTAGCGGAAATTATGGAATCGAAGAACCCGTAGAGGCATTTCGTGGGGAAGTGGAGAATTATATCGAGAATACACCTTTTGAATACTATGAGGATTTTTCGTACCAAGATGCACTTTTGAAACTTTATAAAAGTGATCAAGATTTAGATTTTATTCCCGGATCTATCCCATTTGAGATTTCCTCCGATTTGGGGACTTACGATTATATTCCAACATCGTATCGACACACCATCAAGTTCACCATTACAGATGGGGGGAATGAAATTCTAAGTGAAAATGCAAATGTTTCCGCTCTTGCCGATCAAGAGGCGCTTATTAGTTATGAAGCAGCCACAGCTGATGATCAAAATATACTTGATACATTTGATACAATGTATGATGTTGAACCCTTGTCTCTTGTTAAGGTTGTACCGACACTTAAAGTGCGGGGAGAAATAATAGCTCAGAGTACAGAATCGTCAATACTCGGCCATTCTCAAAATTATAAACTTGAATTCATTGCTCCTGAACGAGAAATGGGTGGAATTGTAAAAAACAAAGTTAAAAAAACGATTGAAAAAGATCTGCATAGTGGAATATCAGAAGCTTTTGCATTTAATACGGATCGAGTAATTCCAAGTGCCTTACGACCAAACGGAGATACCGAAAGTGGAAGTTTTTATGAAGATCAGAAACTATATCGTACAGGAGTAGACTATCTGTATCGTTTACAATCCACTCATAATGAACTTGCACAAATATCAGGCGGGGATTTTACTAATACTGCAACATCCGCATCAATTTCAAATGGTGTGGTTGTGAGTTACGCCAATGACAATCCTTATTCATTTGAATGGATTGGACTCCGCATTAATGCCTATGCGGCGATTCGTTATTTTAATAGATTAGCAGAAGATATTAATGACAACAAAAAGGAATTTTCATATATCTATGGCCTACAAGGGTCTCATGACGAATCGGATATTTTCGAAGATACATATGAGGTTGAATCCGTGGCAACGGTTAAAGGATTAAAACTTGTTGCAGCCGGGAATTTCCCAGGCATTACGATGAAAAAAATTACAGAAGCAAATGAAAGTGATATTAATATGCTTGCTGTATCTTCAAGCATGAAAGACGTTTTTCATGACGCTATTGATGATGGTCAAATTATTTATACACCTTCTTCGCCAGTTGCTTATGTGAACTGGAATGGGTTATTTTATATTGTAATTGATCCAGAAGTAGGGGATGGCACTTATGCGATTGGGGAAGGTTTAAACGGGGCTTATACGGTAGAACAATTTCCAGACGGATGGGAAAATTTTTGGCGGGAGAATTTAACGATTAATTTAGAGGCCACAATTCATGAACCTGACAATGACGATGAATTTATAAAAGGTGAGGAAGATATTTATTGGCATGCAAGCTATGATTCGCTGATTAATGATTGGGAAGAAATTGGATATATTGACACTTCAGATTTACCTATTGGGCTCATACGACTCTATAGTGGATATGGAACAGATGCGTATGTGGATGTTGAGATAGAAGAAGATGAAGTCATGTTAATTGGAGACCAATATAACACTTACGATAAGGATATTATTAAATATGAAGATGAATTTGGAATTCCTAGAGGATTACTTAAATCGATAATACATAAAGAAAGCTGGTCTGACCCTTTTGAACCTAATCAATACCGATATGAACCGGGTCGTGATTATACTGATTATTCAGGTACTTCGCCTGTTCATCCTCTTACAACACATCCATATAAACAGCATGCTATTGCAGGACATACCCTTGCGGGAATGTCTATTACAGAAGGCTCACAATTCGATGATTTAAATCCTGATTTATTACAAATAGTAAAATCTAGAGAGTCGGGAGGCTGGTCACTTCGAGGAATAAAGGAATACGCTGTGGGGCAAACATTCGCTCAAGTACAAGCAAATGACACTCCGCCAGGAAGCCAAGGTTGGTTAAAAAGTATAGATATTTCCCATCCTATACAGAATCCTTTAAACCGAGAGTTTACAGCTCAAATGATCTTAAGTGCAAGCTATGGAATGAGTCAAGTTCTGTACGAAAGTGCTCTGACCTTAGCCAAAGATATGAATGGAAATCTTTGGTTCGATAAGTCCACTTCAGGTATCGCTAGAAATATATATGATATGAATGATCCAGAAACATCAATACATCTTGCTGCTTCTGTTCTAAGATATAAGTATAATAATGACCTTGTTAAAGCAGCGGTAGGTAATTGTGGTACTTGGTATAAAGCCGTGTGGACTTATAATGGAAGTCCCGCCTATGCTGATAATACAATTGATGGAGTCTGTACTGTTATTTATCCACTTTATAAACCATGATGTTATGAAATTTTTGAATACAAAAATTAAAGCTAAGATTCTAAGTGTCTGCATATTTTCTGTGGCATTAATTCTTATAATACACTTGGTAAATTTTGAAAAAACAAAAAGCTTATTAATAGTACAAGACAAGGAAGAAATTTTGAATGCTGATCTCACGCTAAGTCCAAGAGAAGAAGCTATTAAGAATTATCTTTCAGGATCAAGTGATAAAAATGTAATCTACGGGGGTCAAGAATTTTCTCTGGTAGTTTATAGAGATAGTCAGGGAGTCTGGGATAAGGAGAAAAAAAATGAGGTACATAATCATTCAAATATTCCTTACGATAGAGCAGGGATCATTTTATTCAATAGAGAAAATATATTTTGGGAATCAAGTGAATTTTTCCAAAAAATTTTTCCTTGGTCTGTTGATTTGATTGATCTTGATGATGATGGAATAGATGAAATATATGTTGTCGATTTAAATGGGGAGAAACTCACTGGTTGTAGTATTTACGCTTATAAATGGGCGGATAATCAAATTAAATTAATCACTCCATATCAAGTAGTTGAAGGAACTGATCCGAGTGACGAAACAAAACACTATCAAGGTAGGATCACTACTTTAACTGAGTGTGAACCATCTTTAGCACCGAGTGGCTTAATCGATTTAGATTCCGATAAAATTTTAGAAATAATGGTTCGAGAATATAATCCGAATAATGTTATCCAGGCATATAAATGGGATGGACGTACGTATGAACTTTGGAGAGAATTAATCGTATCTTCGGAAATTGGCCTTGGTGAGTATAAAGGCACTGTTAATGATTTTTTAAGAGATTCTAAGATTGTAGTAGCAAAAAACATATGAAATCAAAGTATAATTTTACTATAAATATTTTACCCCTTTTAGGGCTTCTTTTTGTGTTTTCTATTCCAGCCACTGTTACTGCTCAGAATTCATCTGAATCGGTTAAGTTAGAATCTATTGTGAAAGTTCCAATATTTAAAATAGATGGAAGAGGATTTAACGACATTTCTTCTGTTGGCTGGAAGCAGATAATTGAAATTAATGGGCAGAAACAAAGTCTCGATTCGGAAGAGACTTTAAGTATTTTAAATATTTCTTCTGAAATAAAAGAAGTTATTAGAAAATATCGAGAAGAACGAGATTATGTTAATCCGCTTGATTTCTTATTTGGAGAGTCTTTGAAGAGTAAAGAAAAATTAGCTCAAGGTTTACAGTTTTCAATAGAAAAAATACTTGTTGATTCAGGTTATTTTCCTAAGAATTATTTTTGGTTAAAATATAATAATTTTATTGAATATCCTGAAATCACGGTATCCTCGTTGGAGGAAATTAGCCTGGAAGCCTCGCGTGCAACTGGTGTTGACCCTGTTGTCGAATTGATTAGCGTACGTACGTTTGAAAAATCTATTAATCAGAAGATATTTAGTGGAGTTAAGAATATATTCAAATCAGTAAAGCAAAATATTATTTCTTTTCTTACAGTTCCAGCATTCGCCGACGCTACTTCAGTCGCTGATTCTGCTATTAATTATATTCTTGATCAGCAAAATGAAGATGGTTCTTGGGGAGAAAATGAGGCTACGCGTTTTATTACAACTGTGGCTGTTATTGAGGGGTTGCAATCAAGTGGATATATAGGGGAGGCGCGAGATAAGGGAATTGACTGGTTACAACACTATTTTCCTATTAATAATGATTATAGAGCTGAAAAACTTAAAATTCTAGCTCACGAAGATAGCGAAGATGACAATTCGCAAGAAGCATTTTTGCTTGCTAATACAATCGATGAAACTGGTGGATTTACATATAATAATGAATATGAATCAGACCCCTTTACAACAGCAAAAGTAATCCAGGCTTTATTTGCTGCCGATTTTGAAGACTCGGATGAAGAACCCTATATAACGCAATCGGTCGCTATTAATTATTTGATTAATACCCAGCGAGAGGATAAAGGATGGAGTGTGTTTGAAAATGGAATAAGTACCTTAGTTACTAAAGCTGAAGTAGTCGAAGCTTTACTTCTTTGGAAACATCAACACTTGGGAGATATTGAAATTGACGATACGCTTGATCCGGCAGTAGATTCTCTGATAACAACTCAATCACCAGATGGTTCTTGGAATAATGAAATTCTCAACTCCGCTCTTGCATATCATGCGGTAAAATCAGCTGGCAGAGAATTAACATTTTCTAATGAAATCATAGATTTTTTTGAAGCGAGTCAGGATCTAAATGGAAGTTTCTTGAATAATATATATACAACCGCTAAGGTACTTAAGGCGCTTTCAGTCTCTGAATTAGTGACAGGCCAATTAATAATAGAAGATATAATTCCCCTTACCACACTTCAAACAGGTCTATCAGCGGAAATAAAAATTCTTATAACAAATAACGGCAACATTGCTGTCGATCAAGGAGTACTTCACTACATTGTAGATGACTATAACCTTGCTGCATTTGATTTTGATACATACAATATTGTTATAAATCCCGGAGAGACTAAAGAAATAACAATAGGTACTACAAACACTCGGGGGTATGTTGGAGACGTAAAATACAAACTCTTTGTTGAAGGTACTGTTGGCACAATTCATCCTAATTCAAGATATGAGGAGACTCTGACTTTTGTACAGGATCCCACACTACGTCCAGGTTTGCCAATATATTTCGTCGCATATAAAGATATATCAAATGATACCCCGGCAATTACGTGGAAATGGTACAAAAAATCTGATCCGAATAGGGCAAATTATGTTCCTATGTGGAGAAAAGTTGGGGATACCACTTGGACGGTTTCTTTCATCGGAAAGGGTAAAAGTAGTTTTACCAAATCGGGGCTTCAAGAGGATGTTGCATATGAAGCTACTTTAGGTACCGCTGATTCTCTAGGAAATATTTATTATTATACCAGTGTCTCACAAGTTACAACAAGTTCAATACCGGGCAAATATAAAGATGGAACAGTAGAAGGTGTTGTGTTGTCAGCGAAGGGATTAGTGAAGAATGTAAATATTCTTGGTGCTACGAGTGCTGCAGATTCATTTAGTGATGAAAACGGTAATTTTCTTCAAAAGAAAATTTCTTGGGGTACGGGCTATGCGAAAGTATCTGACTTTCTTTATGAGAGTTATGTAACAAAATATGTTAATTCAGATGATAATTTAACCAGCGTAAAAGTTTATACAAATTTAATCCCTGATGAGAAAAAGCCTGAAGTTACAAACGTTTTTGTAGTTGGTGAATCGGATAAAAAAATGGATAACAAAGAAACAGAATTAATACAATATACGATATCAGATGATATTAAATCCGAAGGGAATGAAGGAGTTGTTCAAAGTGCTTCATTTTATTACTTAGAGCCTGATGATGATCAATGGTATTTAATTGGCACTGAAGAAGGATTGCTTATGAATACGAGAACATACGCCTGGCATATTCCAGGAACACTCCAGGGTAAAGGATATAAAATAAAAGTTATTTTACGGGATTTTTCTGGTAAGGACTCAAAACCAGAAACATGGGGAAAATTCCAACTTACGAAAGGCAATGAATCACCCGCACTTACCTTTATTAGTCCTACTCTAACTGGTAGTTCAACAGCTGACCAAAGTTATATGCTTCAATGGGTAGATGAAGATGATGAGGACAACGCTTTAATCACATTTTATTATGATTTAGATAGTGATTCTAATAATGGGAATCATACCCTTATTACTTCTACCCAAGAAGATAGTCCTGAGGATACTTATGTATGGAACACCTCCAGCATCTTAGAGGGAAGTTACTATATAAGAGCAGAATTAAGCGATGGAGTAAATTTTCCTACGGTAAGCTATTCTGGTATGTTAACCATAAATCACTAATAAATATGAAGTCAATTTTGCTATAATCTTGTTATGTACACCAAGCATTTTTTGCGCATGTTTATCCGCCTTATCGGCATGGCTCTTATCGGCCTGGGGCTTTTGGTTTTCATCAATCACTATCAACAAAGTGCTCCAGTTGAAGAGGATCCATTTGCGCCGCAAACCAATTCCTTTGAAGTCGAGTAAGGCTGATTTTGGT
>CAZBZO010000002.1:198864-205092 GCA_964496425.1 uncultured Candidatus Saccharibacteria bacterium | reverse complement strand
GATATAAATCGACATTTATACCTATGGTCTTCAAAAAACATACAGTAAGCAAAATTTCCGTAGGCATTTTTTTATGCAGTATTTTTGTTGTTTTTTGCTCTCAGATTTCTCCGCTTCAGGCAGCATCTACATATTACTTTAACAACGCTATAAATACTGATCCAACTGAGCTCGGAAACTATTGGAATGATGCTGACCAGACAGATCCAGCCTTACAACTCCCAGATTTTTCGGTTGACTCTGTGAGTATCGTTTCTGACGCTGTATTTGATGGTGATGCGATTTTTAATAATAAAGCTAACAACAACGGGACTGTAAATGGCGACGCATTCTTTTATTCAAGCTCTAACAACAATGGGACTGTAAATGGCGACGCATTCTTCAATGAAAGCTCTAAGAATCAAGGTACTGTCAGTGGGAATGGAACATTCTATAACGATCAATCAGTAAATAATGGTACCGTAGAAGGCACAAAGACTCGATATTTTACAATTGACATAGCAACAAATCTTAATTTTGTGCTCGATGGTCCCTGGACAGTAATTGCAGATGGAGTAGTAGTAGATGTTCAGGCTAGCATATTTGATTCTACAACAACATTTACTCCAATAAATGGTGGTTCGTTTATTATGCCACCAGTTCCTATACTACAAAGTATTCAATCTTTTGACGACGAAACAATAATCCTATATTATGACTATAATCAAACTCTTGATAGTGAATCTGTACCTGACACGAGTGATTATATTCTCACTGTTAATGGTAGTACTATTTCTCTCACAGATGTTTCTATAAGCGAATTTCAGGTCACACTTAGCGTCTCAACAAATATTACACCGCTTGACACAGTTACTCTCAGCTATACCGCCGGGACGAACCCAATTCGATTTGCCGATAATGTGAACGCCGGAGATTTCACTAACGAAGATGTTGTCTTTGGGATACATGTTGGTATTCGTCCAGAGTATTCTGTGGTAGTTGGTACGAAACTCTACGTGGATAATGCTTCAAGTAGTTCTGTGACGGTGATTGATACTACTACGGACTCTGTCGTAGCGACAATATCAGTCGGTGCCTCCCCACAGTATTCTTCTGTTTTAGGAAATAAAGTATATATAAGTAATTATCTAGACGATACTATCTCTGTCATTGACACTACTACGGACTCTGTCATAGCGACAATATCAGTCGGTACTAACCCTCTATTTTCTTATGTCATAGGTACAAAACTATATGTAGTTAATTCGGGGGGATCTGTTTCCGTCATTGATACGACCACTAATAATACCGGTGGTACCGTCGTGGCAACAATATCAGTCGGTAATGCTCCTTTTTCCGCGGTAATTCTAGGAACTAAGCTGTATGTAAATAATTCTGGGAGCGCTACTGTTTCCGTCATTGATACGACCACTAATAATACCGGTGGCACCGTGGTAGCAACGATTCCTGTAGGTGATAGTCCAGAGTATGCTACTGCCGTTGGTACTAAGGTTTATGTATCAAATACCGGGAGCCCGAGTATTTCCGTCATTGATACGACCACTAATAGTACCGGTGGCACAGTCGTGGAAACGATAACAGGTAGTATCACGAATCCATACGCTAGTATTTCAGTTGGCACAAAGTTATATGTTACCGGAGGTGTTGGAGATACGGTTTCAATTATTAATACTTTAAACGATACTATTTTAACAACACTCACTGATATTATAAGTCCCTACTCGCTCACAGTTTTGGGTAACAAAATATTCGTTAATAGAGATACTGGGACTATTAGTCCTATGTCAGTGATTGATGCGGCAACCGATACGGTAATAACAACAATTTCTGTAGGCAACAACTTAAAATATTCTACTGTTGTCGGGAACAAACTGTATGTGGGGACTAACAATCGTACCGTGTCAGTGATTGCTACAGAAACGATCGAAAGCCTTCTTCCTAACCTCACTTCCTTCAGTTCTACGACAGCAAATGGTACTTATTCTTCCGGTCAAACCATTAACATTACAGCCAACTTTGGACGTTCACTCAAATCTGGCTCAACAATGTCAGTGGCACTTAATTCTGGTGGTACGGCCACACTCTCTAATGTTTCAGGCTCGACGCTCTCTGGTACCTACACTGTCGGATCAGGGCAAGCAACACCTGATTTGCAAGTTTCAAGCATCACAAGCGCCAATGTTACCGATTCAAGTAATACCTATACGCGCACGAGCTACGCACTGCCGTCCTCGCAAGGCGATTTCGAAGCCGAAAACTCATTCATTACTCGCAATATTGGTGACTCGAAAAATATTGCTATCGGCTCGTATCTCACTATTCCTGTTGGTGATAATCCGTATCAAGTTTCAGCTCCTATTAACGGCTACCTGTATGTAGCAAATCAAGGATCAGGTACTGTGTCAGTCATCAGACAAATCGATAACACAGTTACGAATACTATTTCTGTAGGCTCAGAGCCGTATGGACTTGCTACCGCAACTATTTCTGGAACTACATACCTATATGTTGCTAATACTGGAAGTGACACTGTCTCAGTAATCAATACTTCTACCAATATTGTTGCAGTTACCGTTTCAGTCGGTGTGAAGCCATACTATGTGACCGCTATTGGTACAAATCTGTATGTTACTAATGGCCAGTCAAATACTGTTTCTGTTATTAATGCAAACAATAACACAGTCACTGCTACTATTCCTGTTGGATTATATCCAAGGGGAATTAAGGCATATGGCACGGATCTCTATGTTGCAAACTATGGGGATCCGAATTACAGTGGCGGCAATTCAATAACAGTAATCAATTCGCTTGATAACTCGATTACGACAACCATTCTTCTTCCTGCTGGCAGTACAGGTCCCCGTGGTGTCACGGTGCTCGGTGATAAAGTCTATGTTGCTAACTACCGTAGCGACAGTGTTTCTGTGA
This sequence comes from uncultured Candidatus Saccharibacteria bacterium, assembly GCA_964496425.1. GTDB lineage: Bacteria > Patescibacteriota > Minisyncoccia > Phycocordibacterales > UBA9973 > CAZBZO01. Next base: position 202,164 of record CAZBZO010000002.1, on the reverse strand, counting down.
TTAATACGGGAACAAATACCATCACTGCGACTATTCCTGTTGGCGCAGGGCCGCGAGGTATTGTTGGTGTTGGGAGTGCTATATATGTAGAAAATTTTGATGATGGAACTATCTCTATTATTGATACAAATTCCAATACGGTGACAACAACAGTAGATGTGGGCCATTCGCCGGCAGGCATGGGAGTTTCAGGTACTGATATTTATTTTTCACGGTTTCAAGATAATGTAGTTTCGATTTTTGATACGCTCACAAATACACTCATACAAGCAACTTCGGATCCGGAGCCTTCGGATGACGGGGGAGGAGGACACAGTTTTTCACCGAAGCCGGAAATAGTCACCCCGTCAATTTTACCAATGGAAAATATAACACCAGCGGGCTGTTTTGCTGGATACTTTTTTAGTCCCTTAAGTGGCAATCCTTGTCCCGTAACTTCACCGAAATATTTTTTCCTACGGGATCTAATGGAGGGGAGTACAGGAGCAGACGTACAAGAGCTTCAAAAATACTTAAATATACATGGCATTCCGGTATCGACCTTAGGTCCAGGGTCTCCAGGGAGTGAAACCACTTTTTTTGGGCTCCTCACGAAAGCCGCACTCATTAAATTTCAAGAAGCACATCGGTTAGAAATATTATTGCCAGTCCAACTTTTGTATGGAACTGGCTTTTTTGGACCATTTACACGGGCGTATATAAACCGCTCCCTGTAGTGGAATATTTCAGGGAAGGAATATGTAGTGAAAGATGGGGATGTGATTGGGTTTAAAATATAAAAAAGCCGGGCATGTAATACCGGCTTTTATTTTTGACTTTTCTTATTTTATTTATTGAAACAATACTGCACCTATTTTACCATAATAATGTGGCCCGCGTGCAGCGTGATATAAGGAATTAAAAGCATGGAAACTTTGTAGATGTATATCCGCAAGATGGAATGTATGTGGTTTCCCAGTGCCATCTTGCACGCATATAGTTCTGCCATAATTATTATCGCCATCAAGTGAGACAAACGTAACAGGCCTTGGTAGTAAAAGTATTTTTTTATCTTGTTCCTGCATACGATTTTGTTCGTTTTTCCACTCGAGCTCCCGAGCTTCTCTTCTCTGCTTTTTTTGCAGTTCCGAATTTGCTTTTCTTATTCTTTTTTCCTTTTGTTCCGCTTCACTTAGTGGCCTACCAATCTTTCGTTTAAAGATCAATATAAGTAGTACTACAAGGGCTGAATTCCCAATCCCTGCAATCCATGCAAGTGTTTGGTACGAGATTAGATGTTCCATGTTTTTTTAAGTTTGTTTGAGCATGTTTTAACATATCTATTGATGTATGTAAAGTTTGCCATCTAAAGCAATCGAGAAATGCATTTGTTACAATATATATATATATATGTTACAAAATCAAAAAAAAATAATTGAAATGCTTAAAAATAATTGCGTTGGAGTGTATCCGACTGATACACTCTACGGCATTGTCGGCAGTGCTCTGTCGCGAGAGGCAGTAAAGCGCATCTATGCCATCAAAGGCCGCGATGAAAACAAGCCATTTATCATTCTTATCTCTTCGGTACTTGATTTAGAACTTTTCATCAAGCATTCGGCGTTGAAAAAATATGAAAAATTATTTCCAAAACTCTGGCCTGGGCCGGTGTCAGTGATCATACCGTGTCCAGATATTTCATTTGCTTATTTGCATCGAGGCACCAAGTCATTAGCCTTCCGATTGCCTGCAAGTCGTACGCTTCGTAATTTTCTTGCTCAGAGCGGACCGCTCGTAGCACCGTCCGCCAATCCGCAAGGTTTAGAGCCGGCCAAAACTATTTCTGAAGCAAAGAAATATTTTGGGGAGCAGGTAGACTTTTATGTGAGCGATGGGAAAAAAATAGGTAAGCCGTCGACAGTCATTTCACTTTTAGAAAAAACTCCTCGTATCATTCGCCAGGGAGCAAAGAAAATCTCTATTTCTGATTTTTCAGTTCGGTAATTTCTTCAACGAGCTTTTTGAGTGTAAGTTCGATTTGAGTGAAGCGTGATTGCTCAGGCTCATGTTTTTTGGGTGCAGTCGTAGGATCTGTAATATCTTCCACATCTTCCTGAATGTCGTCGACATCCTTTTGAATTTCACCCACGTCCTCCTGGATTTCTCCCACATCTTCCTGAATCTCACCAATATCTTCCGAAACCTCGCCAAGTTCGTCGGCATGACGATTGACGGTCATTTGGATGAAAATAGAAAGATAAATTGCTTCCAAAGATACGATGGTAGTCAAAATCAAAAGTGCTTCTTGGGAATTTTCACCAAGAAAACCCCAGAGAATCATAACGAAAAAAAATATCGTGTGAATGATGAGGGAGGCAGGCGAGCCGATCCAGCTTGTGACCGAGCTTGAGGTGCGGACAGGACGTTTTTTGTCAGATTGTAATTCTTGGTTGGGTTTTGTCATAGAGAATAAAGACTATTTCAGTACTATAGCATATTGTTTTTTGTTTGCTATACTTTATTCATGAATACATCACATGAAGTGAGCCATAAGATGACTCCAAAATCTTTTTTTATTTCCTTGGGCGTCCTAGTAACACTTGTTGCTTCTGTGGCATCGTTTCTCAATCTGATATTCGATACCTTAGAAAAGAAATTTCCTGACGCTTTAAATGCAACGTATCAGTATGGATATAGCAGTTACAATTTCGAATCTGTCCGCTCCGCGCTCGCGACGCTTATTATTGTGTTTCCTATTTTCCTCCTACTTTCATATTTTTTCAACCGTCTCGCTAAAGATGGGCTCGGTCGCATAGATCTGGCGATCCGAAAATGGATGATCTACCTCATTCTTTTTTTGGCAGCAGTGATTGTTGTCGTTGATCTTGTTACGCTCGTACGATATTTCGTAGCAGGCGAAATAACTTTGCGGTTTATTTTGAAAGTTGTCACGGTCCTTTTTGTGGCACTCGTAGCTGGTTCGTATTACACCTACATGCTAGAGGTGAAGCCACTCACTCTTCGCATAAGAGCTTTATATGCTGGCCTGACATCTGTTATCGTATTGGCCGCAATAATCTGGAGCTTCTGTGTTATTGGCACTCCCGGTGAACAACGTATGTGGCGGCTCGACGATCGACGAGTGCAGGATTTGCAATCCATTCAATGGCAAGTCATCAACTATTGGCAACAAAAAGAAAAATTACCAGAATCCCTCTCTGTGCTCTCTGATCCGATCTCAAGCTTTATGGTGCCCGTCGATCCAGAATTTGAGAAAGGAAATATGTATGAATACAGCGTGACCGGACCACAGACCTTTTC